>CAIQYP010000399.1 GCA_903876045.1 uncultured beta proteobacterium | reverse complement strand
TCAACAACAAAACTAAACCGATTGACCCACGGCAGGCTCTTCGCCCCCCGTACTGCCACCTTGTCCGCGCCCCTTGAAGCTCACAATTGGAGCCAAGCGCGATTCACGTATTTCATCCAGCGTAAAGCCAAGCACCTGCATCGGTGGTGGCACACGCTTCTTACTAATTCTTTGGCCCGGCTTCGTCGGGGGAACATCGCTCCAGACGATTTGCCAATTCACAACACCTTCTGCAGCAACAACGCGCTCCAGGGTGCCGCGAAACTTCTTGCGACTGGCATGAACCTGTCCGTTAGCCGCAGCGCCCATGGGCGCCTTGAGCGTGACGTCAATCACAGATCCAACAAAACGCTCAAAATCTGCGGCATGTCGCAAGGGCCGATCAATACCAGGCGAGGACACCTCAAGCCGTTTGTACTCAATACCATCCACCTCTAACGCAAACAACAACTGCCGGTTTACTTTCTCGCAATCTTCCACGTTGATAAACTTGTCTACAGCAACACCATCTTCAGCAGGTTTGGTCCAGGGCAAATCGATAGTGATGCGCAGCAATCCCCCGGCGGAACGTTCAATTTCCACCAAGTCATAACCTAAGCCGCTAACTGTCTGCTCAACGATTGCCTGTAACGCCACGCCGCTCTTTCCCCACTTCTAAATCTACTGCTGTAAAACACATACCAAAAACAATCGGCCAAAAAAAACGGGCGGTAAATACCCGCCCGTTTGGTCGTGAGCTTGGATTGTACTTCAAAACAGGGCTAAGTGCCTTGATTTTTAAGGGAATTGTTCGGTGGCCGCAAGCAAGGTACGCGTGTAGTCCTGAGTGGGGGTTTCAAACACTGTTTTTATGGTTCCGTGCTCAACAATCTGGCCGTCTTTCATCACGATTACCTCGTGTGCCATTGCCTTAATTACATCGACATCGTGGGTAATCAACAAATAGGCCAGCCCATGCTCGGCCTGCAGACGCTGCAGCAATTGCAGTATTTGTTGCGCCATAGTGACGTCCAAAGCGCTGGTGGGTTCATCCAACACGAGCACGCGGGGCTCAACGATCAGCGCGCGGGCGATCGCAATGCGCTGCCGCTGGCCACCTGAGAACTGGTGCGGATAGCGCTGCAACAAGCCTGGAAACTGGAATTCCTCCAAGCCGACGTCCTGTAAGGTAGCCAGCACGCGCTGACGCACTCCGGATGACGGCAACTCTGGTGCATGAACCGACAGACCTTCGCCGACGATTTCTTCTACCGTCATGCGCGGCGAAAGAGAAGAAAACGGGTCCTGAAAGACGACCTGCAAACGCCTGCGGTTCAGTAAGTCAGAAGCGCGGCCCAGCCCCCAGGGTTCGCCAAAGACTCGCACTTCGTTAGAAAACGGCAGCAGACCGAGCACCGCTAAGGCCAGTGTCGATTTGCCGGAGCCTGATTCACCGACGATGCCCAGCGTCTGACCGTCCTGCAACCTTAAATCCGCACCCTGCACCGCGACAAACTCACCCTTACTGAACCAACCAGCAATGCCCGGTTTGGGCACGGGGTAGACCACGCGCAGACCCTGAGCCACGATGGAATCCGCCGCATCTGGCGCAAATTCCACCACATTGCGGACAGGGCGACTGGCCAGCAAAGTGCGCGTGTAGGCATGGGCCGGGTGGGCAAAGATGTCAGCCACCCTGCCCTGCTCCACGATGTGTCCGCGCTCCATTACCGCCACCCGGTCCGCAAAGCGACGCACCATGTTGAGGTCGTGGGTGATTAGCAGCACGGCCATGCCCATCTTCTTCTGCAGGCCATCGAGCAAATCGAGAATTTGCTGCCGCACTGTCACATCCAGCGCTGTGGTCGGCTCATCTGCGATCAATAGTTTGGGGCTGCAGGCCAGGGCCATTGCAATCATGGCGCGCTGTCGTTGTCCACCGGAAAGTTGGTGCGGGTAGGCCTGGGCGCGTCGCTCGGGGTCCGCAATGCCGGTATCGGCAATGAGCCCAATGGCCTTCTGCACAGCGTCACTAGCCCTCAGGCCCATCTTTAGTTGCAACACTTCGGCGATCTGTTCACCGATGCTGAACAGAGGATTCAATGCCGTCATCGGTTCCTGGAAAATCATGGCAATGTCCTGCCCCCGTATGGCCTGCAACTCGCGGGGCTTGAGGCGCAGCAAGTCGACCACACCGTCCGGTGTTTCGAATAGGACCTGTCCCTCCACGGCAGCGCCTTCAGCCAAACCGAGCAGGCTCAGCGCCGTAACCGTCTTTCCGGAGCCCGATTCGCCGACCAGCGCCAGCTTTTCTCCCGCTGCCACTTCGAAATCCACGCCATGTACGACGGCGTTGCCAGCAAAAGAAATGCTTAAGCCCTGCGCCCTTAACAGAGTCATTCCTGCGCCTTTCGCGGGTCCACCGCATCGCGCAATGCGTCACTCATGAAGGTCAATAGCAGCAGTGTGATAACCAAAACCGCGAAGGTGGACAGCGAGATCCACCAGGCGTCGATGCTGTTCTTGCCCTGCGACAACAACTCGCCCAATGAAGGCGTGCCCGGCGGAACGCCAAGGCCCAGGAAGTCCAGCGAAGTCAGTGCCAAAATCGCGCCGCTCATGCGGAAGGGCAGGAAAGTAACGACCGGTGTAAGACTGTTGGGCAGCACATGGCGCACGATGATCCTCCAGTTGGAGACACCCAGAGCGCGAGCTGCCCGCACATAGTCCATTTGACGGTTACGCAAAAACTCGGCGCGCACATAGTCGGACAGCCCCATCCAGCCAAACAGGCTGAGCAGTACCAGCAGCAGGGAGACACTGGGTGCAAACACGGCGCTGAAGATGATGAGCAGGTAAAGCTCCGGCATCGAACCCCAAATTTCGATAAAGCGTTGGAATGCCAGATCAGTCTTTCCACCAAAAAACCCCTGAATGGCACCGGTGATAACACCTAACACTACACCAGTGAACGTGAGGGCCAGCGCAAAAAGCACACTGACCCGAAAGCCGTAGATCAGTTGGGCAAGCAAGTCACGCCCCCGGTCGTCCGTACCCAGCCAGTTTTCGAAGGTGGGTGGCGCGGGATTGGGCGACTTGGCAAAGTAGTTCAGCGTCTTGGGCCCGTAGCGGTTGGGTGCAAACAGTGCCCAGTTACCCGGCTCGCTGAGTTTTTGGCGGATAAATGGGTCCAGATAGTCGGTGGGCGTGGCGAAGTCGCCGCCAAAGGTGGTCTCCGGGTAGTCCTTGACCATGGGCCAGTAGGCCTGCCCCTGATACACCACGACCAGTGGTCTGTCGTTCGACACCAGTTCCGCCGCAAGGCTCAATAGAACCAAGGTGCAAAAAATCACCAGACTGACAAAGCCCAGCCGGTTGCGCCGGAAACGCAACCACGCGCGCCGGGTGGGGGACTGGGACGCAGTGGGTTTAGTCAAACTTGACACGCGGGTCCACCCAGACATAGCAAAGATCGGAAACTAATTTTGTAACCAGCCCGATCAAGGTAAATAAGAAAAGTGTGCCCATGACTACCGGGTAATCGCGTCGGATAACGCTTTCGTAACTCAGCAAGCCGAGGCCATCGAGCGAGAACAGGGTTTCAATCAGCAACGAGCCGGTGAAGAAGGCGCCAATAAATGCCGCTGGAAAACCAGTGACGATGGGGATCAGCGCATTTCGCATCACATGTTTCCACAGCACACGTTGCTCGGACAGACCCTTAGCACGGGCTGTCACCACGTATTGTTTGCGGATCTCTTCAAGGAAGGCGTTCTTGGTGAGCATGGCAGTGACAGCAAAGCTTCCCAGCACCATGGCGGTTACCGGCATGGCGATGTGCCAAAGGTAATCGGTTATGCGTGCGCCCCAGGCCATCTGCTCCCAGTTGCTGGAGGTCAGCCCGCGCAGCGGAAACCATTGCAACTGCCCACCAAAGACGACTAGCAAGGCCACGCCCAACACAAAGCCAGGTATGGCGTAGCCCACCAAAATAAGCAGCGTTGTGACCAAATCAAAGCGCGAACCGGCACGCACCGCCTTGGCCACGCCCAGCGGAACCGCCACTAGGTAACTAATGAAGAAAGTCCATAGACCCAGGCTCATGGACACCGGCAACTTTTCCCAGATCAGTTGCGAAACTGCGCGGTTTTGGAAAAAGCTGGTGCCCAAATCAAAGTGTGCAAACTGGACCAGCATGCGCCAGAAGCGCTCCGGTGCAGGTTTGTCAAAGCCATACAAAGCCTTGGCCTGTTCAATGCGCTTGGGATCCACGCCCTGCGAACCGCGGTAGCTCAGACCGCCCTCGGCGCTGTTGCCTTTGCCGGCCTTGGCCTCCGCCAGATACTGCTCGACCGGTCCACCGGGCACGAACTGAACCACCACAAAGGTTAAAAAAAGTACCCCAAACAGTGTCGGCAACATGAGCGCCAGGCGCTTGAGAATGTAAGCACCCATCAGCGAGCCCACCAGGTTTCAATGGCCCAGCTTTCACCCGGCGAATAGGGTGGAATCGCGTCCGGTTTGGCCAGGCGCCAGGCGTTGTAGGCCATGCGGTGAGTGGAAGCCGACCATTGCGGAATCAGGATATGGCTATGGGCGATGACACGGTCCAGCGCGCGGCAGGCCGGCAGCAGTTCAGCCTTGGACTTTGCGCTCACCATTTGCGTGATCAGCGCATCCACTGCCGGGCTTTGGATGCCGCTGTGGTTGCCGGAATCTTCCTGGCTTGCTGCCTTTGATCCAAAAAGATCGGCAAATTCCTGGCCCGGATTGTTGGTGCCACCGTAGGCGAGCGAAGTAATGTCAAAGTCGAACTTTTGCAGGCGCTGCTGATAAAGCGAAAAATCTGCCGCGCGGAAATTGAGTTTCACGCCGATCTTTTCCAGATTGCGCGCCCATGGGCTGACCACGCGGGTGCTACCTTCATTGCTGTCCAGCATCTCTAGTTCCAGCACCTGGTTCTTCGCGTTGCGCAATGCGCCGTCTCGGTACTCCCATCCAGCATCCTTCAGCAACTGTTGGGCCTGGCGCAAATTACCGCGCAGGCTGTTCTCGCCATCCGTACGCGGAGCCACTGCCATGGGACCCAAAGCGGCTTCCGGAATCTGGCTTCGCCAGGGTTGCAGCAGGGCCAGTTGCTGTGCATCGGGCAAGCCCTGCGCCTGACAGTCCGTATTGCCAAATAGGCCTTGCACGCGCTGGTAGGCACCGTAAAACATCTGGCGATTCATCCACTCATAGTCGAGGGCCAGCCCAAGAGCCTGGCGGACCCGCACGTCTTTTAGCAGCGGTCGACGGGTGTTGAGGACATAGCTTTGAAAACCCGTAGGTAGTCGGTGCTGAAACTCCGCCTTCACCAGTTCGCCACTGTCAAACTTGCGGCCATTGACGCGCCGGGCCCAATCACCGGCCGAGAAGAAGCGCATCAGGTCGAACTCGCCGGCTTTCAACGCCTCAAGCCGTGCCGTGTTGTCCTTGTAAATTTTGACCAGAATGCGGTCGAAGTTGGCCGAGCCGACCCGCACACTCAGGCCTTTGGCCCAGTAGGCCGGGTCACGCACATAGGTAATGTCTTTACCAAATAACACAGGTCCGATTTTGTACGGTCCGCTGCCTATGGGAATGTCCATCACCACCTGATCAAAGGGCTTGCCCTCACCCCAACGGTGGCTGAATACCGGCAAGCCGCCCACGGTGAGCGGCAACTCGCGATTGGGTTTCTTAAAGCGATAGCGCACCGTCAGTGGGTCCACCACATCGGCGCCTGCTACGTCTTCCAACGTGCTGCGCAGTCCAGGCGAGACAAAGGGACCATTCAGAATGTCAAAGCTGTGTTTTACGTCCAGAGCCAAGACCGGGTCACCGTTGTGAAAGCGGGCATTGGCGCGCAGACGAAAAGTGGCGCTCATGCGATCCGGCGCAATCTGCACGTCTTCGGCTAGCAGACCGTAGGCGGTTGCAGTCTCATCCAGTGAGCCCGCCAACAGGCTATCAAAAAGTAATTGGCTGAGGTAAGCCGGGGCCGACCCCTTGATAGTGAAGGGGTTGTACTTGTCAAAGGTCGACACACGCAAATTGCTAACAAGTCGCAACTCGCCGCCCTTCGGCGCGTTGGGGTTTACGTAGTCAAAGTGGCTAAACCCTTGCGGGTATTTGAAGTCGTCCCAAAGTGCATAGCCATGGGCCGCCCAACAGGGCACAGCACACAGATAAACGACAAGCAGCAACAAAAAACGCATGCGACAATTCTGCACTACAGGAAGAAACTTATTCATGAGGACGTTATGGGCTTTTTAGCTGGCAAGCGGTTGTTGATTACCGGAGTTCTTTCCAACCGTTCTATTGCTTACGGCATTGCCAAGGCGTGCAGGCGTGAGGGGGCCGAACTAGCGTTCAGCTATGTGGGCGAGCGCTTCAAGGACCGCATCACCGAGTTCGCCGCTGAATTCGAGTCGTCGCTCATATTTGATTGCGATGTGGGTGACGACGCCCAAGTCGAGGCCCTGTTCAAAGACCTGTCCGCAACCTGGCCCAGCTTTGATGGCTTCGTGCACAGCATTGGCTTTGCGCCGCGTGATGCCATTGCCGGTAATTTTTTGGATGGCCTGACCCGCGAAAACTTCAAAATTGCCCACGACATCAGTGCCTACAGCTTCCCGGCCATGGCCAAGGCCGCCCTGCCCTACCTGAACGATAAGGCCGCCCTGCTGACCCTGACTTATCTGGGTGCCGAGCGCATCATTCCACACTACAACACGATGGGTCTGGCCAAAGCCTCGTTGGAAGCGTCAGTGCGCTATCTGGCTGAAGCTGTAGGCTGCCTGCCTGATGGACGCGCCATCCGCGTTAACGGAATCAGCGCTGGCCCGATCAAGACGCTGGCCGCCAGTGGCGTGAAAGACTTCGGAAAGCTCTTGAACTATGTAGCCGCCGCCGCGCCGACACGACGCAATGTGACGATTGACGAGGTAGGAAACGTTGCCGCGTTCATGTTGAGCGATCTGGCCAGCGGCATAACCGCAGAGATAACGTATGTGGACGGCGGACACAGCAAGACCATGGGCGCTGTGGCCGCCGACTAGCGCTGTTACTCCCGCACGCAATCCGCAAAATAGTGCGTCTTGCCGTCGGCATCCACCTCTTCGACCAGACCGTGCACATCGGTCTCAAAGCCGGGGCACCGCGTGTTGAATTCACGGGAAAACTTCAGGTAGTCCACGATCTTCTTGTTAAACACTTCGCCGGGAATCAACAAAGGAATACCGGGCGGGTAAGGCGTCACCAAGCCAACGGTAATACGGCCTTCGAGCTTGTCAATTTCCACCCGATCAGTCTTGCGTAGCGCAATGTGGGCATAGGCGTCACTGGGCTTCATGGCCGGTGTCAGATCGCTCAGATACATATCCGTGGTCAGGCGGGCAATGTCATGCTTGGCATACAGGGTGTGCAAGAACTGGCACAGATCAGCCAGTCCCATCTTCTCGTAGCGCGGGTGCTTCTTGCAAAACTCAGGCAGGATGCGCCACATGGGCTGGTTCTTGTCGTAGTCATCTTTGAACTGCTGCAGCGCGGTCAGCATACTGTTCCAGCGACCCTTGGTAATGCCGATGGTGAACATGATGAAGAAGCTGTACAGCCCGGTCTTTTCGACCACCACGCCGTGCTCAGCCAAGAACTTGGTCACCACGCTGGCCGGGATGCCGGTCTTGGCGAATTTGCCGTTCAAATCCATGCCCGGCGTCACGATCGTGGCTTTGATCGGGTCCAGCATGTTGAAGCCGGTAGCCATCTTGCCAAAGCCGTGCCAGTTGGCCTTGGCCGTTTTAGTTTCACCCTTGAGCACCCAGTCACTGGCTCGTCCAATGCCTTCTTCGGCGAACTTTTCCGGGCCCCAGACCTTGAACCACCAGTCCTCACCATATTCCTCGTCCACCTTGCGCATGGCGCGGCGGAAGTCCAGCGCCTCGGCGATGCTTTCTTCTACCAGCGCCGTTCCGCCGGGTGGCTCCATCATGGCCGCAGCCACATCGCAGCTGGCGATGATGCTGTACTGCGGGCTCGTGCTGGTGTGCATCAAATAGGCCTCGTTGAATAGCGGACGGTCTAGTTTGACGGTCTGCGAATCCTGCACCAGCACATGGCTGGCCTGGCTGATGCCCGCTAGTAACTTGTGGATGGACTGGGTGGCATAAACCATGGCCGTTTTGGGGCGCGCCCGGTTCTTTCCCATGGAGTGGTAGGTGCCGTAAAACGGGTGGAAGGCCGCGTGCGGAAGCCAGGCTTCGTCAAAGTGCAGGTTTTCCACGTAGCCGTCGAGCGTTTTCTTGATGGTCTCGGTGTTGTAGAGCACACCGTCATAGGTCGACTGTGTAATGGTCAACACGCGGGGTTTGACTGTGGCTGCATCCACGCCTTTAAGCAAAGGGTTTGCGCGAATCTTGGCCTGGATGGAGGCGATTTGAAACTCTTCTTTGGGGATCGGGCCAATGATGCCAAAGTGGTTGCGCGTCGGTTTCAGAAACACCGGGATAGAGCCAGTCATGATGATGCTGTGCAGGATCGACTTGTGGCAGTTGCGGTCCACCACCACCACGTCACCGGGTGCCACCGTGTGGTGCCAGACCATCTTGTTAGAGGTGCTGGTGCCGTTGGTCACAAAGTAGCAATGGTCCGCATTGAAGATGCGCGCTGCGTTGCGTTCGCTGGCACCAATGGCGCCATCGTGGTCCAGCAACTGGCCTAGTTCTTCCACTGCGTTGCAGACGTCGGCACGCAGCATGTTTTCACCAAAAAACTGGTGAAACATCTGACCAACCGGGCTCTTCAGGAATGCGACACCGCCGGAGTGGCCGGGGCAATGCCAACTGTAGGAACCATCTTCCGCGTAATCCAGCAAGGCTTTGAAAAACGGAGGCTGCACACCTTCCAGGTAACTCTTGGCCTCACGGATGATGTGGCGCGCGACAAACTCCGGCGTGTCCTCAAACATGTGAATGAAGCCGTGCAACTCGCGCAGGATGTCGTTAGGGATGTGGCGACTGGTCTTGGTTTCGCCATAAACATAGATTGGCACGTCCAAGTTCTTGCGCCGCACTTCTTCAATAAAGTGGCGCAGATTCAGCACAGCAGGATCCAAGTCCGGTCCGGGGGTAAATTCTTCGTCGTCAATTGACAAAATGAAGGCGCTTGCCCGGCTTTGTTGCTGCGCAAATTGACTCAGATCGCCATAACTGGTAACACCCAGCACCTCAAAACCTTCAGACTCAATGGCCTGCGCAAGCGCACGAATACCTAAACCGGAGGTGTTTTCCGAGCGAAAGTCTTCATCAATGATGATGATGGGAAAGCGAAACTTCATAGCGGGTCTCCAACGACAGGGCAAAAAGACAGCAAATAGGCGCGAAGTGTACGGACTAAAAGTGTGTGTTTTGTTGCGGCGCACACTAATTAGCCCACAATGTGGCGTCGTCAACACATCAGGACCCTCCAACATGGCCGAATCAACCCTCTGGTGGCTGGCAACCGGTGGCATCATTGTCGCGGAGCTGCTCACCGGCACTTTTTATCTGTTGATGCTGGGCGTCGGTTGTGCGGCGGGTGCGCTGGCTGCGCACATGGGTTGGGGTTTGACCCCTCAAATGGTGCTTGCGGCTCTGATGGGTGGAGGTGCCGTAGTGATCTGGCACCTTCGGCAAATGCGAAACCATCAGGAGGCGCCGGCCCAGGCGAATGTCAACGTCAACCTGGATATTGGAGAGACGGTACAGATTGAGGCCTGGAATGCAGACGGCACCGCGGATGTGCATTACCGCGGCGCGCGCTGGACGGCTATTCACCGCACCGGCGTTGTCCCCAGCGCAGGGCCACACCGGGTCGCAGAACTGGTTGGCAATCGACTGCTGGTCGACAAATTTTGATTAGATAAGCACAACACAAGGAAGCACCATGGAAATCGCAATCGTCATTCTCATCATTGCTGTGCTCTTTATCAGCCGCAGCATCAAGGTCGTGCCCCAACAGCACGCCTGGGTGATCGAGCGTCTGGGCAAATACCACGGCACCCTCACCCCGGGGCTCAACATTTTGGTGCCTTTTGTCGACCGCGTGGCCTACAAGCATGTGTTGAAAGAAATTCCGCTGGACATTGCCAGCCAAGTCTGCATAACGCGCGATAACACCCAACTTCAAGTGGATGGCATTCTGTACTTTCAAGTGACCGATGCCATGCGCGCCAGCTACGGCTCGAGCAACTACATCATCGCTATTTCGCAACTGGCACAAACCAGCCTGCGCTCGGTTATCGGCAAGCTCGAACTCGACAAAACCTTCGAAGAGCGCGACATCATCAACGCTCAGGTGGTGGCAGCCATCGACGAGGCTGCGCTGAATTGGGGCGTCAAGGTGCTGCGCTACGAAATCAAAGACCTGACTCCGCCAAAAGAAATTCTGCACGCCATGCAAGCGCAAATCACGGCCGAGCGTGAAAAACGCGCCCTGATTGCCGCTTCCGAGGGCCGCCGCCAGGAGCAAATCAATATAGCCACCGGTGAGCGCGAAGCCTTTATCGCCCGCTCCGAAGGCGAAAAGCAGGCGGTCATCAACAAGGCCCAGGGTGAAGCGGCATCCATCACCGCCGTGGCAGACGCCACCGCAGCCGCCATTGAACGCATTGCAGCCGCTATCCGCCAGCCCGGTGGTGAACAAGCGGTGCAACTCAAGGTAGCGGAGAGAGCCGTGGATGCCTACAGCAAGGTAGCAAGCAATGCCACCACCACGCTGATCATCCCTTCCAATATGACAGAGGTATCTGCGCTGATTGTTTCGGCCATGAAGATGGTACAGGGCAGCAAATAGCAATTCCGGCACAAATTTACGTGCCCTTAAGCGGCTACCTCCCTCTCTGAGGGCTTCGGTGTATAGAATTACCGGAAAATTATCGTAATTTTCAAGCTGTACAGGGGGTGGGTTAAGTGGCATCACTGACAACAGTTGAATTACTGAGGCGTGTTCCCTTTTTTCTGGGACTCTCGGAGTCGCAGACTTCAATGCTCGCGTCCGCTGTGGAAAAGCACCAGTACAGGCGTGGGGAAATCCTGTTAACTGCAGGCCAAAAGCTCGGCTACCTAATCATCATTCTCAGCGGCCAGGTTCGCGTAATGATGATTGAAGATGACGGAAAACAAGCGGTGGTCGCTACGCTCAGCGCGGGAGAATGCGTTGGAGAAATGAGCATTCTGGACGGCGAACCGCATTCGGCCACGGTCATAGCAGACACCCCACTAGATACCTTGCTTCTCAGCCAGGAAGCCTTTCTCCAATGTGTTCAAGGCAGTTCTCACCTGTCAATGGCACTGCTACAAAATCTGGTCGGACGTTTACGGCGGGCAAATGAAAAGATTGCGTCCCTCGCGTATGTAAGCGTATACGGTCGTGTGGCTCAGTATTTGGTCGATACAGCGACTGAATCTGCATCAGGCGACCTGTTCCTGGAAAAAAAATTGTCGCAGGTAGAAATGAGTCAGACATTGGGGGCGTCTCGGGAAATGATTAGCCAGGCCCTCAAAGCTTTTGAGAGCAAGTCCTTCCTGCAAAAGATGGGAAGTGGGCAATTCCGAGTCAATCCGATTGTCCTCAAGGATCGGCCTGACTTGTTGCCCGGCGTCACCCTAAACTTGAGTCGATGCAACCGAACGGCTGCATTTCCTTATCTTTCAGGGCAATAAGTGAAAGATGCCCTTCGTCTACATCGACGACCACCAAATCGATAGAGGCGTTGTACCCATAATCGCATTCTGAAGTTGCACACCCATCTCAATGTTGCAATTCGCGACAATATTTGTTCATTCAAGCCATCTTGATCGTCATCAATGTGGCCGTTAAACGTGGCAATAGACTCGCTGCAAAAGGATGGCCCAAGACATGTCGATTGAGTGGAATGACAAATATCGAATTGGCAATGAGACGATCGACGAAGAACACAAAGAACTTTTTCGCATTGCCAACAGGTTTCTGGAAGCTACGAGCATAGAAGCCAAGCGTGCGTCTGCGCAGGAATTGCGCACCTACACCAAGGAGCATTTTCGACGTGAAGAAATACTAATGCACGAAGTTGGCTATCCGCTTACTGCTACCCATCTAACGCTGCACGCAGATTTGATTTCAAAACTCAGTGCGGTAGAGGCAAGCATCGAAAGCGGCGAACTTCACCAGCGGGAGTTAGAGGAATTCATTAACTTTTGGTTCATAAAGCACATGGTGTCAGTCGATGCGCCGCTGGTTGTTTACGTTAAACGATACAGGAACAGCGGAGACACTGGAGGACCAATGTAGACCGTGGCTTTAAGAATACCGAGAAAGACGCAAGAAAACAAAAAAGCCCCAGTTTCACGGGGAAACCAGGGCTTCTAGGGGGTTGCTTTGGACGGTTGGAAACCGTCAAAGACTTATAACTGGCGGAGCAGGCGGGATTCGAACCCGCGGTGGGTTTAACCCCACGCACGCTTTCCAGGCGTGTGACTTAAACCACTCATCCACCGCTCCAGAGCCTTGCATTCTAGCATCAAGGCACGTGTGCTTTTGCCCCAAGGACTAATTACTGCGCATCAATTATTGCGATTGATCGAATCGGGCAAAGCCAACTCAATGGCTTCACGTACAGCCTCTTCAATTTGCAGATGAAGTGACGGCAGCATTGCACTGTACTGTGCCTCAAATAGTTCTTGCGCGACAGTGCGCAGTTCTGCTTCCAGTTGCGGAGTCACCAGTTCTATAACTTGTCGCGCCAACGTCTCACGATCCGGCAAGGCAACTACGGCGGCAACCCTGGTTTGATTCGCGGACTCGCCTTGCGCAGCTGGCACGTCAGGTAGTACCGCCTTTGACAGTGACTCCCGCACTTGCGGGGTCACGACCTCAGTCAGCGTAGGCAGGTAGCGTGGAGGCATGCGTGTAGACATCAACCCTCCCCCCGGTTCTTTAAATCGTGGCGCGTGATGGTGTAGCCGCGCTCGGTGTAATGCCGCCAGCGAAGCCGGGCCAGATTGCGGTCTTGCTCATCGGTGCTGACAATTTCAATGACGCGCTGAAACTGCTCAAAACCAGCAGGTACGTCCTCGGCCAGATTCACCAGAATCGGAAAGTCGGACTGCATTGGGGCATCTGAATCAATCAGCAGTACCGCGGACCGGGAACGCACTTCGTCTGGTGCTGCGGCGTCGCAATGGCTGATGAAGTCGGTAGGCCCCAAGTTCCACAAAGCAGCATCCAATGCAGCGCAGATATCAACCTGGGCCCGCACTTGCAGACGCGCACCTGTTGCCGTAGCCTTGCGCAGCAAACGGCAGGTGTACGCCAACCGATCTGGAGCGCCAAAATGAAAAGCGACTTCGGTCACGTTTTACTTGCTTGCAAGCGATGCGGCGCGTGGGGTCAAAAGGTACTCCACCAACATACCCACGGGCCGTCCGGTGGCACCTTTGCTGGCCCCGCTTTTCCAGGCCGTGCCGGCAATGTCAAGATGGGCCCACGGGTATTTAGCTGTAAAGCGCTGCAAATACTTGGCGGCAGATATTGCCCCCCCTGCGCGTCCCGCCACGTTGGCCATATCGGCAAACGATGTCTTCAGGCCTTCACCATACTCGTCATCCAGAGGCATGTGCCAGCACGGGTCTTGCGCCATATCACCCGCCGCGCTGAGCGCTTTGACCAAGGCCTCATCCGGCGAGAACAAACCACTGCGCACGGCCCCCAGGGCCACAACACAGGCACCGGTCAGTGTGGCTATATCTATAACGGCATGGGGTTTGAATCGCTCGGCGTAGGTCAAGGCGTCACACAGGACCAGACGGCCTTCAGCATCCGTATTGAGGATTTCAATGGTCTGCCCGCTCATGCTGGTCACTACGTCGCCCGGCTTGACCGCGGACCCGTTAAGCAGGTTTTCACAAGAAGGAATGAGGCCCACCACGTTAATGGCCGGCTTGAGCGTGGCCAGGGTTCGGAACACCCCCAGCACACTGGCGGCACCCGACATGTCGAATTTCATCTCATCCATTTCAGCAGCTGGCTTGATCGAGATGCCACCACTGTCAAAGGTAATGCCCTTGCCCACCAGCACCGTAGGTGCCTGTGACCTGGCTGCTCCGCTGTACTTCAGAACAATGAACCGCAGTGGCTCATCGGAACCTTGCGCCACAGCCATAAATGCCCCCATACCCAATTTGGCAACTTCCTTGGGCCCCAAAACCTCGCAGGTGATCTTGCTATGTTTTATGGCAAGCCCCTGTGCAGCCTTTGCCAATAGCGTCGGTGTTGCATGGTTGGCCGGTCGGTTAGCCCACTCCTTGGCAAGATCCACTCCGTCTACTACTGCCACGGCGCGTTCGAAGGTGGCCTGCACCTCACTCGCATTGCTGGCGGCAAGTAACACATCGCGCAACGCACTCTCTTCTGCCTTCGACTTGGTCGTGTTATAGCTATAGCTGGCATCTGCCAAAGCCGAAACGACAGACCTTACGGAGGGTGCGGTGGTTGCATTGGGAAAAACCAATACCAGTTTTTTGAGGGTTTCTGACTTGACGCTGGCCATAGCCGCAATCACGCCCGTACGCACCTGCTTCGCGCTACCATCCCCCACACCGACCAGCACTACACGGGTAGCCTGCGTCATGGGGTGCTTGTATAGGGGAAGCAATTTGCCTGCCTTGGTTTGCGCATCGCCGTCTTTAATGGCTCGCGCAACAAACGCGGAAAAACCATCTTTGGCGGGCTTATAACCGTCGGCCAACAGGATCAGCAACACGTCACATTTTTCACTGGCGGCTTCGACCAGACTCAAGGGCTTTAGTTCAAAGTTCATAATTCGCTTTCTTATTCGTACGCAATGTTATTCCATTCCTCCATTCGCAAAGAGTTAGCACGCAGTTTCGGGGCTTCACTCGTCGTACTGGCTACTGTGGTCATGACCATGACGCTTATACGCACCGTGGGCGAGGCCTCGCGCGGCACTTTTAACCCTACAGATGTAATGATCATCATGGGTTATACGGTGCTGTCTGACTTGCCCACCATTCTCTCGCTGAGCCTTTTCATCGGCATTCTGAGTGTGCTCACCCGCATGTACAAGGACAGCGAGATGGTGATCTGGTTTGGTAGTGGGCGTGGTCTGACTTCATTGCTATCGCCGGTTTTTCGCTTTGCATGGCCGATTCTTGTCGTGATTGTGGTGCTCGCTTTCTTTATCCTGCCCTGGGCCTTTGGTCGCATTGAAGACCTGCGCGACCGCTATGAAAAACGGGGTGACATTGCCCGTATCGAACCCGGCCAGTTCCAGGAATCAGCAAATGGTGACCGCGTGTTTTTTATCGAAAAAAATTCAGAAAGCAAACAAACCGGCAACAACGTTTTCATTGCCACCAAGGAACAAACTAAAGAAACCATCACCTCGGCGCGCAGCGGCCACATCGAAATTATTGGCAATGACAAATTCCTGGTGTTGCAAAACGGGCAGCGCCTGGAAACGACGACTGGCAAATCCGAGCTCACAGTTAGCGAGTTTGAAAGTTATGGCGCACGCGTAGGCGCAGATGATGTGTCGGAGCGGACCTACGTGCCATCCAGTTCTCTCACCAGTACTGATCTACTGAAGGCGCCGACGTTGAAGAACCTGGCAGAGTTGTCCTGGCGCTTGGGGTTGGCTTTGGCGGGTTTCAATTTCATTGTGATTGCCGTTGCTGTGGCGGGCACCAATCCGCGGGTGGGTCGCTCCGCCAACCTTGGATTTGCCTTCTTGATTTTTGTCGTTTATTTCAATTTTCTGGTGTTGGGTAAAAGCTGGGTGGAATCGGGCCAAGTGCAATTCACCCCCTTTTTACTTGGGCTGCATGGAGGTGCTTTTGCCGTGGGACTTCTGTGGTTGTTCAAACGTCACAACAACTGGGGCCCGCGCTGGCGTGTAGGTCCGAACCGGGCCGCCAGGTCCGCTCAAGGCAACGCATCTTGAAGACACTACGCAGACTGTTATATCGGGAAGTAGTGGTTGCCGTGGCCTTGGTCACGCTTGGCTTTGCTTTGTTGTTCTTCTTTTTTGACTTTGTCGAAGAACTGCAGTCGGTCAACCACATTGGCGCCATTGGCTACCGCATCCCACAGGCACTGATTTTTATCGGCCTGATGATGCCCAGTCATATTTATGAACTGATGCCTATTACTGTTCTTATAGGGACCATTTTTGTCATGGCGCGCCTGGCTCAGAGTTCTGAGTTCACCATTCTGCGAACCAGTGGCCTGGGGCCTTGGCGGGCTTTGCGTATCCTGCTCAGCTTGGGATTGCTATTTGTCTTGTTCACCTTCGCCATTGGCGACTATGTTGCCCCTCTCGCGGACAAGACAGCGCAATTGCTCAAGGCTAGTTTCAAGGGACAGGTTACCGTTGGCAAGACTGGTGCCTGGCTGAAAGAGAAGCAGGCCTACGGCAATTACGCTATCAACGTCGGCGCTCTGGCCAGTGACGGCACCATGAAAGATGTTCGAATTTTCGAATTCGATAATCATGGCCATCTGGTTTCCATGATCCAGGGACAAACGGGCAGATTTGGCGAACATGAAGACTGGTTACTCAATAAGGTGGACCGTACCGAATTCACTGTTGCGGATGCCAAGGCGGGTCGTGTAGATCGTGTCGTTTCTGACAGCTTTCGATGGCCTACCACCGTGACCGCAGAAATGGTTGCTGCAGCCGTTCTTCGACCCGAGCGTATGGGAACGATTGACTTGTTTCAATACATTCAGCACCTCAGTTCCAACAACCAGTCGGCCCAGAAATACGAAATTCAGTTTTGGAAAAAAGTGTTTTATCCCCTTAGCTGCTTGGTGATGGTGGTACTCGCCCTGCCTTTTGCGTATTTCCATTTCAGATCGGGCGGCATTGCCAGCTACGTATTTGGGGGCGTGATGGCAGGAGTCAGCTTTGTGCTCCTGAATAATGTGCTGGGCGATTTGGGCACGCTTCAGGGATGGCAACCCTGGTTTACTGCTGCATTGCCCGGGATTATTTATTCCATGCTGTCACTCACGGCATTCACCTGGCTCGTACTGCGAAGATGAACACTAATAAAACCAAACGCGCTGTGGTGCTATTCGCGCATGGCTCACGTGACCCGCTATGGCACAAGCCCATGGAGGCGGTGGCAGCACATATCGAATTGGGTGAACCGGATCTCAGTGTTCGCTGCGCCTACCTGGAACTGAGCCAGCCTGATCTGGCAACGGCCTGCCAGGAACTAGTCGGAGCCAACATCAACAGCATCACCGTAATACCGATGTTTTTGGGAGTGGGCCGTCATGCGCGTGAGGACTTGCCGCTGCTCGTTGACCAGTTGCGGGCGCTCCATCCTCTGGTGGAGTTTGAGCTCAAACCTGCAGTAGGTGAGGATCCTCGGCTGATTCAGTTGTTGGCCAGCATCGCGGCTGAGTAGACCCGTGTCGTCAGGTTTAAGGAGTTACTTGGCGATATCGGCTTCGCCCTCCAGGCTTTGCGCCACCTTAGCCCGGATACTCACTTCCACCGACGTGTTGGGCAGGAGCCTGCCCAAGTCCCAACGTACAAAGCGGTAGTCTGCAAGCGGAACGGGCTGGGAAAGCGTGGCGCCGCCTACCGACGTTACTTTCTTGACAAGCGGTTCTTGAGCAAACAGAGAGTCCTTCTGTGCCACCGAATACGGCAGACTGGGCTTTGACTTGGCACTGTCCTTGATGTATGCCACGGCCTCAGGAACCGGTAGGGTTGCAGTGACCGTTAAGACACTGGTGCTCCGATTGCTATAAGTGGCCTGGTATTCAATTACGTCGCCAGGCAAAACCAGGCTGGCATCTCCCAACCTGGACTCCCCTTTTGCATCCATCGTCACCTTGAATTGTTTGAGGTTGACCACGATAGGCTGCGCTTTGCGGATGGCATCGTCGCCCTCGGCACCCCAGGCCCGTGAGGCCAGGCCACTGGCAGTCAAAAGACATGCCAAGCCAAGCAATGAAGCGCACCGTTTCACCCTGGTTAAACCTGTGCAATCGCCAAAGTGAACAAAAGTTCCGAGCAAACTTGGAGCAGTGGAAATTGTTGAAATATGCATAGTGAAATCCAATATAAGTTTCATAGTATTGGATTTTTTAAAACCAAAACACAAGCATAAGTTAGTTTCATCAGGATTTATCATAGATCCCGGGTCGGTGCGCCGCAGCTTCAGGAACTACCTCCGCGTCCCCAGAGTGGATAATGAACGACGAGATCATTCCTTTTTTGTATTAGCGTCAAAATCAGGATTCGTTATGAACCTACATCAATTTCGTTTTGTTCAGGAAGCGGCACGCCGCAACCTCAACCTAACCGAAGCCGCCAAAGCCCTTCATACGTCGCAACCCGGCGTGTCAAAAGCCATCATTGAATTGGAAGAAGAACTGGGCATTGAAATTTTCGCGCGCCACGGTAAGCGCCTCAAGCGCATCACCGAGCCCGGTCAGCATGTGCTCAAAAGCATCGAGTTGATCATGAGCGAGGTGGGCAACCTCAAGCGCATCGGCGAGCAATACAGCAACCAGGACAGCGGAACGCTCTCCATTGCCACCACCCATACGCAGGCACGCTATGTGTTGCCGGAGCGCGTGGCAGCCCTGCGCGCGGCCTACCCCAAAGTCAACATCAGCATGCACCAGGGAGCGCCCGGCCAAGTGGCCCGCATGTTGATTGACGATGTGGCAGAGATCGGTATTGCCACCGAATCGCTGGCCGACTTCGCCGAGTTAGTCACCTTGCCTTGCTACGAGTGGCAGCACATGCTGGTGCTTCCTGCTGAGCACCCCCTGGCAAAAAAAGAGCACATCACGCTGCAAGACGTGGCCAAGGAACCGTTGATTACCTATCACCCGTCTTTTACCGGCCGAACCAAAATTGACCTGGCTTTTGCCCACGCGCATCTGGAACCACGTATTGCGCTGGAAGCCATCGACTCGGACGTGATCAAGACCTATGTGCGCTTGGGGCTTGGCGTCGGAATCGCCGCAGAAATGGCGGTGCAGGATATTGTCGAAGACGGTGCAAACAATGGCGGTAAAGGCGGCCTGGTGACTCGCCCTGCGGGTCAGTTGTTTGGCAAGAACATTGCCCGCGTGGCCTTCAAGCGCAGCGCTTACTTGCGCAACTTTGTCTACACCTTTGCCGAGTTGCTCAGCAACCGCCTGAGCCGCGACCTGATCATCAAGGCAATGAATGGCCATGTAAACGACTACGAGCTTTAACGATTACGACTTACAAACCATGAATTCAAACGCGACAAACACCGCGGCTTTTACACCTGCGCTCAACAGCCGTCTACCCAAGGTCGGCACCACCATCTTTACCGTGATGTCAGCCCTGGCTGCTGAGCACAAGGCGGTGAACCTAGGACAAGGCTTTCCGGACTTTGCCTGCGACCCTGCCCTGGTCGATGCTGTAACGCATGCCATGCAGGCCGGCCACAACCAGTACCCGCCCATGATCGGGGTACCCGTGCTACGTCAGGCCATTTCCGCCAAGATTGAATCCTTGCACCAACACCGCTACAGCGCCGATACGGAAATCACCATCACCGCCGGTGCCACGCAGGCGATCCTTACCGCCATTCTGGCCATCGTGCATCCAGGCGATGAGGTGATTGTGTTGGAGCCCTGTTACGACAGCTACGTGCCCAATATCGAACTGGCGGGTGGTGTGGCGGTGCGTGTTCCGCTAACCCCCGGAAGCTTCCGTCCTGACTTCGGCCAGATTGCTGCAGCCATCACGCCACGCACCCGCGCCATCATTGTCAACAGCCCACACAATCCCAGCGCCACCATTTGGTCTGAGGCTGACATGCTGGCTCTGCAGGATTTGCTGGCGCCCACCAACGTACTGTTGATCTCCGATGAGGTCTATGAGCACATGGTTTTCGACAGCCAGCAGCACCAAAGTGCGGCGCGATTTTCAGGCCTGGCCGCCCGCGCCTTTATCGTCTCCAGCTTTGGCAAGACCTACCATGTGACCGGCTGGAAGGTGGGCTATGTAGCGGCGCCGGCCAGCCTGACGGCAGAGTTTCGCAAGGTGCACCAGTTCAATGTGTTCACGGTGAACACCCCAGTGCAGCATGCGCTTGCCGCATACATGACCAATCCGGCGCCGTATCTGGATTTGCCCGCCTTCTATGGCGCCAAGCGCGATCTGTTTCGGCAGGGCCTTGCCAAGACCCGCTTCAAAATTCTGCACACCGAAGGCAGCTACTTCCAGTGCGTGGACATCTCGGAGGTCAGCGATCTGCGCGAGGCCGACTTCTGCCAGTGGCTCACCCGAGAGATCGGCGTGGCTGCCATTCCGCTGTCCGCCTTTTACGGCAACGGTTTTGACCAACGCGTCGTGCGCTTCTGCTTTGCCAAACAAGATGCGACGCTGCTGGCAGCGCTGGAGCGGCTGCAAAAGTTGTAGGCGCAGCTCCCACGCTCGCCACTGGCCAGGCAGGTGCTTCGGCGCCTGACGCTCGAGGCTTCCTGCCTCCCAAAGGGGGTCATTTCCACCTGGGGCGGCCCAGCGTGAAAACCTCAGCTCAATTGCGCCCAGGCCTTGTCCAACCGCTTCACGCTTACCGGCTGCGGGGTGCGCAGCTCCTGCGCGAAGAAGCTGACACGCAGTTCTTCCAGCAACCAGCGGAATTCCAGCATGGAAACATCAGTCACACCCTTGCGCTCTGCCACCAGACGCCAGTAACGCTGCTCCAGCGGACGCAGTTCGGCCAGGCGGGTGGCGTCACGGGTCGGGTCGGCGCGGTACTTGTCCAGGCGCAGGGTAATGGCTTTGAGGTAGCGTGCCAGATGCTGCAGCCTGTCCCAAGGCGCTGCGTGCAAAAAGCGTTTGGGCATCAAGCGTTGCAACTGCTGCGCCGCATCCACCGCCGCCTCGCCGGTGTTCTTGCTGTCCTTGATCTTGCGCGCAGCCGTGGCGTACTCCAGCAGGATGACGCCGGCCATGCGCGCCACTTCGGATGAAATCAGCGTCAGGCGGCCACGCCCCTCCTCCACCCGCTTTTTGAAGGCAAATTCGTCGGTGGGCAGCGGCTCGATCAAAAAGGCCCGATCCAACGCCAGGGCGACGATCTGCTCGCGTAACTCCTCGATGGTGCCACCGGAGCTGGCGCTGTCCTTGCCCTCGGTCTTGCCGACCTGCATAAAAGTGACGGCCATTTTTTGCAGGTCGGGAATATTCTTTTCCAGGTATTTCAGCGCATCTTTGATCTGCAGCGCAAACAAGCGGCGCAGACCGGCTCGGTGTTTGGCGTGCGCCGTTTCGGGCTCGTCGAAGACCTCGATGGTGACCGCGTCACCCGCGTCAATCAGGGCCGGGAAGCCGATCAGCGTCTGGCCGCCCTTACGGATTTCCAGCAACTCGGGTAACTCGCCAAAAGTCCATGCGGTATGGCGCTTTTCGGTGGCCACCGGAGACGCAGCCGCAGCCTTGTGAGGTGCCGGTCCCTTGCCAACTTGAGGAGTGGAAACGGAGGCTGCCGCAACTACTGCTGGTGCAGGTTCAGACGCTTTAGCGCCTTCCCCCAGCTTGAGATTCGCCAAGGCCTGGAACGCCCCGCGTGCCTGTTTTCCCCATTCGGCTTTCAGCGCACCGATGTTGCGGCCATGGCCCAGCACACGGCCATGCTCATCCACCACGCGGAAGTTCATGAAGAAATGCGGGGTCAGCATGTCGACCTTGATGTCGGCTTTCACTACGTCCACCGCCGTGGCATCGCGCACCAGCTTTAGCACGGCATCGGTCAGCCCGCCGGAGCCAAAGCGCTCCGGTTCGTTCAGCACTTCCGCAAACTTGGCGGCGGTATCCGGTAGCGGAACCAGGCGCGAGCGCGGGCGCTGGTGCAGCGTCTTGATGAGCGCCTGAATTTTTTCGCGCAACATGCCGGGCACCAGCCACTCGCAGCGCTCCTCATTCACCTGGTTCAGCACAAACAGCGGCACGGTCACGGTCAGGCCGTCATGCGCATCACCCGGTTCATGCAAATAGGTCGCCGCGCAATCCACGCCGCCAAGACGGATGGTTTTGGGGAATGAAGCCGTCGTGATACCGGCCGCCTCATGGCGCATCAACTCTTCGCGCGTCAGGCGCAGCAGCGTGCTTTCACGCCGGCCACCCGCATGCTGCGGGTTGTATTGCGGCTTCTTGGATTCTTCCCGGTACCAGTTTTCAAAGCTGTAGCCACTGCACACATCGGCGGGCAACTGCTGGTCATAAAAGGCGTAGATCAGTTCGTCGTCCACCAGCACGTCCTGCCGCCGCGCCTTGTGCTCCAGGTCTTCCACTTGCTTGATCAACTTCTGGTTGGCCGACAAGAATGCCAGCGGCGTTTCCCATTGCTGGCCCACCAGCGCTTCGCGGATAAAGATTTCGCGCGCGCCCACCATATCCACGCGGCCATAGTTCACACGGCGGCCTCTGTAGACCACGATGCCATAGAGCGTGGCACGCTCCAGCGCCACCACCTCGGCCGCCTTCTTTTCCCAATGCGGGTCGAGCAACTGCTTTTTCAACAAATGGCCACCGACCTGCTCCAGCCACGGCGGCTCAATGGCCGCAATGCCCCGGCCAAACAGTCGCGTGGTTTCCACCAACTCAGCCGCCACAATCCAGCGCCCCGGTTTTTTTACCAGATGCGCGCCCGGATGCGGGTAGAACTTGATACTGCGCGCACCCAGGTATTCGCCCGAAGCACCATCCGTCTCCAGCTTGCAACCCACATTGCCCAGCAATCCCGACAGCATGGACAGGTGCAACTGCTCGTAGGACGCAGGCGAAGTGTTAAGCCGCCACTTGTGCTCGGCCACCACCGTGTGCAATTGGGTGTGGATGTCTTTCCACTCGCGCACCCGGCGCATGTTGATAAAGTTCTGGCGCAGCAGTTGTTCGTACTGCCGGTTCGTGACCTTGTGCTGACCCACCACGCCGGTGGTGGCGGTGGTGTGGCGCTCGCCCCGCGCGTCGTGAATCCATTTCCACAGCTTCAGATACCCGCTGAACTCGCTCTTCTCGTCATCAAACTTGGCGTGCTGCTGGTCGGCCTGCTGCTGCATGTCCATGGGGCGGTCGCGCACGTCCTGCACACTGAGCGCCGAGGCAATCACCAGCACCTCGTCCAGGGCATTGCGATTGCGCGCCTCCAGAATCATGCGACCCACGCGCGGATCCAGCGGTAGGCGCGACAGTTCCTGGCCCAGCGGCGTGATTTCGTTGCCATCGTCCACCGCGCCCAGTTCGTTCAGCAACTGGTAACCGTCGGCAATGGCGCGGCCGGAAGGCATGTCGAGAAACGGAAAGTCTTCCACCACACCCAGGTGCAACGACTTCATGCGCAGAATCACCCCGGCCAATGACGATCGCAAAATTTCCGGGTCAGTAAAGCGCTCGCGTCCCTCAAATTCTTTCTGGTCATACAGACGAATGCAAATGCCGTTGGCGACACGTCCGCAGCGCCCGGCGCGTTGATTGGCGGCGGCCTGGCTGATCGGCTCCACCAGCAGTTGTTCCACCTTGCTGCGAAAGCTGTAACGCTTGACGCGCGCTGTGCCGGCGTCGATCACATAGCGGATGCCCGGCACCGTGAGCGAAGTCTCCGCCACGTTGGTGGCCAGCACAATGCGCCGTCCGGTGTGGCCGTCAAAAATGCGGTCCTGCTCAGCGGGCGACAGGCGGGCAAACAGCGGCAGCACCTCGGCGTTGCGCATCAGCGGCTGGTGGCTGAGGTGGCGGCGCAGGTGGTCCGCCGCCTCGCGAATTTCGCGCTCTCCAGGCAGGAATACCAGAATGTCGCCCGCGTTAGGTAGCCCCCACGCCCCGCGCTGCGCGTCGCCGCTGCCCCCCGGGGGGGCGTCTTCCGCCTTGGGGCGGCCCTGCGGCTGAAGGCCACGCCAGATTTCATCCACGGCATCGGCAATGGCCGAGTTCAGGTCGTATTCGCGCGATTCTTCAAAGGGGCGATAGCGCTGCTCCACCGGGAACATGCGTCCCGACACCTGGATCACCGGCGCAGGTCCATTCTTCGACGCAAAGTGCTTCGCAAAGCGGTCTGCATCAATCGTGGCAGAGGTCACGACGACCTTCAGATCGGGGCGGCGCGGCAATATCTGGCGCAGATAACCCAGCAGAAAATCGATATTCAGGCTGCGCTCATGTGCCTCGTCGATGATGATGGTGTCGTAAGCCGTTAACAGCAGGTCGGTCTGCGTCTCGGCCAGCAAGATGCCGTCTGTCATCAACTTGACCGACGCATCCTTGGAAAGGCGGTCCTGAAAGCGCACCTTGAAGCCCACCACATCACCCAGCGGCGTCTTCAACTCCTCGGCAATACGCTTGGCCACGGAGCTGGCGGCAATCCGGCGCGGCTGCGTGTGGCCGATCATCTTGCCGCGCGGCGCTGGGCGCCCATCGGGCAGGGTCAACGGGTAATTCAGCTTTCCGCGCCCCATGGCCAGGGCGATTTTGGGCAATTGCGTAGTCTTGCCGGAACCGGTCTCGCCGCAGACGATGATGACCTGATGCTGTTGCATTGCGGCCATGATCTCGTCGCGCTTGCCCGATACGGGCAGGGACTCGGGAAATTCGATATGCAGTGGGGATGGGGAAAGGGGTGCGTTCACCCGGTGATTATCCCTGTGTCGCTCATAGACTTGCGCTACTCGTGCGCACCCTCTCGTGAAGCAATCAAATGACCAAGCTGACCATAAATATCGAAGACCCCATCGTCCGCAAGGCGCGCATCCATGAGATCAAAGAAGGCACTTATGCCAGTACCAAGGTGCGAGAGTTTCTGGCGCAGGACGGCAAGGGGGACAGCGCAAGCGACTCAGCCCTGCCGGAACTTCCAATATTCAAGGGTGGCTCCGGCTTACAGCCGGGGCTAGACCCTAGTTGCAACAGAGCCATGATCAGCGCAGTAGAAGACGCGGTTTGACCAAAATTTGTGCATTTGCTTCCGTCGGAGCGACTGCCCTCCGTGCCAAAATCCCCTGCTTTACCTAGCCTGTTTAGTGCATAGAGCAACCTGAAAGGTATGAGGATCAACAATCTACTCATGGCACATAGCTATGCAGCCAGCGCTTTCGTCGATTCAGGCACATCCAAATGGTTTTATCAACAACATGAACACAAAATGAAATCCATGACTTCTGACGAGCGAATTGTTCTTTGTCGAGCGATTCAAATGCTGGGTATCTTTAGAGATATGGACAAAAACACAGAAACCACTATCAGCGAAGCCATAAGCCTGCTCCTTATCGCCCAAAATGAAACAAAAAATGGAGGCCTTACTGTCACTGAATTGGGAAAAAAAGGGGACTTTTCCCTGGCTTCCGCAAGCCGCTATATACGATCGCTATCTGTGGTTGACCGTCAGGGGCGCGATGGTCTTGGTCTGGTCACCGCCGAGAGGGACCCCATGGATGACAGAAAGAAGATTCTTCGTGTATCTCCTGAGGGTTTCACGGTCATAACCAAAGTACTTAAAGCGCTAGAGAAATAGCTTGTCTGGACATTGTCGTGACGCATTGGTACTCTCGCGCGCCCTGCCCTCAGTACATTAGCGCTTAGCCATCCTAAAACCTTCGTATCCCTTACCTCGCCCATGACCTCCGTCTTCAACTTCACCTTCGTGCCCTGGTTTCGCTCGGTGGCACCTTATATCCACAAGTTCCGCAACCAGACCTTTGTGGTGGGCATTGCCGGCGAGGCGATTGCGGCGGGCAAACTGCATAGCCTGGCGCAAGACCTGGCCATGATTCAAAGCATGGGCGTAAAAATCGTGCTGGTGCACGGTTTCAGGCCGCAAGTGGCAGAGCAGCTCAAGGCGAAGGGCATTGAAGCCAAGTATTCCCACGGCATCCGCGTCACGGACGAACTCGCTTTGGATTGTGCGCAGGAGGCGGCAGGACAACTGCGCTACGAGATCGAAGCCGCCTTCAGCCAGGGCTTGCCCAATACGCCCATGGCCGACTCCACGGTGCGCGTTATTTCCGGCAACTTCATTACCGCGCGCCCGGTGGGCATCGTGGATGGCGTGGACTTTCAGCACAGCGGCGTCGTGCGTAAAGTGGACACAGCCGGCATCACCCGGACACTGGAAATGGGCGCCATGGTGTTGCTCTCGCCATTTGGTTTTTCACCGACCGGCGACGCTTTTAATTTGGCGATGGAAGAAGTAGCCACCTCGGTGGCCACCGCGCTGCAGGCCGACAAGTTGATCTTCCTGACGGAGGTGCCGGGTATTTTCATGCACCCGACCCAGCCTGCTGGCGAGGACAACCCGATTGACACGGAGTTGCCGCTGGCTGCAGCCGAGCGTTTGCTCAAAGAATTGCCCACTGCCAACCAACCCAGCGACGTAGCGTTCTATCTGCAGCATTGCGTCAAGGCCTGCAAGGGCGGCGTGGAACGCAGCCACATCATTCCTTACTCGGTCGATGGCGCGATCTTGCTGGAGGTGTATGTGCACGATGGCATCGGCACCATGGTGGTGGACGAGAAACTGGAAAGCCTGCGTGAAGCCTCGGTAGACGATGTGGGCGGCATTCTGCAACTGATCGAACCGTTCGAGAACGACGGCACGCTGGTCAAACGCAGCCGAACCGAGATAGAGCGCGATGTCGGCAACTACACCATCATCGAACATGACGGCGTGATCTTTGCCTGTGCCGCGCTTTACCCTTATCCGGAAGCTAAAACGGCCGAAATGGCGGCGCTCACCGTGTCGCCCGATGTGCAGGGCCAAGGCGATGGCGAGCGCGTGCTGAAACGCGTGGAGCAACGTGCCAAAGCCGCCGGACTGGACAGCATTTTTGTGCTGACCACGCGCACCATGCACTGGTTTATCAAGCGCGGCTTTGTGCAGGTGGACCCTGACTGGCTGCCCGAAGCGCGCAAGCGCAAATACAACTGGGACCGCAAGAGCCAGGTTCTCGTCAAGAAGCTTTAGTCATGCGCCGCACAGCCCTCTGCATATTTTTGATGCTGGTTTTGAGCTCTTGTGCTTCTGGCACTGGCGGGGCAGGCGGCATACCCGCCGAGGTCACCAACTCTCTGGGCATGCACATGGTGCGCATTCCTGCTGGTGAATTCCTGATGGGCAGCGGGGAAACAATTGAATCGCTGCAAAAAGCCTACCCGCTTGCGGAAAAATACCGGCTTGAAAACCTGTTTGACGAGGCCCCTGCGCATAAGGTGCGGATCACCCAGCCGTTTTACATGGGCGCCACCGAGATCACGGTTGGGCAGTTTCGCCGGTTTGTGGAGCAATCCGGTTACGTGCCTGAATCCATTGCCGATGGCACGGGAGGCTATGGTTACAACGCGCAGTACGACGCCTCCAAGAGCAAGCGTGGCGATGCTTTTGAAGGTCGCGATGTGCGCTATAGCTGGCTCAACCCCGGCTTCGCCCAGACGGATGCGCACCCGGTGGTCAACGTTACCTGGGGTGACGCGCAGGCACTTGCTACATGGCTGAGCAAACAGGAAGGCCGCAACTACCGTCTGCCGACTGAGGCGCAGTGGGAATATGCCGCGCGCGCTGGCACCACGACGCGCTACCACTGCGGTGATGAACCGCAATGCCTGCTGAAAGTGGCCAATACGTTTGATGAAGCTTCCAAACCGCAGTGGCCGCAGTTTGCTGCCAATGCCCTCCCCGGCAACGATGGCTATGCCTTCACTGCGCCAGTTGCCAGCTTTGCGCCCAATGCTTTTGGCTTGTACGACGTGCACGGTAACGCCTGGGAGTGGACGCAGGACTTGTATGCGGAGGACTATTACACCAAGTCTCCCGTAGACGACCCCAAGGGCCCGGACGAAGGCGGTGAGTATGTGAGGCGGGGTGGCTCCTGGCACACCTGGAGCCTGTATGCGCGTTCCAGCTACCGCAACTGGAACTCGCCGCAGACACGCTACACGCTGGTAGGCATCCGCCTGATCATGGATGTGCCTGTCGAAAAATAAACGTGCTTAGCGCTTTGCTTGACGCACCAGCAACGTCAGCGTCACCAGTGCTGCCAAGCTGAACCAGACAAACGACCAGTTCGCAATTGAGCCGCCCAGAAAGGTCCAATCCACTTTCGAGCAGTCGCCACTGCCCTTGAAGATCATGGGCAATGCGCGTTGCAGCGGGAAGTTTTCAATCATTCCGTAGAAGTCACGACCACACGACACGACCTCGGGCGGGTACCACTGCAAGAAGCTCTGGCGGGCCGCCACAAAGGCACCAAAGCCAGCAGACACCAGTAATAACAATGTCGAGCCAAGCAGCACAGCGCGCTTCGACACGGATGCCGCGAGTACCGCAAAAAATAAAACGAAAAAGTCGGCGTAGCGTTGCACGATGCACATGGGGCAAGGCTCCAGCCCCAGCATGTGTTGCAAATACATGCCAAAAGCCAGCATGCTGGCGCACACCAAGGCTAGCAAGCCCATCACCCGCCGGGGGGCATAGTCAAAGTTTTCAAGAAGAAAGGTGATCATCCGGATTCGTTTCGGTAATGGCTGGCAAGGGCTGCATTTTCCACCAAGTCGAAGAAACCTAGTCGTAACGGGTAGTAAAGATCAGGTCCACCGCATTTTGGATACCCGACTCGCCGCGCAGTGTAAAGCGGCGTGACAAGTCGTAGAACACGTAAAAGGTGCCTAAGGTGCCTGCCAGGCCGCGCTCATAAGCCACGTAAAAATCGCGCGAGATGCGCTTGCCCAGCCGTACCGTGGCCTCGGTGCCGGTGGTGCCGTCCAGATTGGTGGTGGCTATCTGCCCTAGCGATACCTCATCCAGCCCGAACGCCTTGCCAATGCCTTCGCTCGGGGCGACGCCACGACCTGCCAACAGTGCCAGTGCGGCCTGCTGCAACATCGCGGCTTCCGCGCCACCATTTGCGCTGGAGCGACCCAGCACCAACCAGGACAGCTTCTCAGCGTCCGGAAGGTCCGGATCCGAATACAGACGAACCACCGGCAACTGCGCCGTGCCGCTCACCTCAACCCCCACCACTTGTGACAAATTGGGTCGCACGGCGCGGATGTCCAGGGTCGGGTTGTCATAGACGCCGGCAAAGCGCAGTGTGCCGTCTTCGATACGCAGGCTTTGGCCGTAGGCGCGGTAGGTGCCGCTCGCAGTGTGCAATTCGCCGGTCAGCCTCGGTGGCTCATCGCGCCCCTCGGCCTGCAGGGTCAGTAGACCGGTCAAGCGTGTTTTCAAGCCGTGTCCCTGCACCTGAAAATTGGGACCTGGATCCAATACGATGTTTAAGTCCGGTATCAGGGTCTGCGCACGGGGTGGCGGTTTATCAGCGACTTGATCGGCCTTACCTGGCACGGACTTGCCACGCTTGACCACCACGTCGCTGCCCAGTTTTGGCGAGTTATCCTCCGGCAGCACGAATAGCGCCTGGTCTGCCAGCAAGATGCCACGCAACACCAATCGTGTATCGATCAGACGCGCCGCCAAATTCCCCGACACCACCAGTCGCTGGTCCGGGCGGGTCGTCACGCGTAAGGCCTGCGCTTTGGCATCGAGTTCCATGCGCAGGCGCGAAGCGAGTGGACTGCCCGGTGTGCCGGGTAACCAATCGACAGAGCCCGTGGCCAACAACTGGCCGCCCACTGCGCCGCCCGCGCCCTGCAACGTCAACTCGGCAATGTCGATGTGCTGCCCGTCAATTTGCAAACGCAGCAAGCCGTTGTTGAAGTCAAT
Organism: uncultured beta proteobacterium; assembly: GCA_903876045.1. Lineage (GTDB taxonomy): Bacteria > Pseudomonadota > Gammaproteobacteria > Burkholderiales > Burkholderiaceae_C > Allorhodoferax. The sequence goes on along the minus strand of CAIQYP010000399.1, from coordinate 21,375 downwards.
GCCCTCCACGGCCGATCGCACCGACATGTCGCGTGCCAGCAACCCGCCCTTCCACACCGGCTGGCTGCGTGTGCCGGACAGTTGGACATCCGCGTCCAGCGTGCCATTGATACGCCATCCCACTGGTGCAATCAGCGACCAGGCACCTACACGGGGAAGATTGGCATGCATAGTTGCCTGCAAAGGCGCATCAGCCGCCCAACCCCAAGTGCCCTCGTTCAGGCGCAATGTGGTGTTGAAGTCTGCCTGGGCATTGCCTCCGGCATCGCTGGCCCACACCAGATTGGCGTGAAGCGCATCACGGCTCACCTGCACATCCACATGGGCGTCACGCAGGCCTGCCTGCAGCAAGTTGCCATTGGTGTCAGCAGACAGCAACCTCAAATCTCCGCTAGCACGCTGCACATTGGCACGCACTTGCAAACCTCGACTGCTTCCATCCACGCTGGCATCCCATTGGCCGCCAAAGACCAAGTCGCCGCGCAGACCCAGGTTAGCAATCTGTGTCTGGCCCAGTAGCTCCAGCCAAGCCAGCGGCACACCCTGCAACTGGCCTCGGGTATTCCAACGCATCGAGCCCATGGCCCCTCCTGGGGCGACCTCTTGTGACCACTGCATGCCCTGCCACTGAATCTTCGCCGTGCCGGGTGCGGGGCCGCTCAGACGCATGGAACCAGCGGCAAGCACCAGGGAGCGACTCAGCGCGCTTTGTTGCCAGTCCAAGGTTACGGGCTGCTGCAATTGCAAGTTCCAGGGCTTGATCTGCTGGCCATCAGCGGCGCTGAAATCCAGCGCATCCAGGCGCGCCTGCCATTGACCGGCGCTCACTTGAGAGACTTGCGAACTGCCTGCAAGCGTCAGTTGTCGCGTGACGCTCTGCGCCTTGCTACTAAATTGGACAGCCAAGGCCCTCAGTGTGCCGCCCAAATCAAATTTCAGGTCACGCAGGTGGTAGCTATCCGCCAGATCCAGGCGCTTGGCCTTGGCACTTGCCTCCAATTTCAGTCCAGCACCCAGGTTCTGCCAGCCGCCAGTCCAATGCGTAGAAAGGTCAACATCGCCCTGAGCGTCCAGAAGCGGAAATTCTGAACCCACCACCGGCAAGTCGTGCAACCACCGTGACAAGGCTTGCACATCACTCACCTGCCAGACGCTGGTACCCTGCCCCGCTGTGGCGGCCAGACTGCCATCCAGCGCAGCGAGCGCCCCCGGCAACACGGCGCGCAATTGCCCTGTGCTGGCGTAGCTCAGGGTGTCGACTTGCAATTGACCTGAAATCTGTGCCTGTGGCGTTTGCAGCAGCAGGCTATCCAATTGCAACATCGGTCCGTTCCAATTTCCTTTGGCTTCCAAGCGCAAGTTTTGCGAAGCGTCTCTTGCCAACATTGGCGCCAGTAATTGGGTGTCAAACGTGATGCCCTGCGGAGTTTGCCTCGCCGCCACCTTGCCGTCCAAAGCGGTGGCGGGCCAGCGGCTGTCTATCTGGTGCGGCTGTAAGCCTTGCAGTGTTCCCGACACAGACCACTGTGCTGGACTTCCTTCATAGCTGCCCTGAGCTTGCGCGGTTCCACCCGCCCCGTGTGCTTGTAATGCGGACAGCATCCATTGCCCATTGCGGTATTGCAGACTGGCCTGGGCACTTTCCAAAGGCAGGCGTTGCTGGTTTAGCGGGCCGGGCGCATTGTTTTGCGCTTGCACTTCGGCTTTCCAACCCGAGCCATCAGGCAGCACCTGCGCCTGGCCCGAAAGGCTGGTTTGAGGTGCCTGAGGCCACAGGCTCGCCAGATTCAATGCTGTCCACTGGCCTTGCGCGCGGGCAATCGGCTGCGCTTGCGCGGGCTTGAGCGTGGCCTGAAGCGTGGCTCGCATGGATCCCAGCGGACGGCTACGGGCATCTCCTTGGGGCTGCAAATCGATTGCCACGTCCAGCGAGGCTTCCGGCCCCAGCAGGGTGCCGTGTGCATTGGCCTTTGCCTCCAACAGCAAGGGTGTTTGCTGGATTTTTACCGGAGCTTTCACATCACCGCGCACTTGTAATACGAGTGCCATGGGCTGCAAAGCCTGCAGTTCGCCACGCACGTCGTAACTGCCATCTGCCAACCGCAGGTGAGTGTCCCGAACGGAATGGCTAGTGCCATCAAAATGGTAGTGTCCGCTTATCGCATCCACGCTCCAATCGGGCGGCCCGGACCAATCAAGCCGGTTCACGGAAAATTGCACATCGGCACGCATGGGCAGAGGCAATTCCGAAAAGGGCGAGCCAGACGCGGGGCTATGGTCCGTCACCCGTAGCGATCGCGCATGCAAGCCTGTAACGCGCAACTCGCCTTCTAACAAACCGCGCCAGTCCCAGGCCAAATCGAGGTCCAGGCCCTCCACAACCAACTCACCCTTGCGCCAGACAAGATGGTTGATGCGACCGCCCTCTTTCACTGTGCCTGTGACACCGCTGCTCTGCAAACTTTGCCCGGCTGGCAATGCAGCACCCAGCATACGCAGAGCATGTTCCAAAGAGCCTTCCGTTTGCAGCCAGAAAAGCAAACCCAACACCAGCGCAACGGCCAACGATAAAGTGCTGCTTAACACCAGACTCAGCATGCCGCCCGTCAGGTGAAACAGAATGCGCAGGCGACCCATCAAAATACAAAACCCACGTTCAAGTGCAAGCGGTAAGCCTGGGTGGCCACACCGTAGGCAACGTCAATTTGCAATGGCCCTATGGGACTTTTCCATCGCGCGCCGACCCCCAAGCCTGTTTTGAAGCTGAATTCCTCGACCCGATCAGTCACCGCGCCGGTATCTGCAAAGATTGCCGTCTCCCATTCGGTCATCAAGCCGTTGATCACGATCGGGCGCTGCCACTCGACCCCTGCGGTGGCCAGGTAGCGGCCGCTTTCGGCGGTAAGCACACCGTTGTGGGTGACGCCGATTTCTTCGTGTTTGTAGCCCCGCACAGAGTTGTCGCCTCCCGTTAGAAACAATTGGCTAAATGGCACGTTGCTGGAGTTGTTAACAAATACTCCACCGGCTTGGGCGCGGTACACGATGCGTCCAGCATGTTGACGCGCGAACAAATTGCCCTCCGCCTGACCCAGCGGCTGGTAGTACCGCCCACGTAGCACCAGACGCGAAAACGGCTCTTGTTCCGAGCCCATGACCGTGCCCGCCGACAACTCACCGCCCAGCCCCCAGCCGCTGCTGGGAAACGGTCTGCTATCAAACTGTCGCAGAGCGAAGGCATAGTTGGCGGTCGCGGCCTCGTTGGCGTTGCGCTGATCAATTTCGCGATACAGCGCTTCGGTGCGCTCAAACTGCAGGTAATAACTCTGATCAAGTTCGGAATCCGTCGTGAAACGCCCGGCGCGCACGCGCTGAGTGTTGACATCAATCTCGCCCACCTTGTCACGTTGAACCAGCACCGAGCTTGCCCAGCGCCAACGACTGTCACCGGGTTGGGAGGTCCAGTCGCTGCTGAAACTGCTGCTGTCGCGGGACAAGGTCACCTTATTAACAGCGCGCCAATCAATGCCTGGCACCTGGTTGTACGTGTGTTCTGCGCTCCACCGCGCGCCGCTATCCGTGCTGGCACCAATGCCAAACACCGCCTTTTGCATGGTGGATTCCTTTACTAGGATGTGCACCTTGGCGTTTGCTGGATCACCATTCAAATCCATGTTTACGTAGGCTGAGTCGTAGTAGCCACTATCCGTCAGGCGCTGCTGTGCTTCCACCAGTTCCGACTGCACATAGTCCGAGCCCGACTGCAGGCGCGCAAAGCGGCCAATCAACTCTGCGCCATAGCGCTTTTCGCCTTGCACATCTACCGGGCCTAATTTGTAAGCGGGGCCGGAATCGAGCTCCAACTCCAGATCGACTAGCGCCGCATCTGCATTGACGTCGGCGCGGGAGCTGACGAGGTGCGCCGTCGGGTAACGCCGGGCCAGCAACTGTTTGAGCGCCTGCTGCTTGGCATTGTCCCAGGCGGCTTGGGAGAATGGCTCGCCTGTAGCGAGCATCCAGAGATCCTGAACCCGTTGCCTTTGCTCCAGCGCCTCGGGGTCTTGGGCAATGGCACCGTCGACACGCAAGTGAACAGCTCCCACCAAGGCCTGCGGGCCGGGAGAGACTTCGATTTGTACAACTGGCGCGTTGTTTGTAGCCATCTGACTTTCGCCAATGGGTGGCGATTGCAAGCTGATACGAATTTCCGGAGAAAAGAATCCCAGCGTTGCCACCAGATCAGTGGCGTCTTGCTGTGCGGTCAGCATCAAGTTATGTATTTCTGCATCACTCAAGTCAGCCGACGCACGGTAGCGCTGCAAATCAAGATGCCGCGCCAGCAAGCTTTTAATGGCCTCGGGTGCCTGAATTTGTATGGAAAAAGCTGCGGGAACTGGAGCACCGCCGCTCGCTTGCATCGCATCCTGGGCATAGATGCGCCCGCACAGTGCCATCAGCGCCGCGGCAATAGAGAATCGAAGGTAAGTAACGGCCATGGCCGCGGTACTTTAACCGAGTGGCGCTGACAGGTTTGCAGCCCACTACCAGCACCCGCACATGCCGGGGGAATTTGCAAACCGAATAAGATCAGGCATTCGCAAATATTCTGAGGTTATTCATGGCACGTACGGTTCAATGCATCAAGTTGGGTAAAGAGGCAGAAGGCTTGGACTTTGCGCCCTACCCAGGCGAGTTGGGCAAGCGCATTTGGGAAAGCGTAAGCAAAGAAGCGTGGGCTGCATGGCTTAAACACCAGACCATGCTGGTCAACGAAAACCGCCTGAATCTGGCCGATGCGCGTGCCCGACAGTATCTTGCCCGCCAGATGGAAAACCACTTCTTTGGCGATGGCGCTGATGCGGCACAGGGCTACGTTCCACCCACAGCCTGAACGCGGTGAATCCGGCGGCCGCACCGCCCGCCGGTCACACTTTGGCCGCGTTGCTCGCTGACCATTGGTCAGCGCAGCCGAGTTGGTCCTTGCTGGACACCTGCTTTGGCAATGGCGCTTCTTTTCTAAAACTCTGGCAGACCTGGCGTACGCACGCCAGTCGGCCTGCCAGGCTGCATTACGTCGGTGTGCTGTCGGTCACCGAGGCGGAACAACTGCAAGCGGCCCTTCTTGAAAGCAAAGCCGAACCAGACACCCATTGCCTTCGAAGCCAGCTGGCCGATCATTGTTATGGTCTGCTACCCGGTTTTCATCGCATCTTGCTCGAGGACAGCCAGATTTCCCTCACGCTGTGCGTGGGCACGCTATCCGACTCATTAGCCCAACAGGAGATGCAGGTGGATTGCCTGCTAACCACCGCATCGGGTAAATCCTGGGACAAATGGCAACTCAAAGCGCTGGCGCGCTGCTGCAAGCGGGGCTCTCATCTTTACTTTTTCGGTGATACGCCGCAAAACGCGGCCTTGCTGATGGACGCGGGCTTTGAGCCGCAAATCGACGCCTTCTCGTCTGACCCGGTGGCTTCCGGGGCGCTGCACGTCGTGTATGACCCGCGTTGGCAACTGCGCTCTACCAGGCGCGGCTCCGCCAGCCCTGCCAAGGTGGGGCGCTGCGCCGTCATTGGCGCCGGTATTGCCGGTGCTAGCGTGGCGCGGGCGTTGGCCGTGCGCGGTTGGCATGTGGATGTGTATGACACCCAGCCGGCATGTGCCGGTGGCGCGTCTGGTTTGCCCGTGGGTCTGGTGGTGCCGCACCATTCGGCCGACGACAGCCCGCGTTCGCGCCTATCACGCAGCGGTACCCGCCTGACCCTGCAACACGCCGGGCGTATGCTGCAAACGGGGCAAGACTGGAACCCCGGAGGTGTCCTGGAGTTGAATGTGGAAGACGTTGACCTGGTCGACGTCGAAGCCGAGGTTTTGTCCCATGCAGCAGACCAACAAACCCCGACCGGCTGGTCCAGCCGCCAGAAGCTGGACGAGGCACAAGGACTGTGGCATCCGTACGCGGCCTGGATCAAACCGGCGCGCCTGGTAGCGCAGTGGCTGAACCACGATCGCATTCACTTTCACGGAACCGCAAAGGTGCACCTGGTGCATCGCGCAACGCCGCATTGGTTGCTGCACGACGCACAAGGCGCGGAAATCGGACGCGCAGACCTCGTGGTATTTGCCAATGCCTACGGTTGCGCCGAAGTGCTGGCGCGGATGGCTGCCGAAATGCCTGACGAAATTACCTGGCTGGCGGGTGTGCAGCACAAAGTGCAATCGCTGCAAGCCATGCAGGGCACGCTAAGCATGGGCCCCTGCCCAATGGGTGATTTGGGAACAGATTTTCCGCCCTTCCCCGTCAATGGCCATGGCAGCTTTGTATCCAACGTGCCCGACTCGCAGGGACCGCAGTGGTATGCGGGATCCACCTTTCAGACCGACCCGGTGCTGCACACCAATCTGGCGCGCGAACACGCGATCAACCTGAAGAAGCTGCAAGCCCTGCTTCCCGCCGCCGCGCAAAAACTAAGTGCTCAGTTCGTCAACGGGCAGGTAAGCGCGTGGCAAGGAACACGTTGCATTACCCATGATCGACTACCTCTGGTCGGCCCATTGGAAGATGCACCAAGCCCAACTCTTTGGTTGTGTGCCGGCATGGGGGCCCGTGGCCTGAGTTTTTCAGCCCTATGCGCTGAACTGTTAGCCGCATGGTTGGGTGGCGAGCCACTGCCGATTGAAAGCAACCTGGCAAGACTGCTGGCAACTAACAGAATGCAGCGAAGCAAGATGATTGCCAGGGCATAGTCCCTGGCAAATTCGCCGCTTCTCTTGGGCGGAATTCGGCTGATGCCAGCGTCGCATACTATTAATCTATGAAAAGTGAAAGCGCAGCGCCAGATATGTTTGATTCAACGTATTCCATCAGAGGTGTTGACGTATCACAGACTCGTCTAAACGTTCGCTTTCGCCTTGACACCTCCAAACCACCTTTGTTGCTTTTGCATGGTTATCCAGAAACCCATGTGATGTGGCATAAGGTCGCTCCACTTTTAGAACCCCACTTCTCGCTGGTCATCCCGGATTTGCGCGGCTACGGCGATTCTGGCAAGCCGCCGTCGGAATCGGATTGTTCCAACCAGTCCAAACGTGCAATGGCGCGGGATATGGCTGAGTTGATGCTTGGGCTCGGGTTTGATACCTACCACGTCGCTGCCCACGATCGTGGGGCACGCGTTCTGCATCGCCTGTGCCTGGATTATCCTGAGCGGGTTCGCAGCGCATGTTTCATGGACATCGTCCCGACTGCAACGACTTTTGCAATGACCAATCAGGCGTTAGCCACGGCCTACTTTCACTGGTTCTTTCTGATTCAAGCGGCGCCCTTACCGGAAAGCATGATTGCCTTTGATCCACCAGCCTGGCTGCGTGGTTGTCTACACCGATGGAGCGGCGGCAATGATGGGGCTTTTGATGCAGCCGTGGTTGCCGAATACATCCGCTGCTTTTCTCAAACAGATTCGATTCGGGCGTCTTGTGATGACTACCGTGCAGCGGCCGCAATAGACCTGAACCATGATGCGCAGGATGGAGACCGGCGCATCGAATGCCCGGTTCAGGTGCTCTGGGGCAAGAATGGATTTGTGGGACGCAACTACGACGTGCTCGGCCTGTGGCGTGACAAGGCAAGTCTGGTTCAAGGACAAGGTCTGCCATGTGGCCACTTTCTTCCGGAAGAAGCCCCCAGCGAAGTCGCTGATGCGCTGCTGTGCTTTATCAGAAGCATTGCAAATTAGCGCGGTGCCACACGGGCACGCAATCACCACGATCCACCAAACACGTAGCAAAACAATTTCTTTATGAAACAACTTGGACTTGCCCTTGTCTTACTGCTTCTTGGCGCAGGGGCGACTGCTGATGTCAAACCATTATTGCAATCCGAATGGCCACGCACGGTTGCCCAGGCAGTGCCTCACATACTGGGCACGATGCGGCCATTGCAACGGTCGATTGTTAGTGACACCAGCAAAGACAGCCTGTTTTTGCTTCAAGCCGAGTGGGGCGAGGATATTGAGCAACTGCTCGGACTCAGCAAGGGAAACACGGCGCTAATCGAAGCCGCCTGTGGTCAACCCTGCTCGGTCGAGCAAGCTACCTTGAAGCTCATGGAGGCAACCTGGGAGGCGTTGAAGCAGTGAAGCCCTTGGCTCCACTCCACTAGCTCCGTGTTGCCTGTCCGAAGGCCTCGTTACTGCATCGCCGCAGAAGGTCGGCGTGTCTTCACATAGGCATCGGTGGGTTGGTAGTCTTTACCATCGGCATAGCGCCACTGCACCATCGTGCCCTTGGGGCCACGCAAATCCAGTTTCCCAACATAGGCACCCATGGTGCTTTGCTGGTCTATCGCGCGGAAGGTAGTGGCGCCAAAGGGTGTTGTGAACTGCAAGCCACGCATGGCCGTCACCAGTTTCTCGTTGTCCACACTCCTGGCCTTGCGGATGGCGGCAAAAATTGCCTGCATGGTCGAGTAACCCACCACTGAGCCCATCTTGGGGTTCTCGTTGTACTTCTTGTAGTAATTGGCGGCAAAAGATGCATGGTCGCGGCTATCAATCTGATCCCACGGGTATCCGGTAACGATCCAGCCCTTGGGCGTTTCGTCCTTCAGCACATCCAGGTATTCCGGCTCACCCGATAGCAGTGAAACCACGGGTATCTTGGGGAACACGTTGCGCTGGTTGCCCTCGCGCACCAGCTTGGCCAGGTCGGCACCAAAGGTCACGTTAAAAATAGCATCCGGCTTGGCTTGGGTGATGGCTTGCAGCGTGCTGCCAGCATCCAGCTTACCCAGCACCGGCCATTGCTCGGCCACAAATTCCACGTCCGGACGCTTGGCCTTGAGTTGCTCGCGGAAAGTTGCCACAGCGCTCTGGCCGTATTCGTAATTGGGTGCAATCGTGGCCCAGCGCTTGGCGGGCAACTTGGCGGCCTCTTCCACCAGCATGGCGGCCTGCATATAGGTGCTGGGGCGCAGCCGGAAGGTGTAGCGGTTGCCCTTGTCCCAGACCAGCGCGTCCGTTAACGGCTCGCTGGCGACAAACAGGCGTTTGTTTTTCTGCGCATGGTCGGCTAACGCCAGGCCCACGTTGGACAAATATCCACCGGCCAATACATCGACTTGTTCGCTGCTGGTGAGTTCGATGGCGTGCCGAATCGCTTCTTCGGGTTTGCCGGAATCATCACGCGAAATCACTTCGACCTTGCGGCCGAGCAAGCCACCAGCGGCATTGACCTCCTCCACGGCCAACTGCCAACCCTGGCGGTAGGGAACGGTGAACTGGGGAATGCTGGAATAGCTATTAATCTCCCCGATTTTGATGGGCTTGGTTTGCGCCAGGGCCACACTGCTTGCGGCCAGAGCCAACACTACAAAACTTTCAACGACAAACTTTTTCATGAAACCTCCAGAAGGCCGATACCGTAACAGCTTTTTTGCCGCTTCCTCTGGTCCTACGCCGCCCGAAGCCTGGGGCGTATGAAAAAATTAACGTTCTTTGATGTAAGGCTTGCCCGAAGCCTGGGGTGCCACGGCTTTGCCAATGAATCCGGCCAGTAGCACGACGGTCAACACATAGGGCAAGGCCTGGATAAATTGCACCGGCACTTCGCCCACCACCGGCATGGCTACACCCTGCATGCGAATGGCGGCGGCGTCCAGAAAGCCGAACAGCAAGCAGGCCCAGAGCGCACCAAACGGATTCCAGCGGCCAAAGATCAAGGCTGCCAGCGCCATAAAGCCACGCCCGGCCGTCATATTGGCTGAGAAGTTGGCGCTTTGCGCCAGCACCAGATAGCTTCCGGCCAGGCCGCACAGCATGCCGTTAAGCGTGAGTGCGGTGTAGCGTAGACGCAGCACCGAGACCCCGGCGGCATCCACCATCTGCGGGTTCTCTCCCACGGCACGCAGGCGTAGCCCAAAGCGGGTGCGAAACAATAGCCACCAGGAGGCCGGCACTAACGCATAGGCAAAGTAAACCAATGCGCTATGGGTGAGAAAGCCCTCCCCCAACACCCGCCCGACTACCGGAATGAAGGTAAGCCAACTACCCGCATCTGGAAACAACGGCTGTATGCGCACGTTGGTAGCCACAGGCGGTGTCTGCCCGCCCTGGGCAAACCAGGCAATACCCAAGACAACGGTCAGCCCAGCGGCAATGATATTGATGGCCACGCCTGACACCACCTGATCGCCCGGATAACTGACACACGCCAGGCCATGCATCCACGACAGCAGCACGGCCACGCCCATCGCAGCCAACAAGGCCAAAGTGGTGGAGCCAGAAACCGCCCCGACTGCCCCTGCGGCAAAGGCGGCGAACAGCATCTTGCCTTCCAGCCCGATGTCCACCACACCAGAGCGCTCGGAGTACAAACCGGCCAGCGCACACAAAATCAGCGGCGTGGCCAGCCGCAAAGTAGAGGCCAGTAACGCACCCAGGAAGGCTTCATCCATGGCGTGCTCCCGGAATCCAGCGCAGTGCAGAGGCGACCATGGGGGCAATCACATAGGTCATGGCACCCGAGAACAGCACGATGAAACCTTGCAGCATCACCACCATGTCACGGCTGAAGCCGGGCACGTCAAAGGCCACTTCGGCTCCGCCCTGGAACAGTGCACCAAAAAGCACGCTGGCAAAGATAATTCCTATGGGGTGATTCCGCCCCATCAACGCCACCGCAATGCCGGTGAAACCAGCACCGCCGACAAACTCCAGAATCAGCTTGCCGCTGACACCGGCAATCTCGTTCATGCCGACCATGCCCGCCAGCGCGCCAGAGACACACATGGCGATCAGCGTCTGGTGTTTGGAACTGATACCTGCGTATTCGGCAGCACTAGGGCTGGAGCCCACAGCGCGCAGGCGATACCCGGCGCGGCTACGCCACATGAAAAAATAAACCGCCACGCAGGCCAGCAGCGCCAGGACCAAGCTCAGGTTTAACGGTGAGGCCGGCCACTCCACGCCGACCCACGCCAGGGCCTGTTGCATGCCAGGTAACTTGGCCGAGTCGGCAAAAATCGCGCTCTCCAGCGCCATATTTCCCTTAGGCCTTAGATGGTTCACCAACAGGTAGACCAGAAGGGAACTGGCAATAAAGTTGAACATGATGGTGGTGATCACCACATGGCTGCCACGGTAGGCTTGCAGATAAGCCGGCACCGCCGCCCACAGCAGACCAAAAAGCATGCCGGCAATCAGCATGATGGGCAGCATGGCCCAGGCTGGCAGATGAACCGACAGGTACAGTGCAGCCAGGCCGGTGCCCAACCCGCCCATGACCGCCTGCCCTTCGCCGCCGATGTTGAAAAGCCCGCCATGAAAGGCCACCGCTACGGCCAAGCCAGTGAAGATAAAGGTGGTGGCGTAGTACATCGTGTAGCTAAGGCCGCGTAAGGTGCCAAAGGCACCACGCACCAGAGCGACCATCACCTCGACGGGGCTTTGCCCAACCAGCGCCACAACACCTGCTGCCACCAACAGCGCCACCAGTAGACAAACCGCCGGCAGCAGCACCAAATCGGCCCAACGCGGCAGGGCTAAGGGCACACTCATTGCGATGCTCCAGTCATCAACAGGCCCAGGCCTGCCTCGGTACATTCGGAAATGGCCAGCTCACCGGCAATGCGGCCCTGGTTCATAACAATCACCCGGTCTGACAGGGCCAGAATTTCATCCAGTTCGCTGGACACCACCAGCACGGCACAACCGGCGTCGCGCATGGCACGCAATTGGCTATAAATAAATTCGATAGCGCCGATGTCCACGCCGCGTGTGGGCTGGCCCACTAGCAAAACCTTGGGCGCTTGGCCCAACTCGCGCGCCAGCACCACCTTTTGCTGGTTGCCTCCAGAAAATTTGCTGGATAACAGCGCCGGGTCGCGCGGGCGCACATCAAAGCGTTCCATCATGTCGCTGGTGGCGTGCTGCATGGCTTCGTGCCGCATCCAGGGGCCACTGCAATATTGAGACAGGCCGTCGTACCCGAGCACGGCCGATTCCCAAGCAGCGAAAGCCATGACAAGGGCGCGAGCGTGCCGATCTTCCGGCACATGGGCCAGACCCAAGCTGCGGGCAGTTTGCGGGTCCAACCAAGACACAGGGGCAAACTGCTGGCCCAGCACCGTGAGTTCACCTTTGGAGGGCGTCAATAAGCCACTCAGAACATCCAACAATTCGCTCTGCCCGTTGCCCGAAACACCCGCCACCCCGACGATCTCACCAGCCCGTAGTTGCAGGTTCACGCCAGATAGGCGCAGCACCTGCATGGCATCTTTTACCTCCAGACCCTGCGTGCTCAGCAGTACATCGCCAGGCTGGCGCACATCACCCTCCACCCGACCGATATGCACTTTGCGCCCGACCATGGCCTCCGCCAGGCCCGCAATGGTGGCGTGGGAAATCGGCAACTCTTCCACCACTTGGCCGGCACGCATCACGGTGACATAGTCACAGAGGCCCATCACTTCCTTAAGCTTATGGGTGATGAGGATGATGGTCGTGCCCTGTGCGCGCAGCCCCTTCAGGACCTCAAAAAGCTGCAGGGTTTCCTGGGGTGTCAGCACAGCCGTGGGTTCATCCAGAATCAACACGCGGGCGCCACGGTATAGGGCCTTGAGAATTTCAAGCCGTTGCCGGTCGCCTACGGCCAAGTCGGCCACCAGTGTGTCGAGCTGAACATGCAGGCCGGTGGCCTGCATCAGGGTTTCAAGCTTGCCGCGCACCATTGCAGTTGCACGTTGCAAAAGCCAATGCGGCTCGGCACCCAGCATTACGTTTTCCAGTGCGCTCAAGGTATCGACCAGCATGAAGTGCTGGTGCACCATGCCAATACCGAGGGCAATGGCGTCGTCAGCGTTATCGATTTTCACATCGCTGCCATTCACGGCGATGGTGCCACTGTCCGCCTGATAAAAGCCATACAGCACCGACATCAGCGTGCTTTTGCCGGCACCGTTTTCACCCACCAGGCCGTGCACCGTGCCGGCGCGCACCGTCAGGTTTACGTCCACATTGGCCAGCACCGCGCCAAAGCGCTTGTGCATGGCGCGCATGTGCACCGCCAACGGTGCTGCGTCTGTCACGAGGCGATCAATACTTGCAGGCGTTGTCAACCATGTAATCAGCCACCTTGATCTTGCCAGTCATGATGTAGGACTTGACCGTGTCGACCTTTTTCTTCATGTCAGCAGTGACCAGTTTGGCGTTGTTTTCGTCCATGGCGTAATCCACACCGCCCTCTTTCAGGCCCAGCACTGTGATGCCCGGCTGGAAGGTCTTGGAGACGTTGTATACGGCCACGTCCACGCGTTTGAGCATGGAGGTCAGCATGGTGCCGGGTTGCAGGTGGTTCTGGTTGCTATCTACGCCAATCGCCAGTTTGCCACTGTCTTTGGCAGCCTGATAGACGCCAGTGCCCGTGCCACCGGCAGCGGCAAACACCACATCAGCGCCCTTGGCAAATTGCGCCTTGGCCAACTCGCCGCCGCGAGCGGGATCATTCCAGGCCGCACCGGTGGTGCCGGTCATGTTCTGAAACACCTCGACCTTTGGATTGGCGAACTTGGCGCCCTGCTCATAGCCGCACTCAAATTTACGGATCAAGGGAATATCCATACCGCCCACAAAGCCGACCTTGCCGGTCTTGCTGGCCAGCGCTGCCAGGGTGCCGACCAGGAAGCTACCTTCCTGCTCCTTGAATACGACCGACTGCACGTTGGGCAGATCGACCACCATGTCGACGATTACGAAATTGAGCTTGGGAAATTCTTTGGCCACTTTTTCTACCGCAGAGGCTTGAGAGAAGCCCACGCTGATGATGGGGCTGGCACCCTTCTCGGCCATGCGACGTACCGATTGTTCGCGCTGCGATTCGTTGGTCACTTCAAACTCGAGATATTTCTTGCCGCTTTCCTTCTTCCACAGTTCCATGCCCTTGTAGGCCGCTTCGTTAAAAGACTTGTCAAACTTACCACCCAGGTCATAAATGATGGCGGGTTCGGCCATCGCTGCAAAACTCGCCGCTAAAGCCGCGGCCAAAACTCCCAGTTTCACATTGCTCTTGAATTGCATATTGTTCGCTCCGAAGGTTGCAGTTAAAAGATACATATTACAGGCTATACGAGCCATCGGTTCACAGGGTTTTCAGCCGGTCGGTCAATAGGCGGAAAAATCCATCTGCATCAACCACTCGCATAAACATAGCATTCTTGGGACGGTCGGTGACGCCCCACCAATCCACGACCGTCATGCCCATGGTCAGCTCTGAGCCGGTTTCGATTTCGACATTGCAAAGGCGGCCCTGGAATAGCTTGGGCTGCAACAGATAGGCGATGACACAGGGATCGTGCAACGGGCCACCATCGCTGCCATATTTCTGCACGTCAAAGCGCTCGAAAAAATCAAGCATTTCCACCGTGGCCCACGCTACCGGTGTGCCAATGGCTGCAATGGCATCCATGCGTTTTCGGGTGGTGAGTACCTGGTGCGTTACATCCAATGGAATCACCACGAGGGGAACGCCACTGGCAAAGACAATTCGGGCCGCATGCGGGTCGACATATATATTGAATTCGGCGGCGGGTGTGATGTTGCCACCCTCGGAATAGCCGCCACCCATTAGTACGATTTGCTGGATACGACAAGCTATTTCTGGTGCGCGTTGCAGTGCGAGCGCTACGTTAGTTAAGGCGCCTAAGGTGCACAGGGTCACGGTGCACGAAGGCTGGCGCAACAACTCTTCAATCAGAAAATCTACTGCGTGCAGCGTTTGCAAGGGCATGGTGGGTTCAGGCAGTTCCGGTCCGTCCAGCCCGGTACTGCCGTGCACTTGCTCGGCCGTCACCAACGGGCGTTTGAGCGGGTGACTGGCGCCAGCAAAAACCAGTACCTCGGGCCGCCCGGCCAGTTCACAAACGCGGCGCGCGTTCTTTTGCGTCCAGTCCAGCGGCACGTTGCCGGCGACTGCGGTGATACCCAGCAGGTCCAGTTCGGGAGATGCCAGTGCCAGCAATATGGCAACGGCGTCATCTTGCCCAGGATCGGTGTCGATAATTATTTTTTGCCTGGCCACGCAATGCTCCTGAACTTTGGTTGCCTGAGTAACCTTACCGACCTTGGTAGGCAACGGCGATGGCCGAGGCAAGGCGCGCATTGTTCAACACCAGCTGAATGTTGGCGGCCAGACTGTCGCCGCCGGTAATTTCACATACCCGCGCTAGCAAAAACGGCGTGGACTCCTTACCGGCAATGCCCTGTTGCGTTGCTTCTTGCAGGGCCTGCTCAATCGCTCGATCGATTGCCTCACGGGGCATGGCATAGGTTTCGGGGATGGGGTTGGCAATCACCATACCGCCTTCCAGGCCCATGCCCCATTTGGCTTTCAGCACGGACGCAATCTCTACCGCCGAATCCAGTCGGTAGTCCACCTTGAAGGCACTGTCACGGGTAAAAAAGGCCGGCAGCGCATCGGTCTGGTAACCCACCACCGGCACGCCATGGGTTTCCAGGTATTCCAGCGTCAGGCGCAAATCGAGAATGGACTTGGCCCCGGCACAGACCACGGCCACTGGTGTCTGAGCCAATTCCTGCAAGTCGGCGGACACATCAAAACTCTCCTGTGCGCCACGGTGCACACCACCAATGCCGCCGGTAGCAAAAATGCGGATGCCCGCCATAGCAGCAACCACCATGGTGGCGGCTACCGTGGTCGCGCCCAAGCCGCCTCTTGCAACGACAAATGGAATGTCGCGACGGCTCACTTTGGTGACAGCGTGGCCGGCACGGCCCAGTTGCTCGATCTCGTCGCGCGACAAACCGGCCTTCAGTCGGCCGCCCACGATAGCAATGGTGGCGGGCACAGCACCGTGCTGACGCACCTCTTGCTCCACCTGCAGCGCAGTGGCCACATTTTGCGGATACGGCATACCGTGAGAAATGATGGTCGATTCCAACGCGACCACGGCTCTACCAGTGGCGAGCGCGTGTTGTACGTCGGGTGCAATGTCGAGATAGGCTTGTCTAGTCATGTGCTTTATTGTTCAAGGTGTGCGTGCACGGCTGCCTCGCATAGGTCGGGTGAATTGGCGAATGTACTGGATAGAGTGAGTTCGGCGCAGGCCATTGCCCAATCAACGGATGAGTCCAGTGGCAAGCCGTGGATATAGCCATAAACCAGACCGCTGAGCAGCGCATCCCCGGCACCAGTGGCACTCACCATGTGCACAGGGCGCACCGCCTTGTGCCCCGTCGCACCGTCAGCATTGCACCAGGCTACTCCACCGGCACCCAGGCTAATAACCACGTTGCGCGCTCCCCGCTGGTGCAAGTTGCGCGCTGCATCACAGGCGGATTGCGGGCTGCCGATAGGCAAACCGCTAAGTGCCTGTGCCTCGATGCGGTTGGCCTTCAGTGTGTGAATCTGACCCAGCACGGGCTGCAGCTTATGGCATTTGGCGACCGAGACGGTCTCGGCGAAAACCGCCTTGTCGGCCCAATAGGTGCTGATCCAGGTCAGCACGTCCTGCCGCACATTGCTGTCTACAACCAGGACGGCAGCAGCATCCAGCAAAGCTTTATGCTGGCCCAGCAACTCCGGCGTCAGGCATTCCAAAATGCCCATGTCGTTAACCGCCACACCCATGTCGCCATCTGCCCCATGCATGGACAAATAGGTCGCTGTGCGTTGGCCTGGGAGGGTTGTGCAGGCGCTCAGATTCAGTTCAATCGCGGAGGCGGCCTGACGCAGGGCCTGGCCGAACACATCATCACCCAGTACGCTCAACAAGCGTGCGTCCACTCCCAGTCGCACAAGGTTCTCAGCGACATTACGGGCCACGCCACCCGGGCTGCAGACAACCCGCCCTGGGTTCGAGTCTCCAAGCACCACCGGTGCAGTTGAATGGGCAGAAATATCCATGTTCGCGCCCCCAATAAGGGCAACATACGCAGTTCTTGAATTCATTGGCATGGTGAGATTAAACGGCACAATACATCGCTTTACGGCATGACGCTTTAAGGAGTTTTGCGATGATTTTGGTAGCTGGCTCCGCCAATCTGGACTTTGTTGTCCGCGCAGACCATATCCCCGCGCCCGGGGAAACCGTACTGGGGCGCGACTTCAAAACCTTTCCTGGTGGCAAAGGTGCGAACCAGGCGGTGGCTAGTGCGCGTGCTGGTGGCGTGGCCACGCACATGCTGCTGGCACTGGGCGATGACGCGTTTGCCATTCAGCTGGAAGAGTCGCTGCAAGGTGCAGGCGTAAAACTGCTCACCGTGCGCGAAACTGAACACCCCACCGGCACCGCCTTTATCTGTGTTTCAGATGCCGGGGAAAACGCCATCACCGTGGCACCTGGCGCAAATGCGTTTCTGCGCCCCGAGCATCTGCCGCCGCTAGACGGTTACACGCATTTGCTGCTGCAACTGGAAACCCCGCTGGAATCCGTCACAGCCTACGCCCGGGCCGCGCGCAAGGCGGGGGTGGCCGTGGTGTTGAACGCGGCACCGGCGCGCGTGCTGCCACAAGAGCTGCTGGCTTTGGTGGACATCTTGATCGTTAACGAAGGCGAATTGGCAACCGTGGCGCAGTGCGCGGGCAGCATTGCCGACTGCCTGCAGCGATTGAATGTAGATACGGTGGTGGTGACCCTGGGCGCACATGGCTGCTGTGCCCGGCAACGGGGCGCGTTCCACCTACAGGCGTCTTTTGCCATTACCCCGGTGGACAGCACGGGCGCCGGCGATACCTTTTGCGGAGCACTGTGCGCAGCCCTCTGCCAAGGGCGAAATACGGATGAAGCACTGCGCTATGCCAGCGCTGCGGCGGCCCTGGCGTGCACTCGCTTGGGTGCGCAATCCAGCATACCCACGGCTGCCGAAGTGGGCGCGCTGCTCAAAGAACAACCAGACAACAACACCCCCACCCGCCTCGCCGCGTTACGCGCATTGTGCGGATTGAACTGAAAGCCCCGATGTCCAACACGCTCCCGCATAAAGTTATTTTCGATACCGATCCGGGCGTGGATGACGCCATGGCGCTGTATTACGCGCTGGCGCACCCGGCGATCGAGGTGGTTGGCATCACCGCCACCTTTGGCAATGTCTCGGTAGAGCAGGCAGCAACTAACGCGCTCTACCTGACCGCCATCGCTGGCGCGGATATTCCTGTAACCAAGGGCGTGGCCAAACCCTGGGTAAAGGCATCCGAGGCGCCACCGGACTTTATTCACGGCGATGATGGCCTGGGCAATTTGGTCACGCGCCAGGAAACCACCAACACTCTGGACCAGCGCTCGTCGGCCCAGTTCATCGTTGATATGGCGCGCGCCTATCCGGGTGAAATCACGCTGGTAGCGGTTGGGCCACTGGGTAACCTGGCCATGGCACTGAAACTAGCGCCCGAGTTGCCCACGCTGTTGCGTGAAGTGATCCTGATGGGCGGCACCGTGTTGGAGCCCGGCAATGTATCGCCAGTGGCCGAAGCCAATATCTGGAACGACCCCCATGCTGCCGATCTGGTGTTTACGGCGGGATGGAAGCTGACCATGGTAGGCCTGGACGTCACGCACCAGGTTATCTTGCCTGTGACCCTGTTTGCCCAGATCGCCAAGCACCACCAGCATGTGGCCACAGACACGCTACTGCACGCGGTGAAGTTTTATGCCGATTTTTACAGCGACCTTTATCCACATGTGGCCAAGATTCACGGCTGCTTTGGTCACGACGTGCTGGCCTTTATCTACCTGACCAATCCCGAATTTTTCACGCTGGAATCGGGGCGGGTGCGGGTCGCGGTGGACGGCTTGGCGCAGGGCCAGACCATTTTGCGTAGGCGCCATATCAACTACCCGCAAGCGGGCTGGGACGCCCATGTGCCCCTGACCCATGCCTGCATGGAGGTGGATGCCAAGGGCGCGCGCCAGGTTCTGGAAGATACGTTGATGAGTAGCTGGCTAAAGCACGCTTAAGGCACTTCTGGACTCAGGGGCATTGAAACCAAGTCACGTCTGGACTCAGGGCGCCATGGCACTCAACGCCGTCCGTGTCCCCCGCCCGCTTAAGCGGTCTCCTCCTTCACCTACCGGCGCCGAGCGCCACACCGTCCTGAGTCTGGCAGCTTGGTTTGAGTGCGAGAGAAGAAATGCCTTTGCTTATCGGTCATCGCGCGCCAAAATCGCAGGCTGCCGATGACAGTGGGGTGGAGGGTGCAGAGAGGTAAAGGAGGAGCACGCTTAAGCGGGCGGGGGACACGAACGGAACCCTCTACACCGCTGTCATCGGTGCACATAGCTCTGCAATTGCAATTTTTGCGCTTGCTTATTCAAACAGCGCATATAGGTGTAGCCAAAATATCGTTCTTGATCTAAGTAAAGGCATTTACATTAGCCCCGATGCATGAATTGGCTTTTGTTATTGCGGGTTTTGTTGTTGGCACCATCGTTGGGCTCACCGGGGTCGGCGGCGGCTCATTGATGACGCCCATCCTGATTTTTATCTTTGGCATCAAGCCGTATCTGGCCGTCGGCACCGACCTGCTGTTTGCCGCTTTTACCAAGATGGGCGGGACCGTCAAGCTGGCCCGCTCAGGACGCATCGACTGGGCCGTGGTGCGTAATTTGTCGGCCGGCAGCATTCCCGCCTCGCTCATCACCCTGTACGTCCTGCACACCGTCGGCCCGGCTGACCCCAAGGTGCAGGCGGTGATGACCACATCCTTGGGCTGCGCGCTCCTGCTCACCGCTGCGGCGACGCTCTACAAAGCCGTGCGTGGCAAGTCAAGTCCGGCATCGGTGGCAGCCGGTCAGGAACGTCTCGCCGCCACACCAAAACACTGGATGTTGCCGCTGCTTTTTGGTGCGCTGATTGGTACCTTGGTGACACTGACTTCGGTCGGAGCCGGTGCGATTGGCGTCACCGTATTGATGATTCTTTACCCACTATTGCCATTGCCACGCATCATCGCGGCCGACATTGCCTATGCCGTCCCGCTGACACTGGTGGCGGGTCTTGGCCATGCAACCCTGGGCACGGTGGACTGGAGCATGCTGATTTCGCTGTTGTGCGGCTCCCTGCCCGGCATTTGGGTCGGCTCACACCTCACCACCAAGGCGCCCGAACGTCTGATTCGTTCAATCCTTTCCTTATTGCTGGCTTATGCCGGCCTGAAGCTCATCGCGCTATAACACGCGGACTTTTTTGCAGACTCCAAGCTGACTTTTGACTTATGTACCAATACACCGACTTTGACCGGCAATTCATCCGCGCTCGTGCTGCGCAACACCGCGACCAACTGGAGCGCAATCTGGCCGGCACGCTGAGCGATGAAGATTTCCGCCCGCTGCGCCTGCAGAACGGCTGGTACATCCAGCGTTATGCGCCCATGCTGCGTGTGGCCGTGCCCTACGGCGAGTTGGCCAGCCGCCAGTTGCGCGTGCTGGCACGCATTGCCCGCGAATACGACCATCCTTCCAAGGAAGTGTTTGACAAGGCCATTGGCACACAAGCCACCTGGGGCACCACGCACCTGCCGGTGGGTTATGGCCACTTCTCCACGCGGCAAAACGTTCAGTTCAACTGGATTCCGATGGCCAAAAGTGCCGATGTGATGGACTTGCTGGCCACCGTCGATATGCACGGCATCCAGACTAGCGGCAATTGCATCCGCAACATCACCAGTGACGAACTAGCCGGTGTGGCGCCCGACGAGTTGGCCGACCCGCGCCCTTTCGCCGAAATCATGCGCCAGTGGAGCACACTGCACCCCGAGTTCGCCTTTCTGCCGCGCAAGTTCAAAATCGCCATCACCGGTGCCACCGCCGACCGCGCGGCCACTTACTGGCATGACGTAGGCCTGCACCTCAAGCACAACGAGGCAGGCGAGTTGGGTTTCAAGGTGCTGGTGGGCGGCGGCATGGGCCGTACACCGGTGATCGGCAGCATCATCCGTGAGTTCCTGCCCTGGAACCAGATCATGAATTACCTGGAAGCCGTGGTACGCGTCTACAACCGCTGGGGCCGCCGCGACAACCTGTACAAGGCACGCATCAAGATCTTGGTGAAGGCCGAAGGTCAGCGTTATGTCGACGAGGTGGAAGCCGAGTACGAACAAATCATCACACGTGACGGCGCACCCCACACCATCACCCAGGCCGAGCTCGATCGCGTGACGGCCAGCTTCGTGCCGCCGACTTTGGACATTGCCGCACCCGCTCGTAGCGTGAAAGTGCCCGCCGAGCGGCAGACCGATTACGAACGCTGGCTTAAGCAGAACGTCGCCATGCACAAAAACCCGGCGCTGCGGTCTGTAACGCTGTCCTACAAAAGGCTGGGGCAGGCACCGGGTGATGCGGATGCCGACCAGCTCGACACCGCAGCC
>CAIQYP010000398.1 GCA_903876045.1 uncultured beta proteobacterium | reverse complement strand
TCCTAAAAAGCCCGTCCATTGCGATGGGCTTTTTTGTTTCTGGTTTCGGGTGCTTGTACGGGTGCCATGTTGGCCTTTGTTTTGGGTTGCCTGATCATGGACCTTGCAGGGCGCTTCACCTGAACATGCCTACACATTGCCTTGGTTCAGCCACCGCGGAGTTTCACAGCCCCTTTTGCTGCCCTCCATTGGACATAGCAGCAGGGACAGTTCGGCAGGGTTCGGTGTCGGCTACTAGTGCAAGTACATTTTTAGATACATCAAAACCAATGCTACCTGCAGGTGGAGCAACTATTGCAATTTATTGTGGGAGCGGTAGCATAAATGGCTTAAAAGTATATTTAGGGAGACACATGAAAAGCACATATTTAGTTGTGGCTGTTGTTGCATTAACTGCATGCGCAACACCACCAGTGGAAGAGGAATTTCAATTCAGCTCAGGCGGCGTGGCTACCATGTATAAAGATGGAACGGCACGGTATCAAGGTCCTAATCTCAGTGCATTTAGTAAGTGGACTAAATTAGAAACAGGCGAATACAAGGTTACTTGGCCGAATAGCTCACGAGAAACACGGTGCTACCCCTCGGGACGTGAGTGCTGAAATTCGCAGAATGAACCCAACCGAAATTGATGGTGCTCCGAAGCCTCCATTCATTTTTGAAAATTGGTATGCAGTGATGTCGTCCGTCGCTAAGGCTGTCAGGGGGGTACTCGCGTATCGCGGCATACTAGCGGTACAGTAAATAAGCGATCTGCTATAAGCTACCGTACCAATACTTACGAAGGGAAATTCACCATGACAAGTCCTGTACGTGCCTCAAATACACCTTTCCCGGTCAAAGTCGAGCAAGGGAAAGACTACTACTGGTGTGCATGTGGCCTAAGCAAAAGTCAACCTTTCTGCGATGGATCACACAAAGGCGGGCCATTCACACCGGTCAAGTATTCTGCGGATGCAAGTAAAGAGGTGTACTTTTGCGGTTGTAAGGCAAGTACAAATGCACCGCTTTGTGATGGTAGCCACAAGAACTCGGTTTAAGCGTTAAGGCTATTTGGAAGAGGTTCCTGGTTGGCCAACTCAACGTTGTTCAGAAGCGATTAGTAGCCTTTTCCATCGCCCCCATGCTTTCATCGGCACGATTCCCAGGCGTTCACGGTTAAGCACCGCAAATAACGCACACCATCCGCTTCACATCAATTCCGCTCATGCAGCACGAGTGGCAGTTGGCGCGTTAGGGCGTTCGGGCGTTCGGACAAATCATGCGAGATCCTGGTGCTTGCCGGCCCGCTGCTATCGTATATTCGCCGCATGGATCGCCTTCAAAATATTGAGACCTTTGTTCGCGTCGCGCAAACCCAGAGCTTTGCCGAAGCGGCACGGCAATTGCGGGTTGCACGCTCGGTAGTCACGACGCGCATCAAGCAGCTTGAGGACTACCTGGGGGCCCCCCTTTTTCACCGCAGCACGCGGGTGGTTCGCTTGAGCGAGACGGGGCAGGCTTTTCTGCGTGACTGTGTCGATCTGGTGGGTCGTGCCAACGATATCGTCGACCAGATGCGCGATGTCCGCAGTGCCCCGGCGGGCACGCTTCGGCTGCATGTGCTGCCCGGCTTCGTGTTGGGGCACCTGGCTCAGATACTGCGGGACTTTCAGGAAAAATATCCCGAAATCAATCTGGACCTGTCCGTGAGTGACGCCATGATCGACCCGGTAAAAGAAGGCATGGATTGCGCACTGCAGATATTTCCATCCGTCTCGGAGGAGTTGGTGTCCCGGCGTCTGTTTCCGGTGCGCCGGGTCTTCTGCGCGACACCCGATTATTTAAAAAAATATGGCACGCCGCGCCATCCCAATGACTTGTTCGGGCACCGCTTGGGTTTGTATTCCAAATACCCTTCACGCGACAAATGGACCTTCTATCGCGACGGAGCCAAGACCACCCTGGAGTTGAAGGCCGCCCTGCTGACCAACAGCGTGCACCTGCTGAATGAATACGCGCTTGAGCATGCCGGCATTGTGTGTGTTCCGACCCTGGTGGCATCGAGTGGCGTGCTGAGTGGGCGTCTCAAACTGGTACTTTGCGACTACCAGTTGTCCACCTTCTGGTTGAGTGCGGTTTACCCAAGTACCCTGCGCGGCGCCTACAAGCTGAGGCTATTTATTGAAGCCTTGAGCGCTAGTTTTGCAGGGGGCGAGCCACCCTGGGACCAGGCGCTGATTCAGCAAGGTCTGTTGTCCACCCAACTGATTGAAGCCTGACCGGCTGACCCCTTGCGGGTTAACCCGTACGATTGTTCGGTAAGACCGAACAATACCGTTCCTCTTTGCTGACTACCCCGAAACCAGTGCCGCTCCTACAGTCCAAAGCATTGCTAAAACAAGCTCGCGGTCATTCGCTGGAGATGCTATGGACCTCTCGGAAATTCAAAAGACTGCCGGACTCAAGTCCCCTATTCGGAACCAACTTTTCATTGATGGAAAGTTTGTCGACGCATTGTCTGGCGAGACCTTGTCCACGCTCAATCCGCACGACAACACGGTCATTACCGATGTGGCGATGGCTGGTCGAGCCGATGTGGATCTGGCCGTGGCTGCGGCGCAAAGGGCCTTTCCAGCCTGGAGCCGCATTGCCGCCGCGGACCGGGGTCGGATCCTGCTCAGACTGGCCGATCTGATTGAGGCCAACACCGAAGAATTAGCGCGTCTGGAATCCTTGGACACGGGCCATCCGCTGAAGGACACCCGGTTTCTCGATGTGCCGCGTACGGCCGGTTGTTATCGCTACTTCGGTGGCATGGCCGACAAATTTCAAGGCGAGACCATTCCTGTGGAAGCGGGTTTTTTGAATTACACCCTGCGTGAGCCGGTGGGTGTTGTCGGGCAGGTGGTGCCCTGGAATTTCCCGCTGATGTTTACCAGCTGGAAGATGGCGCCGGCCTTGGCTGCCGGGAACTGCGTGGTGCTCAAGCCCGCAGAAATCACACCGCTGTCGTCCCTCAAGATTGCCGAGTTGATGGCAGAGGCGGGCATGCCACCGGGCGTTGTCAACATCGTGCCCGGCCTGGGCCATGTGGCCGGTCAATACATCGCCGAGCACCCGGGGATTGCGAAGGTGGCCTTCACCGGCAGCACCGCCACAGGAAAACGCATCATTGAAGCCAGTGCGGGCAACCTCAAGAAGGTACAGCTCGAACTCGGTGGCAAGGGCCCCAACATCGTGTTTGAAGATGCCAACCTGCTGGCTGCAGTCAATGGCAGCGCCTGGGCTATTTTTCATAACCAGGGCCAGGCCTGCATTGCAGGCTCGCGGCTGGTGTTGCACGAAAAAATCGCCGACGCTTTCCTGGAAAAATTTGTGCCGCTGGCACAGTCCATTCGTCTGGGCAACCCGATGGATGACAGCACGGAGATGGGGCCATTGACGAGCCAGCAACACCGTGACCGGGTGCTCGGCTATGTCGATATTGCCCGCAGCCAGGGTGGCGAAGTGCTGAGCGGGGGCAAGTCCCCCGGCGGAAGTTTGTCGCAGGGCTGCTATGTCGAACCCACCATCGTGCGCGCCGCAAGTTACAAGGACCGGGTCGCCCAGGAGGAAGTCTTTGGCCCTTTCGTGACCGTGCTGACATTCAAGGACGATGCAGAGGCGATGCAAATTGCCAATGGCACGGACTATGGTCTGGGCAGCGGCCTGTGGACCGGCAATGTGCAGCGGGCACACAAATTTGCGCGTGACATCCATGCGGGAATGGTCTGGGTCAATTGCTACAAGCGCGTCAATCCGGGCTCGCCTTTTGGTGGCGTCGGGCAAAGCGGCTATGGCCGGGAAATGGGCTTCGATGCCATGCGTGAATACACCCAGGTCAAGAGCGTCTGGATCAACATCGACGCACAGATCCCACCGCACTACAAGCGCTGAGACCAGAAACCATGCAAGACTTTGTGTTCAATGGCCAACCCTCGCGGGTGGTATTTGGCGTCGGATCGCTGAAGCATCTGGAGCGCGAAATCGAAGCCATGGGTGCCAAACGCGCGCTGGTGCTGTCCACACCCGAGCAGTCGTCACAGGCCCGGCACATTGCCGATTTGCTGGGTAGCCGTGCGGCAGGCATCTTTTCCAAAGCCGTGATGCATGTTCCGATTGAGACGGCGCGTGAGGCGCGCGAAGTCGCCGCAAAGCTCGGTGCCGATTGCGCGGTGGCCGTGGGCGGTGGCTCCACCACCGGCCTTGGCAAAGCGATCGCGCTGGAGTCCGGATTACCCATCCTGGCCATACCCACCACCTATGCCGGTAGCGAGATGACGCCTATTTACGGCATCACCGAAGCCGGCTTGAAGAAGACCGGGCGTGATCCACGCGTGTTGCCCCGCACGGTCATTTACGACCCCTTGTTGAGCCTGTCGCTTCCGGTGGGACTGAGCGTCACCAGCGCTATCAATGCCATTGCGCACGCGGCCGAGGGCCTCTATGCACAGGACCGCAATCCGATCACGGACTTGATGGCGCAAGAAGGAATCGCCGCCCTTGCCCGGGCCATCCCTGGCATCTGCAAACAGCCGGGCGATGTCGATGCGCGCAGTGACGCGCTCTATGGCGCCTGGCTGTGCGGCTCGGTGCTGGGAAATGTGGGCATGGCTTTGCACCACAAGCTGTGCCATACCTTGGGCGGCAGTTTCAATCTGCCCCACGCCGAGGTGCATACCGTGGTGTTGCCGCATGCCATGGCCTTCAACGCGGAAGCCGCCCCGTTGGCGATGCAAAAAATCGCCGCCGCACTGAACCGACCCGATGCTGCGGCAGGGCTGTTTGATCTGGCCGCTGACAACGGTGCGCCGACCGCATTAAGAGACATTGGCATGCGCCAGGAAGACCTGGACAAGGCCGCCGACATCGCGGTTTCCAACCCGTACTGGAACCCCAGACCCTTTGGCAAGGAGCAGCGCAACCTCATCCGGGAACTGCTGCAACGTGCCTTTGAGGGCAGCCGCCCAAACTGACCATTTACAACCCAGAAGGAGACAAGCATGGTATTCAACCGCAGAAAGTTTACGCAGGTGGCAGCCGTTATCGCAGCGGCCAGCGTCACGTCATTGGCATGGGCCGCTGATGTCATCAAGATTGGCTATGTGTCGCCCCAGACCGGCCCACTCGCTCCCTTTGGAGAAGCCGACAAGTGGGTGATTGAACAGATGAAGGCGGCCTTCAAGGACGGCATCACCGTCGCCGGACAGAAGCATGAAGTGCAGATCATTCTGAAAGACAGCCAGTCCAATCCGAACCGCGCCGGTGAAGTGGCCAGTGACCTTATCCTGAAGGACAAAGTCGCCCTGATCCTGACTGCCGGGACCCCTGAAACCGCCAACCCGGTCAGTGATGCCGCTGAACTCAACGAAGTGCCTTGCGTCTCCAGCGTCGTGCCCTGGCAGCCCTGGTTCTTTGGTCGCAAGGGGGATCCCGCCAAAGGCTTCAACTACACCTACCATATCTTC
>CAIQYP010000397.1 GCA_903876045.1 uncultured beta proteobacterium | reverse complement strand
CCACAGGGCGGCGGTAATTTCACCCACCTGCAGTGAGTTCTCCTTATCGGCATAGACCAGCGAACCGTGTGCCGGTTTGTTGCCATCGAGCTCCAGTCCGACCAGCTTGCGTCGTATGCCGCGTGCCTTTTCGGCCAGCAGCGCACGCCTGCCATTGAAGTGGCCTTTTTCCAGCGCCACGGTCCAGTCCAGATTCAATTCCCAGGGGGAACTCTCGCGCCCTAGTCGGATCGTGTGGTTGCAGGAAATGAAGTCCACATGGGGCAAGATGAAACCGGCCTCAATACGTGCCATCTCCAGCGCCTGGTAGCCGATGGGGGTGATGCCCCGAATGTGCCCAGCCTCCATAACCCGGTTCCACAGCGTGGTGGCTCCCTCGGGTGCAATCCAGATTTCGTAGCCCAGGTCGCCGGTAAAACCGGTGCGCGAAATGACGACGTCATGACCTTCCCAGCGGTGGTGCGATATGCCCATGGCGGTCAGTGTTTCCAGGCCCTGAAAGCCCGCAGCAGTGAGAACTGCAAAGCATGTCGGACCCTGCACGGCCAAGGCGGCAATATCCGCCGTGACCTCAGAAATCTCCACGTCAAAGCCGATGGCGCAGTCCAGAAACCAGTCGAGCTGTCGCTCGGCACTGCACACCCTGAACTCCTGCGGTCCAAAGCGGAAGACGGTGCCATCATCTATCACGTGACCTTCGTCGTTGCACCACAAGGTGTAGATGACCCGGTTGACCTTGAGCTTGCGTATGTCGCAGGTAACGACCCGGTTGAGGTAGCGCTCGGCATCCGGCCCGGCGATGCGGTATTTGATCATCGGTGTCAGGTCAAACACCGAGCAGGTGTTGCGAATGGAAAAGTATTCGTGCTCGGTGTAGGAATAGACGTCGGGCGTGCTGTAGCCAGCCCAGGCAATGAAGGTGTCGCTTTGAATCCAGGGTTTGCTGGCTTCAAAAAACGGTGTGTGCAGCAAAGGGCGGCGATAGTGCGCCTGCGATGCTTGCTGTATTTTTTCGAATCGCATGTCAGACTCCCTGCGCCAGCACGGCGCGCGCAGCATTGCGTCCTGCATAACCCATCACGCTACCACCGGGATGGCAGGCGGCACCACACATAAACAGGCCCGGCAAGGGGCTTTGGTATTGCTGGCCCTGTGGAATGGGGCGATTGACAAAGAACTGGTCAAAACTGAGCGCACCCTGGTGCCAATGTCCACCGGCCAAGCCGAACTCGCGCTCCAGATCGGATGGTGTCAGCAACTCCGTGGCCATTACCAATTGGCGTATGCCAGGCGCGTGGCGTTCCAGCGTGGCCAACGTGTTTTCCAAAAGGTCGGCACGGGCAGCAACCGGGTCAGGCCCCAGGTCATACGGCACAAATTGCAGCAACGCCGAGAGCACATGCTGGCCCGGCGGCGCAAGCGTGCTGTCGTTGAGCGAGGGCAGGGTGATCTCCATGGCCGGATCGGTTGGCACCTCGCGGTATTTGGACGGATTGAAAGCCAGTTCCAGGTAGTCCATGCTGGGGCTGATCAGCAAGCGCCCGCGCAAGGCAGCTTCGTCCACGCCTTTGAACACGGGTTGTGCGCGCAGGGCCAGGTGCAACTTGGCGACCAGTCCGCGGGCGCGGAAGTGATCTACCCGCCTGACGAAGCCGGTGTCCAGGTGCTCGGTGCCTAGCAGTTTGAAAAAGGTGGTGCGCAGGTCAGCGCTTGAAATCACCGTGCTTGCAGCAATCTCTTCGCCGCTGACAAGGCGCACACCGCTGGCATGGTCGTTGGCTACCAGGATGCGCTGTACCGGTGCACTCAGGCGTATCTCAACGCCGGCCTTTTTGCAGGCGGCAGCCAAAGCGTCGGAAAACGCGCCCATGCCTCCGGCTGGTTGCGCCAGACCCAGCGTGCCGCTGCCATGTTCTCCTGCCAGGCGGTATAGCCAGGTCAGCACCGTGCCCGGTGAGCGTGGGCCGTATTCAGCGCCTAGCGTGGCGTCAAAGGCCAGAGCACCTTTGAGCAGGTCACCAGTAAAGTTGTCGTCCAGCAGGTCGTAGGCATTCATGCCACCGATGCGCAGCAACTCACGCATTTGCTTCTTGCCTAACAGACGAATCCGCAAACCCAGGCGCAACAGGTCGAAGCGCTCGGACCAGCGGGTCAGTGACAGGCGTGGCGGTGTCATGCCCATGACCGAGTGGAATACACCGGCGTAACGCGTCATGCGTTGGCGGAAATCCTGAAACTGCGCGCTGTCGGTTGTCGTTGCGCCGTTGCCGGCGATGTCCTGGGCACCAATACGCAGCACTTCACCCGAGGCGCTGAGGGCATGGGTCGGCATGGCCCGTGCAGCGAACTTCAGTCCGTGTTGCTCGAGTGTGTAATCCTCCAGCACAGATTGTGGCAACGCGTGCAAAAGGTGGGCGCAGGCCGAGACTTTGAATCCCGGCGCAAAGTTGCGCGTGATGGCCGCACCGCCGGCATGGGCTGCCGACTCGACCACGAGCACACGGCGTCCGCCACGCGCAAGCTCCAATGCACAGATCAGCCCGTTGTGTCCGGCTCCGATAACGATGGCATCAAATGGTGCGCTCATGCCGCGACCTTTCTGCCCAGGTCACCCAGCACGGTGCGGGCTGCATTGGCGCCGGGCGCACCCATCACACCCCCGCCGGGATGTGTGCTGGAGCCGCACAGGTACAGGCCCTTGATGGGCGAACGGTATTGCGCATACCCGGGCACAGGCCGGTTGAAGAGCAACTGGTCCATGGTTAATTCCCCCTGGAAAATATTACCTTCGGTAAGACCGACTTCGTTTTCAATGTCCCACGGCGTGCGCACTTCTGCGTGGCGTATCAGGCTCTTGAAGTTCGGGCTGTGTTCTGCAATCGCGTTGATGACGGTGTCGCCGAATGCCTTGCGGTTTTCGTCGTTCCACTCGCCACTGGCCAGTTTGTAGGGCGCATATTGCACGAACACCGACATGTAGTGCTTGCCCTCGGGCGCCATCGTCGGGTCAATG
>CAIQYP010000396.1 GCA_903876045.1 uncultured beta proteobacterium | reverse complement strand
TGTTCAAGTGGTTGTGCGAGGCGGGCAGCTGAACTTGCCCACCCAGCCGCTCTTAGAACTGCTAGTTTCCTGGCCAGCGTCTTTGGTGGGCCATTGAACTCCGGTATCCCGGCACCTGAGCGCCAACTCCACTCGCAGAGCCGGGGGATGGGGTGCTCTGCGCAGCGGCATAAAGGAGGAGACCGCTTCAGCGGGCGGGGGACAGCCGCGGAGCAGAGTACCTCAGCCTCCGGCGTCGCCCACACGCAGCCGCATCCTTTGCCTGTCCCTGCTCGCCCCTCTGGCGACACCCTTGAATGGACACCATGCACTACTTCCTCGGCATAGACACCGGCGGCACGTTTACCGATGCGGTGCTGCTGGATGACAACAAAAAAGTCATCGCGGCGGCCAAGAGCCTGACGACACGGTTTGATCTGGCCGTCGGCATTGGCGGCGCGCTGGACAAGTTGCCGCAGGCAGCGCTGGACCGGGTGGCACTGGTTTCGCTGTCCACCACACTGACCACCAACTCGGTGGTCGAGGGCAAGGGCTCTCCCGTTTGCGTGCTGCTGGCCGGGTACGACGCGGCGCAAATCAAGGCCAGCGGCATGGTCGAATTGCTGGGATCCGACGCCATTGTGTCGCTGCCCGGCGGACACGATGCGGGCGGCAACGCCATCACACCATTGGACGAAGAGGCGTCCAAAGCCGCCATCCTCAAGCATGCGCCACGGGTCAGCGCCTTTGCGATTTCTGCCAGCTTTGCGGTGCGCAATCCGCAACATGAGTTGCAGTTGCGCGAGTGGGTCACCGAGCTGACCGATAAGCCTGTCACCTGCGGCCACGAGTTGGCCAGCAGCCTGGGCGCGCCGCGCCGGGCCATGACGGTGGCGCTCAACGCCCGCATGATTACGCATGTGAAGGCGCTGATCGATTCGGTCAAGCGCACCCTGCACACCCGCAAGATTGACGCACCGCTGATGATCGTCAAGGGCGATGGCACGCTGATCAATGCCGCCAGCGCGCTGGCGCGCCCGGTCGGCACGGTGCTGAGTGGCCCTGCCGCCAGCGTGATTGGTGCCTGCGCCCTGAGCGGCGTGGCCAACGCCATCGTCGCCGATATGGGCGGCACCACCACCGATATTGCCGTGGTGCGCAACGGCCGGCCAGAACTGAGTGTGGACGGCGCCCTGATCGGCGACTGGCGTCCCATGGTGGAAGCGGTCAAGGTCTATTCGATTGGCCTGGGTGGTGACAGCGAAGTGCGCTTTCTGGGCGGCAAGGGCCTGGCCATCGGGCCGCGCCGCGTGGTGCCGATCAGCCTATTGGCGCATGAACACCCGGAAGTGTTGCCGGTGCTGGAGCGCCAACAAAATGAATCGCCACATGGCAGCCAGATACGTTTTGCGCTACGCCTGCACAGCGACGAAGCGCTGATCAGTCGCCTGCCCGATGACGAACTACGTGCCTGGGAACGTCTGGCCAAAGGGCCGGTGGATCTGGAGCGCAGCAATATCGAAGACCGCGCGTTGTCCCGCGCGTTGGCACGGCTGGAGCGCAAGGGCCTGGCGATTTACAGCGGCTTCACGCCCAGTGATGCCGCGCATGTGCTGGGCATGGCCACGCACTGGAGCCAGGCGGCGGCCACGTTGGCTGCACGCGTCTGGGCACGGCAGATGCGCTACATGTACGGTCTGGGCACCTGGACCCTGGGCGATGCAGTGGCACCCTCGCGCCAGGTGGTGGATCTGGTGCTGTCCACCATTTGCCAAAAACTGATTGAAGCCGGGCTGAACGACGCCGGCCAGATGAATGAGGACCGCGCCAGCAATATGGCGGCGCTGCTGACACAAATGGCCTTGCAGGGGCGCAGTCCGACCGGCAACCAAACCAGGGATCAGGCGGCCAGCGCCAGTGCGCAAAGCTCCTCGGTTTTCTCGCTGCAGTTCGCTCCCGACATGCCCTTGGTGGCCGTGGGCGCACCGGCTTCCAGCTACTACCCGGCGGTGGCTGAAGCGCTCGGCATGCAACTCCGGGTGCCGCCGTTTGCCGAGGTCGCCAACGCGGTAGGCGCGGTGCTGGGTGAGGTGTCACAGCGTATTCACATCACGGTGACGCAACCCGTGCGCGGCACCTTCCGCGTCTACACCAAGGGCGGGCCGAAAGACTTTGCCGGCGTGGACGCCGCGATTGCCCACGCCAAAGAACTCGCAGCCGCCGAGGCCACGCAGAACGCGCTGAGCGCCGGTGCCGATAGCATCACCATTGCCTTCAGCCAGACCGACAACACCGTCAACAACGACATCGACGGCAACATGTTTTTTGAGGCCATCGTGACGGCCACAGCCTCAGGTGCACCGCTGACCAAAGTACGCGCATCCGTTGGTGCATTGCTTGGCTGATAATTCGTCCATGCACGCCTCATTGCTCCCACAACTCCCCCACATCGCTGCCCTGTGCCAGACGCACGGTGTGCTGCATCTGGAGTTGTTTGGCTCAGCCACCGGTGCAGCGTTCAACCCAGCGTCCAGTGACTACGACTTTCTG
>CAIQYP010000395.1 GCA_903876045.1 uncultured beta proteobacterium | reverse complement strand
GGTTCACCAGCAGGCTGAGGTAGTTTTTCGGGCCTTGCACGGCCGTCGTGTTGTTGTACTGGCTGATGGCACCGCAAATGATGATGCGTGCCTTGCGGCGGATGCGTGTCAGCACGGTGTCCAGAATCTCGCCGCCCACGTTGTCAAAGTAAATGTCCACGCCGTCCGGACAATGCGCCTTCAGGCCATTGCGCACAGCGTTGGGCCCGGCTTTGTAATCGATGCAGGCGTCAAAGCCAAGTTCATTCACTACCCAGTCACATTTCGCTTGGCCTCCGGCAATACCCACCACTTTGCAGCCCTTGATCTTGGCCAGTTGGCCCACGGTTTGCCCGACTGCACCGGCTGCACCGGAAACGACCAGTGTCTCGCCGGGTTGGGGTTGGCCGATGTCCATCAACCCGAAGTAGCCGGTCATGCCCGGCATGCCCAGCACGTTCAGCCACTGGGTCAGGCTGCCCAGGCGCAGGTCGATTTTGGTTAGTCCGCCGCGCTGGATGGTCTCCGCCCCAAAGCTGCCATATTCCTGAACGCCCAAAGGGCCGCTGACCATGTTGCCCACTTGGAAGTGCTCGCTTCGTGAGGCCAGCACCCGGCCCACACCGCCAGCGCGCATCACCTCGCCAATGCCCACCGGCGCGATATAGCTCTTGCCTTCATTCATCCAGCCGCGCATGGCCGGGTCCAGCGACAGCGCCAGCGTTTGCACCAGCACGCCGCCGTTGTCCGGCTCGGCCACAGGTTCGCTGGTGTGCGCCCAATCGCTGTCTTTGGGCAGGCTAACCGGACGTGCGGCCAGACGGATTTGGTGGTTTACAAGTTGGGCGACAGAAGACATGGGCACTCCGTGAAAAAGCAGGGGAAGTGTGCATGGTAATGACCTAAAAGATGGTCATCGGTTACTTGAGCGACAGAGCAGGCTTCTTTCAAGCAACGACTCGTCGGGGCGGGCGTTGGTCAGAGCCGATTTGTGCGTACCCGCACCATGAGGCCCCGGCCAATGCACGTTCCGGCAGGCACAAAAGCAGGAGCACAAATACCTAGATGGTCACATAGCGTCCGGTGCGATGGTTAATAGCCAGCGACTGATTCAGCACCACAGCGCCCAGTACCGATAAGGCGATATGCCACCAATCGGTTAGTGCAAAAGCCAGAATCACAATCGTGCAATCCAGTCCCATCTGGATCAGCCCGGCGCGCCAGCCAAAGCGCTCCTGCAAATACAGCACCAGCACATTGAAACCACCCAGGCTAGCGCGGTGCCTGAACAGAATCAGCATGCCTGTGCCCATCAGCAGGCCACCGGTTACGGCGGCGAATACCGGGTTGATGGTGCCCAGCGAAATCAGCTGTGGCAGCACATTGCTGATGGTGGCCAGCAAGGCGACCGAGGCAAAGGTTTTGAGCGTGAATTGCAACCCCATGCGCTTGTACGCCAGGCCATAAAACGGCAGGTTGATGCAAAAGAAAATAAGACCAAAATTCCAGCCCGTGGCGTAGTGGATCAGGAAGGCAATGCCGGCCGTGCCGCCGGTAATCAAGCCCGTGCGGCCGAACATCACCACACCCAGGGCTACAAACAGTGTGCCGGTTATCAGCGCCTGTATGTCTTCATGCGGACGGTGGCGCAGGTCAGGTTGTGGTTCATCCATGCCGGCCATGAAACTAGCAACTGACCGACTTCTCGGCCTCGCTGTCAGAGGTGCCGCAACTGCCACCACCACAGCCATGAATTTCTTCCCCGGCAAAGGCCTGCGGGTTATTGACGGTGCCGGTCACCGGATCAAAACCGGCGGATCGCAAATGCAGGGCCAGTGCGGCGTCCATGCTCTGGATATGGTTGGCCAGCCAGAGGCCGAGTTCATAAGCCATCTGGCGCACCAGATCGAGCTCACCCATCAGCCCGCGTTTGCCGCCCTCGCGCATCACCTGCAGGATGACGCTGTGCTGCGTGGCGTGGCAGTTGCCAGCGGCAAAGCCGGTTTGGGCCATCCACGCGTCCTCGCGGTCAAAGTGTTCCTGGGTGTGGTCTATCAGCAGGGCCCAGCGCGAGAGCAGTGTTTCGTCGGGTGCCAATACCACCTCAGCCAGCAGTTCGACGCAGGCCTCGTGGGTATCGTCCATCACAGGCATCTCCAGGCCAAGGGAGGGACTCCATTGCACGGGCGTGCGGTCCAGGGTGGCGGTATTCATATTGCGGTCTCTCCAAATCAGGCGCGTAGCATAGCTGTTGACCTGGGCTGCTTCCTTGATGCAGGTCACCCATTTGCCAATGCTCGGGTTGCCAGTGCGCTGTGCTGGCAAACGATAATTGTGCCCTGCTTGATTAGGTACCTGACCCATGACATTTTCGTTTCCCCCTCCCGCGCTCGCTGATGTGCAAGCGCTGGGGGCTGTTTTAAAGCGCCAAGGCTATGCCGTTTTGGGCGCGTCCTCGGTGGCGCAACTAGCGGGCGTGGCCTTGCCCGAACTGATGGCCTGGTGTCCCGGCTGGAATGATCTACCCCCGGACAACTACCTGCGTGATGGTGGGCGTTACCGCCGTCGTCGTCATAGCTGTTTTGAGGTGAACGACGGCACGGTTCAGCAGGTTGCGCACCGCGCGCACTGGCAACCGTTGGAATACAACGCGCTGCACGGCGGCCTGGAGCGCCACTTTGAACCAATGGACGCTGGCTTGGTAGGGCAGCCTGCCTGGTCGCAACTGCTGGCCTGGCTGGGCCGGATTTGCTCCGGGCTGAAAGGCGCGCAGACCTGGTTTGTCGAGGCGCACCAGTTTCGAATTGATACCACCGACGGCATCGGTCGCCCAACGCCGGAAGGCGCGCACCGGGATGGCGTCGATATGGTGGCCGTGTTTATGGTGGCGCGCACGGGCATCAAAGGCGGTGAGACGCGTGTGTTTGATGCCGAAGGGCCCAATGGTCAGCGCTTCACACTGGCGGAGCCCTGGTCGGTGCTCTTGCTGGACGATGCGCGCGTCGTTCACGAATCAACCCCGATCCAGCCGCTGCAGCCGGGTGGACACCGCGATACGCTGGTGATTACGTTGCGCGCCGGTGGCTTTCAAGCAGAAGGGTAGACTTGTGCTTTGTAAGGAAGTGGTACGGATGTTGGTTAAAAATTCCGCCCACGAGCCCTACACGGCACCATAGATTTCTAGTAACCAGGAGACATACAGTATGAGCAAGCGTGATGTAGTAGTTTTGGGCATTGCCCGTTCGGCCATTGGTTCTTTCGGCGGAGGCTTGGCTGACATTGAGCCTTGCGAACTGGCTGGCACCGTTATGAAGGAAGCTGTGTCCCGCTCCGGCGTGGACCCCAAGGCTATCAATTACGTTACCGTGGGTAACACCATCCCTACGGAAAGCCGTTTCCCTTATGTGGCGCGCGTTGCGTCCATCCAGGCCGGCCTGTCGCAGGAATCGGTCGCCATGGCGCTGAACCGCCTGTGCTCTTCCGGCCTGCAAGCCATCGTCACCACCGCGCAAAACATTCTGCTGAATGACTGCGACTACGGCATCGGCGGCGGCGTTGAAGTCATGAGCCGCGCGGGTTACCTGTCCGCAGCGATGCGCAATGGCGCACGCATGGGCGACAGCAAGATGATCGACACCATGGTTTCCACCCTGACCGATCCGTTTGGCGTCGGCCACATGGGCGTCACTGCTGAAAACCTGGCCACCAAGTGGAACATCAGCCGCGAAGACCAGGACGCGCTGTCGGTGGAATCGCATCGCCGTGCCGGTGTTGCCATTGCTGAAGGCCGTTTCAAATCGCAAATCGTCCCGATCGTCAAGAAGACCCGCAAGGGCGACGTAGTGTTTGACACCGACGAGCATTGCAAGCCAGAAACCACCATGGAATCTTTGGGTAAGCTCAAGCCTGCCTTCAAGAAAGAAGGCGGCTCGGTGACTGCAGGCAATGCGTCTGGCATCAACGACGGCGCTGCCTTCTTCGTGCTGGCTGATGCCGCTGTAGCTGCTGCTGCTGGCCACAAGCCCATGGCCCGCCTGGTGTCCTACGCGATTGCCGGTGTGCCCAACGAAATCATGGGCGAAGGCCCCATCCCCGCAACCAAGCTGGCCCTGAAAAAGGCTGGCCTGACACTGGGTCAGATGGACGTGATCGAAGCCAACGAAGCCTTTGCAGCACAAGCCATCGCTGTGGCCCGTGGTCTGGAACTCGACATGACCAAGACCAACCCCAATGGCGGCGCTATCGCTTTGGGTCACCCCATCGGGTGCTCCGGCGCTTTCATTGCCACCAAGCTGGTTTATGAACTGCACCGCACTGGCGGCCGCTACGGTCTGGCCACCATGTGTATCGGTGGCGGTCAAGGTATCGCGGTAATTTTCGAACGTCTGTAAACCTGTGTCCGGGGGGGGCTCAGCCACCCAGGCTCTTAGTGGTGTGGTGCGTGGGGGCAGTTAAGCCCGCACATCTGCCACCGGCTCGGCACCAAAGTCGGGCCGGTTCAGATAGGCCAGCAAGCGTCTTGCCGCATCGGCAGGGCTGCTTAGCTGGCCTTTTTCATGCAGGGCCGCAAACGCGTCCTGGTCTGGAAACTGCGTGGCGTTGGCACTACGCAATTGCACTTGCATGTCGGTGTCAATCACGCCGGGTGCTAACGAACATACGGCGGCGCCATTCGGCACATGATTTTCTTCCAATGCCAAGCAGCGCGTGAAATGGTCCATGCCTGCTTTGGCGGCGCAGTAGGCCGAAGATGACGCCATGGCGCGGCGGCCTAGCCCGGAAGAAATATTCAGCACCTTGCGTGGCACCGTAGTCCAGCCTTGGGTGGTGCCCAGAAACGCGGCGCACAGCAGCATGGGCGCTTCCAAACCTACGCGCAGAGCACGCGCCAGATCGTCCAACTGTCCCGCGCGCAAGGGCGTCAAATCCGAGATGAAGCCCGCGTTATTGATCAGTGTGGCGCTGGCCAGTTCATCCGACCTGCGTGCGGCCAGCCACTCGCCTAAGCGCAGCGCCACCGGCGCGGCATCGCTCAAGTCCGCCTGCCATTGCAGCAACTCCGCGTCGCAGTCCTCAGCTTGTTGCGCCAGGGTGTTGTTGCTCTTGCGTGAGATGCACAGCAGCAGGGCATCTGCGTTGAGCAACTGTTTGGCCAGGCCTAAGCCCATGCCACGCGAGGCGCCGGTCAGAATGGTGAGGTGTTTTTTCATTAAGTGTGTCTGTGTGGTGCGTAGCCAAGGGTTCGCTTGATACAGCGCATTTTCACCTGTTCGGCGCGCCGGGATAATGGAGGCTATGCAAGTCAAGACCCCTGAACTCCTCGCCCCCGCCGGCTCACTCACCATGCTGGAGACCGCGTTTGCCTTTGGCGCCACCGCTGTTTATGCCGGCCAACCCCGCTATTCGCTGCGCGTGCGCAACAACGACTTTGGTGAACTGGCCACCTTGAAGCAGGGCATCGACCGGGCCCACGCACTGGGCAACAAGTTCTATCTGGTGTCCAACATCTACCCGCACGACAACAAGCTCAAGAGCTATGTGGCCAACATGAGCCCGGTAATCGCGCTCAAGCCCG
Organism: uncultured beta proteobacterium; assembly: GCA_903876045.1. Lineage (GTDB taxonomy): Bacteria > Pseudomonadota > Gammaproteobacteria > Burkholderiales > Burkholderiaceae_C > Allorhodoferax. The sequence goes on along the minus strand of CAIQYP010000395.1, from coordinate 5,185 downwards.
ACGCCATGATCATGTCCGACCCTGGCCTGATGATGATGGCGCGTGAGGCTTGGCCTGAGATGGAAATCCATCTCTCCGTGCAGGCCAACACGGTCAATTCGGCGTCTGTGAAGTTCTGGAAGAGCGTCGGCGTTGCCCGCGTCATCCTGTCGCGCGAACTCTCGCTGGATCAGGTGGCCCATATCCGCCAGGAGTGCCCGGACACCGAACTGGAAGTATTTGTGCACGGTGCGCTGTGCATTGCCTATTCGGGCCGCTGCCTGCTGTCGGGCTACTTCAACCACCGCGATGCAAATCAGGGCAGTTGCACCAACTCCTGCCGTTGGGACTACAAAACCATGCAAGGCGTGGAAGATTCGTCAGGCGACATCCTGACTGCCGCCGCCGCCCGGGCGCGTGAGCAGGGCATGGACTTGCCTGCGGGTGCGGAAGGCTTGGCGTCGCCGGGTTGCGGCTCCTCGGGCTGTGGCAAGCAGCAGGATATGTCTCCAGCCGAGGCCGCCTCAGCGCATCCGGCGGGGGTCTTTTTGCTGGAAGAGAGCCAGCGCCCCGGCAGCTACATGCCGGTGGAGGAGGACGAGCACGGCACCTACGTGATGAACTCCAAAGACCTGCGTGCCATCGAGCACGTCAAGCGTCTGGTGGACATCGGTATCGACTCGCTCAAGATCGAAGGTCGCACCAAGAGCCCGTACTACGTGAGCCGCACCGCCCAGGCCTACCGCAAGGCGATAGACGATGCAGTTGCCGGGCGCGAGATGGACCCGGCGCTGATTGGTCAGCTCGAAGGCTTGGCCAACCGGGGCTACACCTCCGGCTTCTTCCAGCGCCACACCCCTGAGGCCACGCAAAACTACTTGCGCGGCTATTCCGAATCCGGCCGCAGCCTCTACGTGGGTGATGCCGTGTCCTTTGACGCGGCGCGCGGCTTGGTGCAGGTGAATGCGCGCAACAAGTTCTCGGTGGGCGATCAGCTGGAAATCATCCACCCCAAGGGCAACTTCGACGTGCAGATCACACGTATGGAAAACGTGGATGGTGAGCCGGTGCAGGCCGCGCTGGGCAGCGGCCACACCGTTTGGCTGGACCTGCCCGAGGCCTGTGTGGGCGCCTTTGTGGCGCGTTATCTGGAGCAGCCGATCCGGCCGGTGGTCTAAGTTTCACCCATGCATGCCATCACCGTCAAAACCGATGACCTGCGTGGCGCGCAGACAATCGCGCTGCTGGAAGCACACCGCCAAAACATGTTCGAGCACTCGCCGCCCGAGTGCGTGTTTGCGCTGGACCTGGAAGGTTTGCGCCAACCCGAGATCACGTTCTGGTCGGCCTGGGAAGGCGATGAAATACTGGGCTGTGGTGCGCTGAAAGAACTCAGCTCGACCCAGGCCGAACTCAAGTCCATGCGCACGGTTGCGACGCATTTGCGCAAAGGCGTGGCGGCAAAAATACTGGAGGACATCATCGCCGTGGCCCACAGCAGGAGCTACACGCAGCTCTATCTGGAAACCGGTCCCGTCGTCGCCTTTGCAGCGGCGCGCGCCCTTTACGCGCGCCACGGCTTTGCCTATTGCGGGCCGTTTGCGGACTACGTTGAAGACCCACACAGCGTTTTTATGGTGAAGGCTCTTTAGCTCTGTGTGCGCAGAACCCGCTGCGCCGCAATGAACCAATAGATATCTGGCATGTGTTGGAAATACCCGACACCACGGTGTTTTCGGCGGTGATACCTTTCACGGCTTCAAGCAAACAATCCCGAGACACCATGCCTAAAACCCTGATTGAACCCTTCCGTATCAAGAGCGTCGAACCCATCCGCATGACCACACGCGAAGAGCGGGTGCGATTGCTGGAAGAGGCAAAGCTCAATGTATTCAAGCTGCACGCAGAGGACGTATTGATCGATTGGCTGACCGACTCCGGCACGGGTGCCATGTCCTCCAAGCAATGGGGCGCAATCATGGAGGGTGATGAAAGTTACGCCGGTGCACGCAGCTTCTACCGTCTTGAGGCGGTGATTCAGGACATCACCGGCATGAAGTTCTTTGTGCCCACACACCAGGGACGTGCTGCGGAAAAAGTATTGTTCACGGCGGTTTGCAAAAAGGGCGATCTGGTGCCCAACAACTGCCACTTTGATACCACCCGAGCCAACCTGGAATACCTGGGCGTCGAAGCCGTGGATCTGGTGATCGCCGAGGGCCTGCAGCCAGCGCTGATCTATCCGTTCAAGGGCAACATCGATTTGGTCAGAGTCGAGGCAGTGCTTAAGGAAAAAGGCGATCGCGTCCCCTTCGGCATGATCACCGTGACCAACAATACCGGTGGCGGGCAACCGGTGTCGATGGCCAATATTCGCGCCTACGCTGCGCTGCTCAAGAAATACGGCAAACCGTTCATCATGGATGTTTGCCGCTTCTCGGAAAACGCGATGTTCATCAAGATGCGCGAACCGGGCTACGAGAACACCCCCATCAAAGCGATCGTGCAAGAAATGTTCTCGTACTGCGATGGCTGCACCATGAGTGCCAAGAAAGATGGCATGGTCAACATCGGCGGCTTCATCGTGTTGCGCAGCGAGGAATGGATGGATGCGGTGCGCAATGGGTTGATCATGATGGAAGGCTTTCCTACCTACGGTGGCCTTGCCGGGCGCGACCTCGAAGCGCTGGCCGTGGGGCTGGTGGAGGGCATGGACGAAGACTACCTGCGCTACCGCCTTCGCACTGCCGAATACTTAGGTGAACGGCTGGAAGCCGCGGGCGTCAGCTTTGTCAAACCGACCGGTGGTCATGCGGTTTATATCGATGCCAAGACGGTGTTGCCGAATATGCCGGTCGAACATTACCCCGCCTGGGCGCTGTGCAACGCGCTGTATCTGGAAGGCGGCATTCGCGGGGTCGAGATCGGCTCGGTCATGTTCGGCAAGCGCCTGGCCAATGGAACCGAGACCTACCACAGCATGGAGTTAGTGCGGCTGGCCTTCCCCCGGCGTATGTACACCCAAAGTCATTTTGACTACGCGGCCGAAGTGATTGAAGAAGTGAAGCAAAAGGCCGCGAGCATCCGGGGGGTGAGGATCACCAAGCAACCGCAGTACCTGCGCCATTTCACCTGCGAGTGCGCTTGGGTGTGATGATGTTTGGCTTGTGATTGGGTGTTGCCAATTAGAACCGTTGACTCAGACAGGCGACATGTGGGTTTCCGCAACTGATGGAGAGCGACGGTAGCAATTTCAGTCATGCAACTTGCGTGCGCTTACACGGATCAAACTCAATGGAAAACGGATTCACTGGGTTTCCAAACCACGAACTGTCACCTCGTCCGGATTGCTCTTGGCATCAAAGGTCACATGCAGGGAGCCGCTGGGCACCGTGTACCAGTTCAGCACGTAGCCATGACCAACTCGTTGCGTTCGCTGCTCTCAACTTGCAAGCTTTCACCTATTGCTACAGCAATGATGTGACGCAGCTGGCTTTCTGTTTGTCCATCACGCCAATGGTGGTGGATGTCGCCAGAGTGGGTTTCAATACGCACACTGGTTTCATAATCAAACCCATTTGTCATGGCACTAGGCGCAGATCAGTGGCCGCTACTCATGTCTGACGCGGTTCGTGCAAGACGCGCGGAGTGAAGTAGCTCGATGGCTCTGACACATCCAGCTTGGAATTGTGAACATAGCGTGCAACATAGTTCACTACCGCCGGGGGCGCGGTTTCGTTCCACGCATCAACGCGCCACGGGTCCAGTTGCTTGAGCATGTCTGGCCTCTCGCGGTCACCGAACTGGGGCTGCGCAGAGCGAACGCGCATTTCCATTTCGTCTACTAAATCTTTGTAGCGTGGGGCCAACTGACGTAACTGACCTTGACGATGCAGCGTGCCGCACACTGCGTACAGCGCCTTGAGGTGGATGTCCACCGTTTGCTGGATGGAGCCAATGGCCCCGGCGACGCCCATGTAGGCGCTGTAGGCCGCTTGGGTTTCGGGGGCGATGGCGTAACGTTCGTCAAACAGTGCCTTAACCTTGGGGTCTACGGCTAGATCCGTATACGAGACCATTGGCGAACCACTGCACACCGCCTCTTGCATCATGTCGCGCATGGGAATGCGCGCCGTATTGTTGGTAATGCCTTGTGCATCGCCTGGGCCAGAAGGTTCGTAGCCACCACCCACATCCGAGTGCACGCCGGGGTAAACCGTCTCACGCACATTGGGTGCAGCCCCTGCGGCCGATTGCGCCAATTCCAGCGGAAAACTAAAACGCAACTCATGTGCTGCAGTGAAGTGCACGCATTGCTCTACCTCGTTGGGAATGCCCAAGCGAATGTTGGTGTTCAGGTTGGCTGCAGGTGCGCCAAACGACGCCACGGTGTCAAACAAGCCCATGAACACAATCCGCATGGGGATGGGTTCGCCACCCTCGCGCTTATAGAGCGAGCCCCCATCCTTGTCTTTGATGCAGTTGGCGACTAAGTCATTGGCAAATGCCCGGGCCAGCGATGCACCGCGTGAAAAACCAAATAGGTAGAAATTGATTACCTTGATCAAGCGGTGCTTGCCAATGGCACTGGCTACGTCGCCTTCGCCTTGGGCTTTGCAGGAGGTTTCTTCACCTTGTGCTGTGGCTTCACTGCGGCTCGCAAAAGCATCGAAAGCCTGGCGAATGCCATCTTCTACGCCATCACGACCATAGCCAATTCGCGCATCTGCGCCAAAACCAAGACCACCACCAAGTACCGACGAATCTTGCATGGCGGCAGCAAAACTACTGCGTTTTGGATAGTCCAATTTGGTTCCGATACCCGCAACGTAGACAACATGGTTGGTGGCGCTTTTGCGGCGAACTGCTGACTCGTACATTCGTGCACTATTGCTCCAACGCTTCTTGGAGTCATCTGCATCTTTGTTGTTGCCAGTTCCATCAAAGTACACGCTCAAATTCACCACGTCGCTGCAATCTTGCACGTGAGTTGACTGGCAGTTTGGTACATCACGAGTGCAGGCCAACAGTGCCTTAACTTCATCAATCATTCGCCATGCTCCTTCAAAATGGCCGCGCCACGTGGTGTTGGTGGGGGCGTACCCAATCCATAGGTAATCTCGGCCGTCTGATCCGGATAGATATGAATGCACATGTAGGGCAACGTCTTAGCACCTTTTGGAATATCCTCCTCGCGGATGTAGAG
>CAIQYP010000394.1 GCA_903876045.1 uncultured beta proteobacterium | reverse complement strand
GGGACTGAGTTCGAGGAAGTCAGGATTGAGATTGAGCCAGCAATACCAATTGCAAAAACCGGGGCAGCGCCGTCCAGCTGCGAGAAGTCAAGTGCAACTTAAACTGCCATCAAGTCGGTCCTGACTCTGGGGTCCACTTCAGCTCATATAGTCTGTGGACATGATTGAGCACCCACCGGCCTTGCCAGGTCTGCCAGAATGTCGAGCATCAGCCCCTTTATCGAGCACTTGTTGGTGCTCTGGACATCACGTTTGACATCAGAGGAACCGAAATGCGCTTACCGCTTCCAGCACTCGTACTCGCTACTCTGTCCGCACTCCCGCTTGTGACTTGGGCAGCATTCAAACCGATTCGCGTTCTCGCCCCTGAACTCGCCGGAGTCCAATGCACCGAAGGGAACATCTGCATCGACGACCTGACAAAGCTAGATCAAGCTCGGGTTCTTCGCGACGAATCAGTCAGCTTCGTAGAGTCTCGGATCAGAAGGGTTGAGCAGGTTCCTAGATACATTTTCTGCTCGTCTGCGCACTGTGCGAAGAGCTTTGGCTTCACAAGCAACGCCGCGTACCACCTTGGAACTTTTGGGATTGTCATTGGTCCGCGAGGATGGCACCCACATTTCGCTAGACACGAACTGATCCATCACCTTCAGATGGAGAACATCGGAAGCTGGCACGCCCTTCTATTTACGCCAACATGGTTCATGGAAGGCATGGCCTACTCACTTAGTGAAGACCCTCGCCACCCTCTACCCCAGCCACTGGAAGGTTGGCGTTCACAGTTTGAGCGCTGGTATCCTTCGGTGGCAAGCCAAGACCTGTGGGAAAAGGCACTCGCACTACGCTGATGGTAGGCGTTGAGGCTGTAAGAAGCTTCCTGTGAAGGTGCCTCTGCGGCACTGCCTGCCCACCCGTAGCGAACGTCAGGCTGCTGATCAAATCGAATGTCTACCTTCAACATTCCAGTGGAGATCAGTGAGGCCGACTTTCAAAAGTCAACGTCTGCAATGGAGAGGAACGTGGACCCGGGTTGCAGCGTTACTGGACATTGGTCGCATTCATCCAATTTTCGCGGTAGTCATGAATCAGCGCCCAGATGCGATGCCGGGTCTGCCAGAATATCGATATCCATTTAACAAAGTCTAATAGCAGTAAAAGTGTGGCTGTAAGCCACTTTCAGGAGGACTTGATGGCCAGCTTATGGAGCGGTTTCCAATTCCTAGAGCACTTTTGTGTGCTCTGGACATTACGTTGGACGTCATAACATGGGCTACTCGTTATCCTGGATTGCGGTTCCAACCTCCAGTGCGGATGAGGCACTTCGACAGCTCGGTTACCTCCGATCTGGAGAGGCGTGCGAGTACGCGCGCAAACCGCTATCAAGCTACGAGCTCCCCACAAATTGGTTTCTCATCGTTGCCCGTGGGTGCGACAGCCGCTTCCTTCAGCCGAAGATTCTGGCACCGTTGTCTGAACACTTTCCCGTGGTCGCATGCTCAATCGAGGAGCATGTGATGTTCAGCTCCGTTGAGTATTGGGCCGCCGGAAATCAGGTATGGCGTGCGGAACATGTTGGTGAAAATGGCCCAATTCACTTAAAAACTTCTGGTGCCCTGCCGGGCGAGTTCGAATCCATGGCTGCGGAGCACAAAGAAGCGCAAGAGGCAGATGGGGGCGAAAAGGCGGGCGTTGACCACTACTTCGAAATCCCACTAAATGCTGCCAAAGAAATTATCGGTTTCAAGCACGATGAAGACATTCCTGGCATTGACTACGAAGGCTTTGAAGTTCTTATAGAGGGCCCCGCGTCTGCAGAATCCAGACCTTGGTGGCGTTTCTGGTAATGACGCCCAACCCCTCCGTCAATCGGACCGCCTGCAAGTTGCGCTTGCAGGTGCGCTCCGGCCTTCGGCCTTCGCCGACCCGTTGCGTCAAACGTTAGGCGTCACAGCGACGGCAACTCTCCTTCGGGCGCCAAGCAAAGAGACATCTTGTCGCATGACATCTACTTTGGAAATGTTGGACAACGTCCTCACCCTCTTGGATGGGCTGGGTGCTCTCCGTACGCGCAAAATGTTCGGTGGCATCTACATCTACTGCGATGACCTATTCATCGCGACAGTTCACGACAACACTCTCTACTTCAAAGCAAACGGCACCACAGCGCCCGACTTCCTAGCGAGAGAGTTGCCAATCTTCTCGTACCCGAAGGAAGGTGAAATAGCGACTCTTCAGTACTATCGAGCTCCACCCGAGGTGTTCAGTGGTCCTGTCGCAATGAAGCTTTGGGCGGAGAAGGCGCTCATGGCCGCGAGAGAAGATGCAATCTCGAACCCACGCAAGCCCGGCTCAGGTAAGACATAGCACAAGACACAGAACAGGGATCAGCAATTCAGGAAGCAAAGCAATGAGTACCCCGGTTACGAAATCACAGATTGTGAAAGATGGCTTGCGTTACAAGGCCAAGGCAGCAGGTTCCCCGTTTGGGGAGACCAACCAATATGCCCACACCGCGACCATGTCGTGTTTTCTGTGCGGCAATCCAACTTCATGTTAAGAGTTCCAGGCAATTGAGTTCGCTCTGAAAAGGCTGACTTTTGGCGAAAGGTGCCCATTTCTCATCGGACATCCAGATCTGTCATCAAATTGAAATATGCAGCGGGTCGAATCAGCTTTGAGTCGTGCTCGAAAATAGTGATGTGTGTGCGCGCGGATGTTTCAAAATGTCGCACGTGGTGGCTTCTATAAAAAAATAATGCGATTTGGGAAACCAATTTGCGCGATCATCTCGCTGGATATCCCTGCTGACCAATTTTCCATGGAAGTCCAATGAACATCAATAGTTTGGGTATTCGGGCGCGTATCACGGTAGGTTTGGCTTTGATACTGCTACTCGCCGTGCTTAGTGCAGCCAACTCGCTGTATCGCAACATATCGGTGAAGTACGAGTCCGGTGAGGTTTCGGGTTCATGGATACCGGCTATTGAGAACCTGGGGCACATGAAGGGCTTTGTGGCCGACCACTACCTGATGGTCAGCGACCGACTGGCTGGGCGTGACCCCGCTGATAGCGCCTCGTTCGCTGCCAAGCTTCAGACCGTAGAGTCTGAGCTTGCTAAAGCCACTGAAGTTTACGCCGCCACCTTACTCACGTACACCGAAGAAAGCAAGGTTCAGGGCGATGCTGAAAAAGCACTGTACGCCGCCTACCAGGCCAAGCGCGACGCCTACTTCAAAGTTGCCAAAGAGGCTTTGGCAGGGGTGGAGGGGGCGGACAGCACGGAAGAGCAGCAGGGCAAGGCGCGCAGACTCTTTGCCGACAAGGGTCCGTCCGATTTTCGGGCGGCCTACGCGGCCATGGAATCCATTCTCCAGTTCAATCTGGATGGCACAGCGGGCGCGGCAAAGAAAGTAACCACGATCGTGACGTCCGCAGAAAACGCCATGCTAGTGGCAACCGTCATCATCATCTTGGTGGGCTTGGGTCTGATCTACGTTATTCCGCGCAGCGTGATTGTGCCGGTAAAGGAAGCCGTTGCGCTGGCCCACAGCATTGCCGATGGTGACCTGACCCACCTCGTCAAAGTGCATGGCAAGGATGAACTGGGCGATTTGTTAAGCAATTTGGACTCGATGCAGTCGCGCTTGGCTGTGGTGGTGGCCAATGTCCGCCAAGGCTCCGAGGCGGTAGCGGCCTCAAGTTCGGAGATTGCACAGGGCAACCACGACCTTTCGGCTCGCACCGAAAGCCAGGCTAGCGCGCTGGAGCAAACCGCCGCCAGCATGGAAGAACTCAGCGCCACGGTCAAACAGAATGCCGATAGCGCTCGCCAGGCCAACCAACTGGCAATGAATGCGTCCACCGTAGCGATGCGTGGCGGCGATGTGGTCACGCAGGTGGTGGACACAATGAAGGGCATAAACGAAGCCTCACGCAAGATTTCCGACATCATTAGCGTGATTGATGGCATCGCATTCCAGACCAACATCTTGGCTCTGAACGCCGCCGTAGAAGCTGCGCGAGCTGGCGATCAGGGCCGTGGATTCGCGGTGGTAGCCAGTGAGGTGCGATCTTTGGCTGGGCGTAGCGCAGAGGCTGCGAAAGAAATCAAGAGCCTGATCAACGCCAGCGTCGAGCGCGTCGAGCATGGCACCTTGCTGGTGGACCAGGCAGGCAGCACCATGACCGAAGTGGTGGACGCCATTCGACGCGTGACTGACATAATGGGCGAGATCAGCGCGGCCAGCAACGAGCAGTCGCTGGGTGTGTCGCAAGTAGGTGAAGCGGTTACGCAGATGGACCAAGTTACGCAACAAAACGCGGCTTTGGTAGAGCAGATGGCTGCGGCTGCAAGCGGCCTCAAGGCGCAGGCACAAGATTTGGTGCAGGTTGTGGCGGTGTTCAAACTGGCGGGAAACGTTCACAGTTCCCTGGTGGACCACGGGCATCATCCGAACCTGCACAAGCCAGGTCCTTCGCTTGCGCAGTCCCGACCAGCCAGACTAGCACCCAAATCCAAACCGACTTCAGCACCTAAACTCCGGGCGCCCACCCCTCTAGCGAAGCCAACCTCTACTGCTGCAGCGTCAGCCAAATCTGCTGTGGTATCTAGCGCCAAGGCCGCCGAGGATGAGTGGGAAACGTTCTAACCCGACGTCCATGCCACACGCTAACTGGAGCCCGCGGCTTTTGCGCTACCTGCGCGGCCTGCTGGTGACATCAGCGATCATGCCTTGGCTGCCGCTATGGGCTCAGGAGGTAAGCATTTGCGCCGACCCCGATCCGCCACCCTGGACTTACTGGGTGCGTGACAGCCAGGACGCAAAAACCAACACCTTCACCGGCTCGTCGGTGGACACGTTTACTATCGCCTTCGCGCGCCTGGGTACCAAAATCCGCTTTATTGGCGATCTACCTTGGGCGCGCTGCCTGCAGATGGTGCAGGAAGGCAAGATTGACTTTGCCATGGACGCCTATTACAGCGCCGAGCGGGCCAAGGTTTTTCAGTATTCGCGCCACTACAACACGCTGACGCCACAGGTTTTCTATCGCGCGCAGAAACCGGTGCGGGTTCGCGTTGTGGCCGATCTGAAAAATTACAAGGGTTGCGGCATGTTGGGTGCCAGCTATGAACATTACAAACTCGCCGCTACCGATCTCGATCTTGGCGTCAACACCTACGAGGGCATGATGGCCAAGCTCAAGGCCGGGCGCTGCGATTATTTTGTAGAGGAACTCGAGGTCATTGCTGGCTACAAGAAGTTGGGTCGAGATCTGCTGGGCGACTCCGATCTGCTCCACAACGCTGTGTCAGACGCAAGTGCGCCTGCCTATCACCTGATTGCCGCCAAAGGCAGTGCCGCGGCGCAGATGTTGCCCTCGCTCAATAGCGCGTTGGAGGCGATGATCCAGAGTAAGGAATTGGCACGCATCTGGAAAAAGTACATGCCCGACGGTCCATTTAGCCCCTGACCGCTGCACGCGGGTAGTGCTTTACTTTTCATGAATAAATCCCGCAATCTGAGTCTGCAACTCACTCTTGCCACCACTGTTTTCGCCGCACTGGTGGCGCTTGCCATTACCGGCGTTCAGATGCTGGGTGAGCGCAGCACATTGCAAAAAGCCATAGATCAGCAATTCAGCCAGATCGAAGCGGTGGCGGTGCCATCACTGGAAGATGCCATCTGGTCTATTAATCTGGAGGCTGTACGCCTGACCGCTGGCGGCCTGGCTGGCCACAGTGGCGTGAACTATGTGGCGGTTACCGGAATTGCCAATCAGCCAGTGGCGTTCGGGACTCGCATTGCAGGGGCTGCGGTGCGCGAATTTCACTTGGAGTGGCGGCGCGCAGCGCAGGATTCTGTGCAACCTATTGGCAGCTTGTTAGTCGAGATTAATCAACCGGCTATGGAGAGCGATCTCGCTGACAAGTACCGCGCCATGCTTTTTTCCAACCTGCTGCTTATCACGTTGGTGGCGGGTTTTGTGCTGTTGCTGACCGAGCGGCGCGTGATGCGGCACATTCGCAAAATTGCGCGTTTTGTGGACTCGCGCGACACTGGCAATCTGGACCAGCCACTGGCACTGCAGCGCTGGCACCTGAGGGGTTTGTCCAATGACGAAGTCAATTTGTTGGCGCAGGGCGTGAGCCGCATGCAGGACACGCTGCGTCACGCGTTCGCCAAGCAGAAGGAGGACTTGGTCCGGGTTGAGGCCGCCGATGCAGAAGTGCGCAGCCTCAACATCAAACTCGAAGACCGGGTCGAACAACGTACCCAGCAGTTGCGCCGTGCCCAGGAGGCGGCTGAACTAGTGTTGGACTGGACCGAATCCGCCTACTGGTCGATCGATGCGCATAGCGATGTCGTGATAGGCAACGAAAGGCTGGTGCGCCTGCTAGGCCTGGAACTGCGCACAGACAATCGCTACTCCAAGCGGCAACATCTGTACGGCCCTATATTGGCGGAAGACCCATCCTATGCAGAAACTTTGGATGCTTTGTTCGCACAGTCACTTACAGGCGACATGCCGGTGCTGGAGGTCAAGGCACCGTATGCGCAGCCGAATGGTCCTTGCGGGCTGCCCCGTTCATGAAATCCTATTCCGGTTCTTAGTGTTAAAAAGTAGGTTTTCGGGATTTCCTCTTTTATTTTTTCCGGATAAACAAAATCCGGGTCCGGGGGATTTGTATTGAATTGCAAGGTTAACCCAAGTAAAGCCGAGTTTAGCCCGTAATTGGGCAGTTGTGTATGTCCGTCCGAACTATGGCAATACCCGCCACCAATGCGCAAATTGGTTTTTTTAGTAACCCATAAACTGCGATAAAGAAATACCCTGAATGCCCACGTGTAAGACGCACCGATGGCATTGTTTGCACTATCATTTGTTGCCCAGTGCTTCGTAAAATAAGAAGCCCCAATACTTATTTTAAAGAACCAGGTGTTCTTTAATCTTCGTGTCGTATTGAGCGATATAAAAGGCATCAGGTCAATCTCATTGCCAAAAACATTTTCGTTGCCTAATTGTGAGAAGATAAGGGAAACACCCAAATCAGGGTGGTTGTAATATTTTGCCCAGGGTTTATTATCGATATTCGAAACACCAAAATCGAGCGCCATGGTTTCTTTCACATTCGAAAGGGGGTATTGCTGGTAATTCGGAACAATGCGGCCTGCAAGGAATTCAGGCTCAATAAAAAATGAACGGTGCGATTTCACCGAATCGGCCTGACCCGAACAAAAAAGCGCATAAAAAATTGCGTATAAAGTACAGAGTAGCTTACCCTTCATTTTAAAAACTATTGCCGCAAATGTATAAAAGTATCAACGTTGGGGTTATATCTGATTTAAAACAAAAAGAGAAGGTAATGGCAGTTCTTTGTACCTTTGTTTTGTAAAGACACCTATGTTTACACGAAAGGGCAATTATATTCTGTGCTGTTTTTTTTTGATGGGCGCCTTGCTTGCTTTGGCTTCTTGTGAAAATAATATGGATACCGTTACATTGTTAACTTCCACTGATAAGACTCCACAAAATGTGGAAGATAACGCATCCATTTATTATACCGACTCGGCTAAAACAAAATTTCACCTTATTGCGAAACGTATTGAAAACTATGGTGGTGAAAAAGATCCCTACGTTGTATTTCCCAAGGGTATTCATATTGATTTTTACGATGATTCTGCAAATATTAACGGGCATCTTGATGCCGACTCCGCTATCCGGCACGAAAACACAAAGATGATGGAAGCCGATAATAACGTGAGTATACTTAACAAGAAAGGTGAAAGGCTGAACACCGAGCAATTATTCTGGGATGCCGGCCATCATAAAATTTATACCAATAAATTTGTGAGGATTAAAACCGAAAAGCAAATAATTTTTGGTGATGGGCTCACCTCGAACGAAGATTTTACACAGTATAAAATAACCAACATCAGGGGCACCATTCAGCTTGATAGCCCTGAGGATATAGATAAGGATAAAAAATAATGGTCACCACAGTAATCATCATAGTATCCCTGTTGCTTTCCTTTTTCTTCTCGGGACTCGAGATTGCTTACATATCGGCTAATAAATTGCAAATGCATGTAGATAGCCGTAAAGTGAGCCTAACGGGCCGTTTGTTTTCAAGGATAACGAATAGCCCCGTGCGGTTTTTAGCCACCTTAT
>CAIQYP010000393.1 GCA_903876045.1 uncultured beta proteobacterium | reverse complement strand
GGGCAAAACGTCAACAAAGTCTCCAGCGCCATTCACCTGCGCTTTGACATTCATGCCTCCAGCCTGCCCGATGATGTGAAAGAGCGCCTGCTGTGCCTGCACGACAGCCGCATCACGCAAGACGGCGTGCTCATCCTCAAGGCTCAGCAGCACCGCACGCAGGACATGAACCGCCTGGACGCCTACGCGCGCCTGCACGAACTAGTCAACAGCGTGGCCAAGCCCCCCCGCGTGCGTCGCGCCACCAAGCCGACCCGTGCCTCGAAAGTCAGAAGGCTGGAAGGAAAAAGTCAGCGGTCAAGCATCAAGGCCAACCGGGGCAAAGCCGGTCTACACGATTAAGAAACAAGTAAACCCCAACACCAAATCGCATTGAAGCGACACAAGGCATTCGATTCCTTGCATGCCTGCCAGCCAAACCCCAACGCGGCATCAGGGCTGAGGCCAAAGCCCGATTTGCGGTACCCCGCCATGAGGGCATTGGCCTCAACCCTGATGCCGAGCCACCACGCAGGCGAAAAAGCTAAAGCAAATTGCCCACGTTCAGCAAAGCCAACACACCCATCACCGCAAACATGGCCGCAGCAATGCCGTGCACCAGCTTCAGGGGAATCTTGGCGGCAAACCGGTCACCCACAAACACCGCCGGAATGTCGGCAATCAACATGCCCAGCGTGGTACCCACCACCACCCAAATCGGGTCGCTGAACTTAGCCGCCAATGCGATGGTCGCAATTTGCGTCTTGTCGCCCATCTCCGCCAGAAAGAACGTCACCAGCGTGGCACCAAACACGCCGAACTGCTTGGCGATTTGGGTTTCTTCTTCCTCGATCTGGTCGGGAATCAGCGTCCAGGCCGCCATGCCCAGAAAGGACAGTCCCAGCACCCAGCGCATCACATCCGGCGTGACCATCGAGGTAATCCAGGCACCCAGCGCACCAGCCAAGCCGTGATTGACCACGGTAGCGCAAAAAATGCCTGCGATGATCGGCACGGGTTTCTTGAACCGTGCAGCAAGAATGAATGCGAGCAACTGGGTTTTGTCACCAATCTCGGCCAGGGCGACTACGCCAGTAGAAAAAAGTAGCGCTTCCATCAGAGCTTAGAAAAATTGGGTTTGCGCTTTTCCATAAAGGCGCCAAAGGCTTCGCGCGCAGCGGGTTCGCCCATCATGCGGCCGAAGTTTTGCGCCTCATCATCAATCACGTCCAACACCAGTTGCATCTGGCCTTTTTTCATCAAGCGCTTGGTTTCGATCAGGGAACTCAAAGGCTTTGCGGCCAGTTTGCGCGCCTGCGCCTGGGCCAGGCCATTCGCCTCAGTGGGGGGCACGATGCGATTTACCAGCCCCACTTCCAGAGCCGCCTCGGCCATAAAGGGTTCACCCAACAACAAGGCTTCGGCGGCGCGGTGATAGCCCATCAGTTGCGCGGTCAAAATGCTCGACGCCGCCTCGGGGCAGACACCCAGGTTCACAAACGGCATCACGAAGGCAGCGTTGTCACCTGCGTAAACCAGATCGCAATGGAACAGCATGGTGGTGCCAATACCAACGGCGGGGCCGCAAACCGCGGCGATCAGTGGCTTGGGGAAGGTAGCCAAGGCGCGCAAGAATCGCAGCACCGGGGCGCTCAAACCCGGCGCGGGACTATTCAAGAAATCAGCAATGTCATTGCCGGCGCTGAACACGGCAATATGCCCCTGGATCACCGCCACGCGCACAGTCGCATCGCCACTGGCCTGCTCCAGAGCATCGGCACAGGCGCTGTACATGGCGGTGGTGAAGGAGTTTTTCTTTTCCGCCCGGTTGATGGTGATGGTCATCACGCCATCGGTGCTATCGATCAATATGTCTTGCATGGTGCTATCTGGTAAGTAGGGCTGAATTGGATCACTGTTTGTAATAGACGATCTGGTGTGTGGTCACCAGCAGGACTCCGTGACGGTCCCATAGCTGGCTGGTCTGATCAAAAAAACCGTTTCGAAAGGCCTGCGCTTTGGCCTGACCCAGCAGGTAATCGGCACCCGTGCGCTGCAACTGCACGCTACCGGCATGGAAATACACCGTCATAGACACCGTGCCGATCGGCACCAGAGTGGCGCGGCGAATAAACAGGCGAGGAAAGAATACATCCGAAATGCAGGCCAGCGAGGCAAAGTCCAATGGGCGCGGTGGTTGATCGCGCACCCAGATTTGCGACAGGCTGGTATCTCCGCTGCCATCCCACACGCCAGGCAAGTGTCCCGTCACCGGACGGTATTCAAAGGCCCTGATAAAAGGCAGTGATGCAGGCGTATCAGGTAGCGGACAGTTTTCAGGGGGTGGGCAGTAGGGCATGGGCTCTTCGTCCACGCCCCAGGTTTCGCGCCGCAACGCAGTAACGGCCGTGGCGGTCATCACCGTGGCGTCCGTTTGGCGTAACTCGATTAACCAATGCTGGGTACTTCGATTGGTACGCGCAGGACGCGCATGAATCTCAAAGGCTCCATCGGTTATTGCGGCGCAGTAGTTCACGGTGAGCGAAATCGGCTCGCCCAAAAGTTGCGGATGCAACAGCACGGCCTGCAACGCCTGCGCCGCCGTAATGCCGCCAAAGGGCCCCACCATGTTAGCGTAAGCCGGATGGGTGTGCGCCTGCCAGACTCCATCTGACAGGGGCTTTAGGGCTATGGCCTGGTCAAAAGCATGAGTTTCCATGGCAGCAGTTTAGGCGAGGGAAGGTTTTACCGCCGGGCCGCCCCAAGGCAAAACGCGGCCCCCTCGGGGGGCAGGAAGCCACACGAAGTGGGCGACCGTGGGGGCCAACATCTACACCCGTTCAAAAATGCCTGCGGCCCCTTGGCCCATGCCCACGCACATGGTGACCATGCTGTAGCGCAGCTTGTTGCGATGCAGGGCGTGGATGGCCGTGGCGGCGCGCATGGCACCGGTAGCGCCCAGCGGGTGGCCCAAGGCAATGGCACCGCCCAAAGGATTCACCTTGTCAGTGTTCAAACCCAGGGTGTTGATGACGGCGAGGGACTGCGCGGCAAAAGCCTCGTTGAGTTCAAACCAGTCGATATCGTCCTGCTTCAAACCGGCATAGCGTAACGCCGCAGGGATGGCCTCAATCGGACCAATGCCCATGATGTGCGGCGGCACACCTTTGCTGGCAAAAGACACAAAGCGCGCCAGCGGGGTCAGGCCGTATTGCTTGATGGCTTTTTCGCTGACAAGAATCAGCGCACCGGCGCCGTCGGAGGTTTGTGAACTGTTGCCCGCCGTAACCGAACCGCGCGCGGCGAACACCGTTTTGAGTTTGGCCAGACCTTCAAGCGTGGTGTCGGCGCGAGCACCTTCATCCATTGAAACGGTGCGGTGCTTTTCGATCACCTCACCGCTCTCCAGATTGGCGCTGCGATCCACCACCTCGACCGGCGTGATCTCGGCGGCAAAGTCACCACGCGCCTGCGCGGCCAGAGCCTTCGTATGAGATGCCACGGCAAAGGCATCTTGCGCATCACGCGTCACCTTCCATTGGTTGGCCACCTTTTCAGCGGTCAGGCCCATGCCGTAGGCAATGCCGATGTTGTCGTTGTTGGCAAACATCAGCGGTGAAAACGATGGCGCATTGCCGGTCATGGGCACCATGCTCATGCTCTCCACACCGGCGGCGATCATCACATCGGCCTCGCCCACTCGGATGCGGTCTGCCGCCATTTGGATGGCGGAAAGACCAGAGGCGCAAAAACGGTTGACGGTAATCCCACCAACGCTGGTAGGCAGACCAGCCAGCACCGCACCGATACGCGCAATGTTCAGGCCCTGTTGGCCCTCGGGCATGGCACAACCGCAGATCAGGTCTTCAATCGATTGCGGGTCCAGCGTGGGCACCTGCGCCATGGCGGCCTGCAGGGCTTTGACTAGCAGATCGTCCGGGCGGGTGTTGCGGAAGAAGCCGCGGTGCGAGCGGCCAATGGGCGTGCGCGTGGCGGCAACGATATAGGCGTCTTGTAGTTGTTTCATAACAATCCTTCAAATCAATTCAATTCGAACGTAGTTCGCGGTTGAGAAAGCGTAGCGAGCAGGCTTCAGGCAAGGCGGACGGAGCGCAGGGACCGGAACGTACTCCCTGTACGTGAGGATCCCGAGCACCGCCCAACGCCGCATGAGGGCTGCGCAGTAGCTTTATCAATTGCGAACAGGTTTGCCGGTGGACATCATCCCCATGATCCGCTCTTGCGTCTTGGGGTTGTTGAGCAGCGAGCCAAAGGCCCGGCGCTCCAGCGTCATCAAATATTCTTCGTTGACCAGCGTGCCGGCATCGACATCCCCACCACACACCACTTCAGCAATCAGCGAGGCGATGTGAAAGTCATGCGCACTGATGAAGCCACCGTCGCGCATATTCACCAACGAACCCTTGATGGTGGCCACGCCGCTGCGCCCAGCCACTTGAAAGTGACGCTTGTGCGGCGCACGGTAACCCGATGCGCTCATGGCACGCGCCTCATTGATGGCCACGAACAGCAACTCGTCCTTATGCGCAACGACCACGTCGCTGTCCAACAGATAGCCCAGTTTGCGCGACTCCAGCGCACTGGTGCCCACCTTGGCCATGGCGGCGGCAGTAAAGCCTTCGGTCAGGAAGGGCAGCAAGTCCTTGCCCGTTGAGGCGGCGGCATTTTCTGCGGCACGGCGTGCGATATAGGTCAGACCACCGGCACCCGGAACCAAACCCACACCGACTTCGACCAGGCCGATATAGCTTTCCATTGCCACCACGCGTTTGCTGGAATACACCGCCAATTCGCACCCTCCGCCCAGTGCCAGACCGCGTACGGCAGACACTACCGGAACATTGGAATAGCGCAGCTTGAGCATGGCCTGCTGCATTTCGGCTTCGGCCCCTTCGATGGCTTTGACGCCACCCATCATGAAGGCCGGCAACATGGCCTGCAGATCGGCTCCGGCAGAGAACATGTCGTCCGGCGACCAGATCACCAGGCCATCGTAGTTTTGCTCAGCGAGTTCTTGAGCCTGCAGCAAGCCTTCGACCACGCCGGGTCCTATCGCGTGCATCTTGGTCTTGATGCTGGCGATCAACACATCAGCATCGGCACCGCCGGGCGTGCCAAGCGTCCACAGGCGGATGTGTTCGTCTTCATGCACGGTGCTGCCTGCCGTTTTGGCATCAGCAGCTTGGGCGCCCAGTATGCTTTCGGGGAAGTGCTGTCGGTTGTACACGAGCAACTGGCGCACCGGCACAAACTGGCCGCTGGTTGGGTTCCAGGAGCCCTGTGGCGTATGCACACCGCCGGCCTCGGCCACCGGGCCTTTGAAAACCCATTCCGGCAGTGGCGCATTGCACAGGGCCTTACCCGCATCGATGTCGTCCTTCACCATATTGGCCACTTCCAGCCAACCGGCTTCCTGCCACAGCTCGAACGGGCCTTGCTTCATGCCAAAGCCCCAGCGCATGCAGAAGTCCACGTCGCGGGCGTTGTCGGCAATTGCGGCCAGATGAATGGCGGCGTAGTGGAAGCTATTGCGCAAAATCGCCCAGAGGAACTGGCCCTGCGCACCTTCGGCATTGCGCAGGAGTTTGAGGCGCTCGGCAGCCGGCTTTTTGAGCATGCGGGCATAGACTTCGTCGGCCTTCTCGCCGCCGGGCACATAGTCTTTGCTGGCCAAGTCAAAGCGCAGGATGTCGCGCCCGACCTTCTTGAAGAAACCCGCCTTGGCCTTCTGGCCCAGGTTGCCCATTTCCAGCAGGGTCTTTAACACTTCGGGGGTGGCGAAGCTTGCATAGAAGGGGTCGGCTTCAATATTCAGTGTGTCCTGCAGCGTCCTAATTACATGGCCCATGGTGTCCAGGCCCACCACGTCGGCGGTGCGGAAGGTGCCAGAACTGGCGCGACCCAGTTTCTTGCCGGTGAGGTCGTCGACCACGTCGTAGGTAAGGCCGAAGTTCTGCACCTCTTTCATCGTGGCTAACATGCCGGCAATGCCGATTCGGTTGGCGATGAAGTTGGGGGAGTCCTTGGCGCGCACCACGCCCTTGCCCAGGTTGCGGGTGACAAAGGTCTCCAGATCGTCCAGCACTTCGGGTTGCGTGGTGGGCGTGTTGATCAGTTCCACCAGCGCCATGTAGCGCGGTGGGTTGAAGAAATGTATGCCGCAAAAGCGTGGCTTGATGGCTTCCGGCAGGGCCTCACTCAACTTCGTGATGGACAAGCCGGAGGTGTTACTGGCCACGATGGCGTGGGGCGCAATAAAGGGCGCGATCTTTTTGTAGAGATCAAGCTTCCAATCCATGCGCTCGGCAATTGCCTCGATGATCAGGTCGCAACCGGTAAGAACATCCATGTGCTCTTCATAGTTGCACTGCTGGATCAGCACCGCGTCTTCGGCCACACCCAAGGGTGCGGGCTTCTGCTTCTTTAAGGCCTCGACAGCGCGGGTGACGATAGCGTTCTTCGGACCCTCTTTGGCAGCGAGATCAAACAGGACCACCGGCACTTTGACGTTGACCAGATGCGCAGCAATCTGCGCTCCCATGACACCGGCGCCAAGCACGGCTACTTTACGAACATTACGCACACACTACTCCTTCACTTTATTCTTGGGTGCCGCGAGGGCGGCACCTACGGGTTGGATTACTCCACGCGATGCCAGACCTGGGTGCGATACAAGAACCCGATATAGCCGCGCATCTCCATGGTCTTACCGCCATCCACGGGCTTGAGGCGGGTCTTGTAGGTTTTGCCGTTGTTTGGATCGAGAATTTCACCGCCGCCCCAAAGCGCTTTGTCGTCCGCATCCTGGCGCACGTTGCGGATGATGGTCATGCC
>CAIQYP010000392.1 GCA_903876045.1 uncultured beta proteobacterium | reverse complement strand
GTCCTGGTCCATCCCTGGGACATGATGGGCGGAAGCCGGCGCATGAAGAAATGGATGCTTCCCTGGTTGGTAGCCATGCCAGCGGAGACCAGCCTGGGCATTCTTTCGCTGATCCTGTCGGGAGCCTTCGAGCGTCTGCCACGGAGATTGAAGCTGTGTTTTGCACACGGTGGCGGTGCCTTTGCTTTCACACTGGGACGCGTGGACAACGCATGGAAGCAACGCGACATCGTGCGTCAAGACTGCCCGAATCTTCCTTCCAGTTATTGCGATCGGTTTTCTGTTGATTCCGCTGTGTTTGATGACCGGTCGCTGCGCCTGTTGGTGGACGTGATGGGCGCTCAGCGGGTCATGCTTGGTTCTGACCACCCGTTCCCCCTGGGGGAGCAGCAAATCGGCCAATTGGTGGCGACATCCACGCGACTGGATGATGCCGAGAAACAGCGTGTGCTCACCAGCAACGCGCAGGAATTTTTCAATCTGGGTTCTATCTGAGGCCTCCCTTATGGAACAAACAACGATTCAAACTCTGGGTGATGAGTTGTATGCGGCACTGAAGGCCTGCACAACAGTGGCACCGCTGACAGCACGTCATCCCGAAATGAGCATAGAAGACGCATACCACGTGCAACAACGCTTGATGGCGCGACGCCTGGAGGCCGGTGAACGAATCATCGGCAAGAAGATTGGCGTTACCAGCAAAGTAGTGATGGACATGTTGGGTGTTCATCAGCCCGACTTTGGCTACCTGACCAGCGCCATGGTTTTCAACGAAGGGGAGTCAATTTCGCTAGACAGCATGATCCAACCCAAAGCGGAAGGTGAAATTGCATTCATCCTGAAAAGAGATTTGATGGGGCCCGGCCTGTCCAACGCCGATGTGCTGGCGGCCACGGAAGGTGTGATGGCGTGTTTTGAAATTGTCGATTCCCGCATCGAAAACTGGAAGATCAAGATTCAGGACACCATCGCTGACAACGCGTCTTGTGGCGTCATGGTTTTGGGGGATCGCATGGTCAGCCCGCGTGATGTCGACCTCACCACCTGCGGCATGGTGTTGGAACGCAATGGCGAAATTGTTGGCACCGGCGCCGGCGCAGCGGCAATGGGATCACCCGTTAACGCGGTGGTCTGGCTCGCCAATACATTGGGCCGATTGGGCATTCCCCTGAAGGCAGGCGAAGTGATCTTGTCCGGCTCACTGGCCGCAATGATCCCTGTTGTACGAGGGGACCACTTCCGCGTCTCTATTGGCGGCATTGGTGGCTGCTCAGTCAAGTTCATTTAGAGAAGATTGTATGAACCAAAAGATAAGATGTGCATTGATCGGTCCAGGCAACATTGGTACCGACCTGCTTTACAAATTGCAACGCAGCCCGCTGTTGGAGCCGGTCTGGATGGTGGGCGTTGACCCGAACTCTGAAGGGCTCAAGCGCGCGCGGGATATGGGCTTAAAGACAACCGACCAGGGTATAGATGGCTTGTTGCCCCATATTTCATCAGACCGAATTCAAATTGCGTTTGACGCTACTTCTGCCTACGTCCATGCGGAAAACTCGCGCAAGCTGAATGCCTTGGGCGTGTTGATGATTGACCTCACACCCGCCGCGATTGGTCCGTTTTGCGTACCCCCGGTAAACCTCAAGCAGCATGTCGGCAAAGGCGAAATGAATGTGAATATGGTGACCTGCGGCGGGCAGGCAACCATACCGATGATTGCAGCCATCTCTCAGGTGCAGTCAGTTTCTTACGGTGAAATTGTTGCAGCTATCTCCTCCAAGTCAGCAGGACCGGGTACACGCAAAAACATCGACGAATTTACCCGAACCACTTCGAGCGCCATTGAGCGCGTTGGCGGCGCCAAGAGAGGCAAAGCCATCATCATCATCAATCCCGCAGAGCCGCCATTGATGATGCGCGACACGGTTCACTGTCTGACCGAAGACGAGCCGGACCAGGTCAAGATCACCGCATCGGTGCACGCAATGATCCATGAAGTGCAGAAATATGTACCGGGTTACAGAATGGTGAATGGCCCGGTGTTTGACGGCAAACGCGTCTCGATCTACCTGGAGGTGGAGGGGCTCGGAGACTTCCTGCCCAAGTACTCGGGCAATCTGGACATCATGACCGCCGCAGCAGCGCGCACTGCGGAGATGTTCGCTGAAGAAATCATTGCAGGGCGCTTGAACCTGCAAGCTCTGGCCGCGGCTTAAGGATCTCGATATGACAATCAAAGGAAGAAAAGTCACCGTTCACGACATGACCTTGCGCGATGGGATGCACCCCAAGCGCCATCTGATGTCGCTAGAGCAGATGAAGTCCGTAGCCTGCGGTTTGGATTCAGCCGGGGTACCCCTGATTGAAGTGACCCATGGCGATGGTCTGGGTGGCTCATCGGTGAACTACGGATTTCCTGCGCATAGCGATGAAGAGTACCTCTCAACTGTTATTCCATTGATGAAGCAGGCAAAGGTATCCGCACTGTTGTTGCCAGGTATAGGAACTGTAGACCACTTAAAGATGGCCAAAGAACTTGGCGTGCACACCATTCGCGTCGCCACGCACTGCACCGAAGCCGATGTGTCCGAGCAGCACATCACATTTGCCCGCAAGTTGGACATGGACACCGTCGGATTTTTGATGATGGCGCATATGAATTCAGCGCAGGGATTGGTAAGCCAGGCCAAACTGATGGAAAACTATGGTGCCAATTGCATCTATGTGACCGACTCTGCGGGTTACATGTTGCCAGACGATGTGGCTGAAAAGCTCTCGGCTGTGCGCGCCGCTTTGAAGCCCGAAACCGAACTCGGCTTCCATGGACATCACAACCTGGCCATGGGCATTGCGAACTCGGTGGCAGCAGTTCAAGCCGGGGCCAGTCGCATTGATGCTGCTGCAGCCGGCCTGGGTGCCGGTGCCGGCAACACACCTATGGAAGTATTCATTGCCGTGTGCAACCGGATGGGCATTGAGACTGGCGTTGACCTATTCAAGATCATGGACGTAGCCGAAGACATCGTCGTGCCACTGATGGATCACCAGATTCGTATTGACCGGGACGCTTTGACGCTGGGATATGCCGGGGTCTACTCCAGCTTCTTGCTCTTCGCTAAAAGAGCAGAGAAGAAGTACGGAATTTCAGCGCGCGAACTCCTCATCGAACTGGGTCGACGGGGCATGGTGGGAGGCCAGGAGGACATGATCGAAGACGCCGCCATGACCATGGCGCGCGAACGCGGCCTTCTGAAAATCGCCTGAAAGGTATCGATATGAAGCTCGACCAAACTGTTATTGAAAAGCTCGCAGAACACCTGGAGAACTGCGAACTTAACGCCAAAGACAATCTCAAAATTACCGATGAACATCCAGAAATGGACTGGGAGGACGCCTATCGCATTCAGAACGAAATCAAACGTCGTAAGTTGGCACGTGGCAACCGCATCATCGGTTTGAAAGCCGGCCTGACTTCGTGGGCCAAGATGAAACAGATGGGCGTGACAACGCCGATCTTTGGTTTTTTGTCAGATACCTTTGTGATAGCAGATGGTGCAGAATGCAAGATTTCCGAACTGATCCATCCCAAGGTGGAACCAGAGATTGTGTTCGTCACCAAGCGGGCGCTGCAAGGCCCAGGCTGCCATATTGCCGACGTACTCGCTGCTACCGACTTTGTCATGGCCGGCATTGAAGTCATTGATTCACGGTATCGCGATTTCAAGTTCGACTTGAAGAGTGTGATAGCTGACAACTGCTCGTCTTCACGTTTTGTACTGGGCAGCGTGGCACGCAGTCTGGACGGCTTGGATTTGCGAACCTTGGGTGTGGTGATGGAGAAGAACGGCCAAACGGTATCGCTGGGTGCCGGGGCTTCCGTGTTGGGACATCCGGCCAACGCGGTGGCCATGCTTGCCAACCATCTGGGCCAATACGGAGAAGTCATCCCTGCGGGAACCATGATTCTTTCTGGTGGCATCACCGAAGCCATCTCGGTGGTGCAAGGCGACGCCGTTCATCTACGCATGCAAGGACTTGGCAGCACCAGTCTGCGCTTTGTTTAACTACTATTTAAATTCACAGGAGACAGACATGACACGCAAATTTCAAACCATTTCAACAGTAATCACAACTGCATTTCTACTGGCCGGAACCTCCGGTGCCGCTATGGCCGATGTAAAGATCGGCTTTCTCGCAACATTGTCTGGCAATGGCGCGGCGCTGGGCCAGGACATGCTCGATGGTTTCAATCTTGCATTGGCGGAACGGGGCGGGAAACTGGGTGGACAGACCATTAATCTGATAAAGGAAGATGATCAACTCAAGCCCGATGTAGGCGTGCAGGCCATGCAGAAGTTTCTCGAAAAGGAGAAGGTGGACATCGTCACCGGCGTGACCTTCTCTAACGTCATGATGGCGGTTGCCAAACCGCTGGCCGATGCCGACATGACGTTTGTAGGGTCCAACGCCGGCCCCGCTCCATTGGCCGGAAAACAGTGCAGCAAAGGTTTCTTCTTTACCTCCTGGCAAAACGATGGTCAGGCCGAGGCGGTGGCCCAATTTGCGATGGACAAGGGTTACAAAAAGCTCTATGCAATGGCACCCAACTACCAGTCAGGACGTGACCAGATTGCCGGCTTCAACCGTGTCTACAAGGGCACCATCGTTGGCGAGGTCTACACCCAACTCAATCAACCTGACTACTCGGCCGAACTAGCACAGCTGCAGGCTGCGGGGCCCGACGCGGTGTATGTGTTTTTCCCTGGCGGCATGGGCGTGAACTTTATCAAGCAGTACAAGCAAGCCGGGCTCCTGGGCAAAATTCCGTTGCTGACCGTGTCTACCGTGGATGGCTCTACTCTGCCGGCATTGAAAGAGACAGCGCTGGGTGTGTATGCAGCCACCTTCTGGGGGCCAGACTTTCAAAATGCCACCAGCAAGGCGTTTACCAGTGGTTTTGAAAAGGCCTATGGACGGATTCCCTCGCAGTACGCCGCGCAGTCTTATGAGGCGGCATTGCTGATCGACAGTGCGCTGAAGAAGACCAAAGGCAACGTCGCCGACAAGAAAGCTTTTCGTGACGCACTTCGGGCTGCGGACTACGCCTCATTGCGTGGCAACTACAAGTTTGGTGTAAATGGTTTTCCGATTCAAGACTTCTACGCATTCGAAGTAGCCAAGGATTCCGGCGGGCGTGTATCCCTCAAGACCATTGCCACTGTTCTGAAAGCGCACCAGGACGTCTACGCAAGCGAATGCAAATAGGCCTTTGCCGGACAGACCGCAGCACACCAAGAGCGGGTCTGTCCGCAACCGATTAAACATGCTATGAGCCCTGAACTACTTTTTATCCAGGCCCTGAACGGATTCCAGTTTGGTGTCCTGCTGTTCCTGATGGCGGCAGGCCTGACGCTGGTATTCGGCATCATGAGCTTCGTCAATCTAGCGCATGGTTCGCTGTACATGTTCGGCGCCTACTTTGGCGCTACTGCGTACACCGCCACTGGCTCTTTTGCCATTTCCATTGTGGCAGCGTTCGGTGGTGCCTTCCTGCTGGGTGCGTTGCTGGATCGTTTTGGATTCTTCATACTGCACCAGCGAGACCATCTGGACCAGGTTTTGGCGACCTTTGGCGTAGTACTCTTCTCCAACGAAGCGGCACGCATGATCTGGGGTGCATCGCCGGTGTTCATGGATTTGCCGGAATCACTGGGTAACTCTATCCCCCTATTCGGACTGAACTACCCGTTGTATCGCGTCATCATCATGGGCGTGGGCCTGGCCGTTGCATTGGGGCTCTATCTGCTTATTGAGCGAACCCGTATCGGTATGTTGATTCGCGCCGGTGCCAGCAACCGCACCATGGTGTCCGCACTCGGCGTAAACATTGGTTGGCTCAATACCTTCATTTTTGCACTGGGTGCCGGCTTGGCGGGATTGGCCGGCGGCATGGTTGGTCCGATTTTGTCGGTGCAACCCGGCATGGGCGACTCCATCTTGATCACCACACTGGTTGTGATTGTGATTGGTGGCATCGGCTCAATCCGTGGCGCTTTTTTTGGAGCGCTGGTGGTTGGCATGGTGGACACCCTGGGGCGCACCGTGATGCCCTTCATCCTGCGCCAATCGTTCGATCCAGAGACTGCCAATACCTTAGGTCCGGCATTGTCGTCCCTCTCCGTCTACTTGCTGATGGCAGTTGTTCTTGCCGTCAAGCCGGATGGACTCTTCCCCGTCAAAAATCGTTGAGACGTATCGCAATGAAATCCATTTCTTATGCGTCGCGCTACAAAGCCAAATTGCGCATCGCCATCACAATCGTACTGGCGATCCTGTTTCTGCTGGTTCCGGTTTACTCTGCGCAAACCGCCGACACGTATGCCTTGACATTGTTTGGGCGTGTGTTGGTATTTTCCATGGCGGCCGTGGGTTTGAACTTCGCCCTTGGCT
>CAIQYP010000391.1 GCA_903876045.1 uncultured beta proteobacterium | reverse complement strand
GATCTTTATGGCTGCTTAGGCGGCAATTCCAACAGCAGCCCCACCGGCGCCTTGGCATCTGTCGCCAGGGCAATGCGGCGCGGCTCTACTGACTGGAGCATCCAGCCCTCTTCAAGTTTGCTGCCCTCGTGGTATGGCTTGGGTGGCTTGCCGTCTATCGACACCAGGGCCACTCCACGTCCCTTGCCTGAAGCAATGATGCCGGTCAGGCGGAAGCGGCTGGCGGCGTCGGGTTGGGCAGTAGTCTCTATAGCCGCATCACCCTGCCCCAGCAAACGGGCTACCACAGTGGCATTGGCGGCGGGCAACTCGTCGCGCACCTCGGGCAAGGGCAAAGCGGGCCCGTTATCGCTTGTGGGCCAGCGCATGATCCAGAAAACCACCGTCGCAGCCAACAGCAGAGCGAGCACAAAGGCCGACAGGCGCGGCATCCAGGGTTTGGAGGTGGTCAGTTGCATATTCGCGATTATCATCGTGTAGCACTAGTCCCAACGGGTACCCTAAATGAATTTTGTTTTTGCACTCTCCCGCCGCACCAGCCGGGGCTTTACCCTGATTGAGCTGATGGTGGTTCTGGTCATCATCGGCGTGCTGGCCGCCCTCATCGTGCCCAATGTGCTCGACCGGGCCGACGACGCCCGCGTTACCGCCGCCAAGACCGATGTCGGTAACTTGATGCAAGCGCTCAAGCTCTACAAACTGGATAACCAGCGTTACCCAAGCGGTGCCCAGGGCCTGCAGGCTTTGGTGGCCAAGCCCACGGTTGATCCGGTGCCTGCAAACTGGAAGCCGTATCTGGACAAACTGCCCACTGACCCCTGGGGCGGCGCCTACCAATACCTGAACCCGGGCATCAAGGGTGAAGTCGATGTGTTGTCACTGGGCGCCGATGGCAAGCCCGGGGGCGAAGGCAAAGATGCAGATATCGGTAGCTGGCAGTAAGACTTCACCCACTGCCGTGCCCCCACCGGGCCAGCGTGGCTTTACCTTGCTGGAGCTGTTGGTGGTGGTCAGCATCATCGCAATAGCCACGGCCGGTGTGGCTTTTTCTCTGCGCGACAGCGCCCAAACCCAGACCGAACGTGAAGCCCAGCGCCTAGCCGCACTGTTGGAGTCAGCCCGTGCCCAGTCGCGCACCCGGGGTGTGGCGGTAATTTGGCGCAGCACGACCCAGGGTTTTCAATTTGACGGCCTGCCCGCAGGAACCTTGCCCAACAACTGGCTGGACAACGGCACCACCGTAGCCCTTGGCAGCGCACTGGAGTTGGGGCCTGACCCCATCATCCCGGCCCAATCCGTCACCCTGAGCAGCAAGCTGAAAGCCGGAGTCGCTTGGCGCGTGGCCAGTGATGGTCTGCGTCCGTTCAGCGTGCAACTGGCCGGTGATGAAAAGAACAACCTCCCGGCAGGGGCTGCACCATGAGGCAAGCGCCCTGCCGCGGCAAGAGGCGTGGCCTGCAGGCTGGCTTCACCCTGATCGAGGTACTGGTGGCCCTGGGCATTGTGGCGATTGCGCTGACGGCAGGTCTGAAGGCCACGGCTTCGCTGAGCCGCAACGCCGAACGCCAATCGAATGTGCTGCTGGCCCAGCTATGCGCCGAAAACGAACTCATCAAACTTCGGCTGGCGCACCAGATGCCGGGTGTGGGCGACTCCACCAGTGATTGCACCCAGGCCGGCGAAGTCATGCAAGTGCAAACCTCGGTGCGCCCCACACCCAACCCGAACTTTCTGCGTGTCGATGCCAAAGTTTTCAAGAAGTCCGAGGCCCAATTCCAGATCACCACGGTAATGGGGCGCAACTAATGGCACGCAGCACGCGCACCGCACGACACAGCGCCGGCTTCACCTTGGTCGAGTTACTGGTGGCGTTGATGGTCATGGCCGTGCTGAGTCTGATGAGTTGGCGTGGCCTGGACGTCATGGGACGCGCACAAAGCCAGACCCAGGCGCGTGCTGACGAACTGCTGGTGCTGCAAAGCGGGCTGGCCCAATGGAGCGCTGACCTGGACGCCATGGCCACCGAACTGAGTAACCCCCGCGCCATCAACAGCTTGCCCAGCCCCATGGAATGGAATGGTCTGGTGTTTCGCATCACGCGCACCAGCGCCGGCACGGCAGAACCCGGCCTGCAAGTTGTGGCCTGGACGCTGGGGCAGGACCAGGGGCGCAAGGTCTGGATGCGCTGGCAGTCGCCGGTGGCGCGCACACGCGCTGCACTGGAAGAATCCTGGCTGCAAGCCGCCTTGTGGGCACAAAGCCCCACCGACACCAGCCGCACCCGCCAAGTGCGCATCATGCCGCTGCTGGACTGGCAAATCTTTTACTACCGCAATGACGCCTGGACAAACCCGGGCTCCAGCAGCGACGCGGCCAACGTCAACCCGGATGGCGTGCGCCTGATATTGAACTTGCCAGAAGGATCTCCCTTGGTGGGGCTGCTCACGCGGGACTGGATGCGTGCAACCGCTGTGGGTAATAAGACATGAAGCGGCATACACAACACGGCGCTGCGCTGCTGCTGGCCATGCTGACCGTGACCTTGGTGGCAACCTTTGCATCGGCCGCGCTGTGGCAACAGTGGCGCGGAGTGGAGATCGAATCCGCCGAGCGCAGCCGCACCCAGATGCAGTGGATTTTGAACGGCGCACTCGACTGGTCGCGCTTAATCCTGCAGGAACATGCACGCAGCAGTGCGCCGGACGTGGACCACTTGTCCGAACCCTGGGCCCTGCCGCTGCAAGAAGCCCGGCTCTCCAGCTTTCTGGCCGTGGACAAGAACAATACCGATGACGCCATGGATGCATTTTTGTCCGGCCAGATCACGGATCAGCAGGGCCTGCTGAATGTGCGCAATCTGGTGCAGGACGGCAAACCCAAGCCTGCTGCAGTCAAGACCTTTACGCGGCTTTTTGCCCAACTCAGCCTGCCCGGCAATCAGGTGCAAACACTGGTGGACAAACTCATTGCCAGTGATGCCGCCAGCAACTCGGACACCAAACCGGATGCACAGTCGCAAGGGTTGGTGAAGGCCTTGGCACCCCTTAAACCCTATCGCATGGAGCAGCTAATCTGGTTAGGCCTGCCGACCAGCACGGTGCAAGCCCTGATGCCTTACACCACACTCTTGCCGAAGATTACGAAACTCAACCTCAACACCGCCAGTGCAGAAGTTCTACACGCCGCGCTGCCATCGGTGGACATGGCGCAGGCACATCAAATGGTATCCAGCCGTTCAAGCAGCCACTTCAAGAGCGTGGCGGAGGGGCTGAAGGCAGCCAATATGGGTGAAGGTGCGCTGAGTTCGGTAGACGCCAACGACTTCAGCGTGGGTACGAATTATTTTGCGGTACGCGGGCGTTTGCGCCTGGGTGAAAGCACGGTACAAGAGGTCTCGCTGGTTAAGCGCGAAGGTACCAGCGTCAAAGTGGTCTGGCGCCAGCGCGAGGTGCAGACAGCCACAGCGATGGCATCCCTACAATAAACGCCTAAAGACATGTCCACACTGATTCTTACCCTCCCACTTGCCAATGCGGCGCCCCCTCCCGAGTACGACTACGTTCTAACTTCGGATGGCCAGCAAATTACGGCCCAGGGTCGCACGGCCGCATCACTGCTGCCCGCAACTGCGGGACGTGGCGCCGAGGTGGTGGCCGTGATTCCGGCGCGGGCCTTGTCCTGGCATGGCATCACCCTGCCGGAGCGCGTGCTGCGCAGCATGCTGTCCGGCCGCATCGAACCAGCTCGGGCACGCGGCGTTCTGGCCGGCGTGCTGGAAGAGCAACTGCTGGACGACAGCGAGAAATTGCACTTTGCCGTCTTTGGCGCCCCACCTGCCGCCTCGGGTGATGCACCCCGGGCCTGGGTTGCCGCCTGCGACAGAGCATGGTTATGCCTAAATAAACTCTGGAATTCCGAGAGTCATTTCAATCCCAAAGCGCTCAATATGAGTTCCCACGCATTTGGTATTGCCCAGTTCTTGCCAACTACCTGGGGAAACTATAAGGTAGCCAAAACAGTAAGCGCTAAACTTCAAATTCAATACGGACTACGATACATCCAAAAACGATACGGGAGGTATTCGGGGTGACCATATCGGCCTCAAAGTGTACGAATCCAATTTGGATCCCATGCTTCGTTACTGCCACATCCAAGACATCAGTCCG
>CAIQYP010000390.1 GCA_903876045.1 uncultured beta proteobacterium | reverse complement strand
GATGGTGCAGTGAGGTAAAGGAGGAGCCCGCTTAAGCGGGCGGGGGACACGAACGGAACCATCTACCCCGGTGCCCTCGGCCCCCACAAACCAAGCAAAACAAATTCGCACGCAGCAATCCGCGCAAATGCAAAGTGAAGCGCCGAACGACATCAAGAATCTCAGAACACCTATTTAGGAGTAAACAATGAAACTGCTTCAACCCCCACATTGGCCCCGTCCGCGCGGCTATGCGAACGGCGTGATGGCGCGCGGCCAGATGGTGTTTGTGGCGGGCATGATTGGCTGGGACGCCAATGGACAGTTCCAGTCCGACGACATGGGTCAGCAAGTACGCCAAGCGCTGACCAATGTGGTGGATGTGCTGACCGAGGCCGGGGCCAAACCCGAACACATCGTGCGCATGACCTGGTACGTCACCGACAAAAAGGCCTACGTGGCGGCCTATCCGGAAATCGGCAAGGCATTTCGTGAACTGATTGGCAGCTTCAATGCCGCTATGACCGCGATCGAAGTGCAAGCGCTGATTGAAGACCGTGCACTGGTCGAGATCGAGGTGACCGCGGTGATTCCGGACTGAAGCAAACCGCGCGTCAATCGCGCGTCAATCGTGCTTCAATCGCATCTATGGCAATCGAACTCACGCAGCCGCTTGTAGCAGCTCTATAGCCCGCTCCATTTCAAATTCAGAGATGGCCTCTGTGATGCGATCCGCGTCTGGCAACAGACGCCGCAGCAGAGGCAGGTGCTGCTCCCAGACCACCAGCGCGTGGGCGTCGTTCTGTTCTAGAAGCCCCTTGATCTGCTCCACGACGGCAAGTGCCTGCTTCCGCTCTTGCGGATCCAGCGCCAGGGTGGAGATGTCCGCTGCAGGTTCCGCCAAATGGGATGCGTGCAGTTGCTGCAGGAGCCGGTCCAGTGCATCGGCCATGTGGCGCAGGCTGGCTTTTGTTGCCGGCGCACCTGCATGCTTGCGTACATTTTCTTCCAACATGCCTGCGCACTGTTGTAGCTCCTCGGCACCCAGGTGTGCAGCTACGCCCTTGAGCGTGTGGGCCAGGCGCTCAACAGTTTGCACATTGCCATCGGCCAGTGCCGTATGGATAAGAATTGCCGTATCGCGCTGCGCGGGAATAAATTTGCGCAGCATGGAGACATGAACTACCACCACCAAGCTACGCTTGGAAGTGGTTTCTAGCAACCTCATGGAAGCCGGCCAGTTCCTAGCCTACTCCCTTGCGGGAATTCTTTTTCCACCAGGCGCCCTCTTACGCATAACGCATCATGGTGTGCTCCGCAGGAGCACTCCCACGTTCGATCTTTCAGGCAAACAGGGTTTCGAGACGTTAGTTACCCAACAGGTTCATGGCAATCTGTTCGGCACTGACGTGAATGCGAAAACTCCCAAATTGAGCCAAAGCCATACCATCGCGTTCAATGGCAAGAATAGCGCGCACAATGTTTTTGATCTGTCTCGCCCACGAGACAGGTGACGGTGTGGGATAACTTCATGTTCATCGTGTCATGCCGATTAGCATGTGATGCACAGAGAGACTCTGGTTGCGCTGAATCATGGCGTGCAGATGTGTGAGGGAGTGCAGCACACAGACCTGATTGCCCGAATGAAATGCACCGTGCAGCAGGCCAAAGCTCATGAGTGGTTGCAGCCAATTGCAGTCCACCACGTCACTCTTGTTGTCAGCGACACTTTTAACTTGGCGCGCGTTGACCAAAGTAACGTGAAACCACGCGATTTCAAATGCTCATGCAACGGTATCCGCGCCACGTTGTATTGGTCTCTCGAGCTCTAGTGGTTCACATGCAAACCCGAGAGCATCGCAAATGTGCAAATTGAAATTCAAATCGTGGACACCCATGAAACCCTTGAAACCCCCGTCGTTATAGGCTCCATGGCCAAGTCGGTTTTAGACAGTGGATGGTCGACCTTCAGAACGATGCTTCAGTACAAGTGCGATGACGCAGGTGTGTGGTTCAAAGAGGTTAATGAGAGCTACTCCACGCAGGGAGTGCTCCGTCTGTCAGGCGCGATCGGGTCCCAAAGGGCAGGATGACTTAAAGGTAAGGCAGTGGACTTGTGTTCACTGCAACACCCTTCATGACAGAGACACCAACGCTGCAATCAACATCCGCCAACGAGGGCTGGAGTGGTTGCACAAGGAATGTTCCGTTACAGAGGAGGCTAACGCCTATGAAGCTGTAACGAATAAGGTATCACAACATCAGCTGGCGCCGTCAGCCGTTGCGGCCGCGCTCGGATGTGTGCGTCCTGCGGAGGGAATCCCCCGGCTTTAGCCGTGGGGAGGATATCAATACATATTAAATGGTTTGCGAGATAGTGCATTAGCGATTTGCAATCTTATGGTGATTATGCAAACATTCGATGGCCGCTGCCTGGACCCGCCTCCTGGTACTGAAGTGCCTAGGAAGGGGCTGACTTGGGTTTTTGCAAATGCGGCAGCATATGTTCAAAGTATCGGCCGGTGACGCATCCAAAAGTTGGCGTGCCTGCGTGTTGCTCAGCGCCGGCGTCTTGCCGGTCTGGCTTTCAACCCGCGGGCGCTTGACAGAAAACCGTGACCTCGGCACCGATCGTGACTGCCGCAAATGCTTGTCTTTTCATGAAGTCGTCAGTCCTGGTCCATCCAGTTGGGGATGTCTTTTGCCATGTGCAGAACGCGCAAAACATCGATGTGCCGGTCGAGCTCGACATAGAAAATCAAATAGGGATACTTGGTTAGAGGCCAGGCACGCAAACCGGGTAGGCTGAGTTCATGCGCATAGCGTGGCGACCCCGTGGCCGGATTTTTAGCAATATGGCCGTATCCTGCTTCCAGGGCATCAACAAATCCAAGAGCTGCCGATGCATTGGCAACTTCCAGGTAGTAACCAATGGCCTGGTCCACATCCGCGTGGGCCTGCGAACGTTGAACGATGGGCTTGACCGTCACTAAGCCGATTTCTTGGCTATGCTTGCGCGCAGTCCAGCAAAATAGGAAGCACCCGCAGCACCTTGTGTCGCGCTCTGGGCGCCGGCGAGCAAGAGCGCGCGCAATGTCTGGCGATCCTGGTCCTTGCGAATCAATTCGCGCACATATTCGCTGCTGGTACCAAAGCCGCGCGAGTCAATTTGCTGATCGACAAATGCCTTGAGTGTCTCGGGTAAGGAGATGTTCATTGTGGTCATGGCCCATCGTAGCAAGCTTGGCAAAATTTGGCAAGAAGTTGGTTTTAACGTAATTTTGTAGTCCAGTGACCTTGCGGCGTCGAGCATCCATGCCGCCACAACCAGGACTACGCCAGGTGCGACCTCGACGTAAACCACGTCACCGGTGGCCCTCTGCTCGCCGTATTGCCGTCGAAACCAGCGCCCATAAAGTTCATGATAGCGATAGAAAACTTCCACCAACAGCCCGACATGGGAAGAATGACCCCGAGGTTGCAGTTGGAAGACGTTCATGGTTGTTCCTGGGTGCCGAGCGCGGTGGCCACGTCGCCGCCACCATGTACTCGCTCATCGGCACCTGTCGCCTCAATGGGGTGGAGCCCTATGCCTGGCTTTGTGAAGCCCTCAAGCGCCTGCCTAACCACCCATTGACTAAACTAGCCGAATTGCTGCCGTTCAACTAGAAGCGGCAATCCATCAATCGAACTTGACAGCCTTTCTCGGGGCTGCGCGAAGCAACTCAATGGACTGGCACAACCTGATGTCTACTCTGGCCACCCAGGCCACCGACTTGGAGTTATTGCAGCTTCAAACCGCAGTGGAACATCTGCTCTCGCAACCCGCGCGCGTGATCGCAATCCGTCAGCAGCTTCACGTCGGCCAGACCATTCAATATCTGGACGTGCGTGACAACCGCATGCATGCCGCCAAGGTCATTAAGTTCAAGCCAGACCAACTGATGGTTCATGCATCTCATGACGGCAAATACAAATGGATTCGATACACTGCTGTTGGACTGGACCCTGCGGTAAAGGTGGCACAGCAGCCCAAGGAGTTCTGCCACGCAGAGAAGACTTTGCCCTAGGCGACACGGTGAGCTTCGAGGGGCGCGACCTGATCCGCAAGTTCGGCAAGATCTCACGGATCAATCTGAAGACCGCATCCATCGTCTGTGAAGACGGCCATGAGTGGCGCGTCTCCTTTGCCCTACTTCAGCGCGTCATGAAAGTTAGGTGCAGTGGGCTTGAAAAAGCGGATGTGCTCCCACAATATGCGGACCCGGTGGTGGCTACCATTTATCCAGGGGTGAGTGAACTATTGAAACGATAGGGCGCTGCCCAGGTCTTTGTTCCACTTGAATTAGCCCTGCCTTTTCCAACCTGACCAAGCCATCGGTCGCGGCGTCTCGCCTCACACTCATTGTTTTCAGTGCCATCCGAGTGAGCTTAAACGGCTTGCCGTCTGCCATTCCGTCAAGCCACTGAAGTGCAAGTGCCACATTGAGGGTCTTACCCGGTAGAGTCGACGCCTTACTCAACCATTCAAGCGGGATAGGCCCCTTAAGGAAAAGCTGCTTCTCAGGGGATGCCGTGAACTTGCCAGTTGCAGCATTAAGTCGAAAGCGTTTTGTTGGAATATCAGCGTCGGGGGTAGAAGGTGGATACATATATATAAATATATAAAGAGAATGTACGGGTGCGTCAGTCAGACGCAGCTAGGTGCGTCTGACTGACGCAGGTCAGGTCAGTGCTGGGCCGCCGATCAGGTTCATTACCTTGTCCCACATCACTACTCCACGCTTGTCCATATAGCGGTCTGGATAGCGAACTTCCTTCACATCGCTGCCAAGCTCAAAGCCGCCGAGTACTATCCCGCTGGCTTCCTTCATTTTCGATTTGGTCGTGGCGATGGCCTGATCCAGTTCTTCCAGGGGTGCTTCGATTAGGAGTGCGTCGTGCACCGGCGCGCAGACCCGGATTCCTGCTTCGGTCAGAAGAATGCTGGCAATACGCAGCATTTCGGCACCATTGGCCTGCACTGGAAAATTGCGAATGCTGCGGTCGTTGATTTCGTTGCGGGTATGAATCTGCCATCCAAATCCGGCCCACAGGCGGCCACCCAGTACAGCTTCATCAACTGCGCTGTCTGACCACTTCCAGAACTGCCGGTAGGTGCGGTGATGAAGCTCCAGCAACTGACGCGCACGGGCGACCGGCTGATTGATGCGTGCGGCCAGGCTGGCCTCGCCCATCCCGTACTGCACCGCCAGCACACACGCTTTGAACTGCTCCCGCACGACTTCGTGCGTTTGCTTGGTCGCGTCTTGCGGTGCTGCACCAGCCTGGATTGCAAATGAAAGGTACGGGTCGCCAGTGCGGTAGGCCTCCATCATGGCCGGGTCACCGGACAGCGCCGCCGCAATACCAAACTCCTGCTGGCTCCAATCCACGTAGGCCAACCCCCAACCGGGTTGGGGGCGGATCAGGCCGCGTAGCCAGACCGAAGGGCCGAAAATGAACTTTGAGTTGGATGGCTGATTGCGCCCGGTGCGCGCCCGGAACGGCGACAACAGGCAACGGTTGCGCCCGTCGTCGCCAACGGGCAGGCTTGACAGCCGCATCTCTGATAGCGAGGAGCGTAGTTCGCGCATTGGCGCGACCATGGGGTGCGTGCGGGCCATTGAGCGAAAGGTGTCATCGCACATATCAAGCCGACCACTTTCCAGGCGCGGCCAGGGTATGTCATTTGCGACCAGATACGCTTCCCAGCTGCTTGTCTTGAAGCTGCGCCCGTCATAGACGCCATAGTCAACGTCGATGTCAGCAATCAACTGATCTTGGATCGCGCTCCAATGTGAAACGAGCAGGCTATGTACCTCGACATCGACCGGAACGCCATTCATCTGCATGCACGACACTGACTTCATATAACGCCCGCGCAACAACGCTCGGGGCAAGTCGATCCGGCTTTGCATGGCGGTGAGAAGGTGTGCAAGTGCCACCACGTCGGTTTCGCAGTAGTCCAGGATAGCCAATTGCTCGGCCTCGCTCCACGGCCCGCCGGTCAGTGTCAGGTCGAGCATGGCATCCTTCTGCTCACCGCCAATGCTGGGCAGTCCGAAATACAGCAACGCGCCCAGCAAGCTGCTGCCGTGAGCAAGTCGCAGGCCATTGGTCAGGCAGCGGAACTCGGCAAAAAGGTCAAGAACATGGGTCGGACGCGTCCACCCCAATACGTGAAAACAATCCATCTCGGTGGAGGCGCAAAAGGCAACGCAGAGGGACTTTTCCCCAGTAGGGAAAGGGGCCGCAGCCAACTGCTCAAGATCGGCCTGCCAGTAGCGGTGGGTAAGGCCCGATGGGTACTCCCGAACCACCATGCATACCGGAGTCGGCGGGTTGCCCTCGCGGTCACCTGCCGGATAGAACTCGAAATCCACAAGGTAGATGCCATCAGGGAAATCAAGTGTGTTCACTAAATATTGCCCAACAAGGCTTGGACAACAGGATGGTCAAGACTGCTGATGATCTTGCCGCGAAATGCCACATTCACTAGTGCTTCGATATCGTGTTCCGTCCATTCCGGTTCGGGAAGCGTCCCCTCCGCTTGATAAATGTCGTAGCAGCCCGCGCGCATGTTTGCCGCAATTCGAATCCATTTCAACTTCGCGTGCTCAACCGCCTGCGCCAGCGACTCAGCCCACGGGTTGCGCAATCCCGACTCACCCGGCAGCAAAACCGGGATCAAAAAGACATTGCTTTGGCGATCAATTGCTGCGTGCAGGACAACCGGGCGAACCACCTCACTAATTTTTTGCGCCACATCAGGCATGACCAAATAGTTCTCGCGGTCTTCCTTCTGTTCGAGCAACATGGCGGCAAAGGTCATGTCTTCGGATTTGTGTGTGCGGAAGAACTGTGGTTTCCTGGGCTTACCCACGGCTACGTTGGTCAGCAGCTTTTTGACGCTCAGAGTCGCGCAATAGGTGGCAGGCAAGCGCAACTCATTTAAGTCAAAGGAGGATTTGATTGATGGTTTGCTGAGCGACATGATATTGCCTTTTAAAAACTGGGGGATGCCTGACCAGTTATTAACTGGAAATTGCTGACGGGTCGTAGGGGTAGAAGTTGGGATTGACAAATCGCCAGATGGGCTTAGATGTGACGGCAAATTTTTCATTGCAAACATCCGTTTCTGGCAAGCCTAAAGCAAGGTGTCTTGACATATGACTTTAGAATTACCAATCGATTGCGTCCCTGCAATGGCTTGCGCTTCAAAGTCTGATTGGACCTTTTAGCTAAAGAAGTGCAAGGTACAAGAAATTTGTTTTGCGAAACCTTGCAAATATCGCCCAACGCCTGGTTAAAAACCGCCAAGATTCTTTCAAACAGTCCGAACTTGGCATGGTCTTGGTGCGTATGTGTAGCCCCAACAAATTTTGACGATTCTGTTGCCCCCGGGAGGCAATTTTTAATGTGATCGTTCATCATTTGCCAACCCTGTTAAGAACAGTGTTGCCGTTTTTGTAATTGGAAACTATTCCAAACTTACTCCTCTGCCGACGAATTGCTCGGTGACTCTGTCTGGGCGTGAGGTACAGTTGAAACGGTCGAGACGGGGAATCACTGAAATAATGGCTTGCACTAATAATTTTCCAAAGTTTCACGGATCTTAAAAAGAGTATGTCTGTACAGATTTGTAATTTCACGCCCTGACAAGTCCGCGTTGAAGTGGGGTCACTCAACGTGCATATGGCCACCGCTCCATTCATATAACTTAGGTGTTCCACGAGTCCTGAGAGTTCATCTTCAATTTTAGAAGTGATATCCAAGACTTCTTCAAAAGTAGGGAAGTGGGAATTTCCTCCTTTTTGAAGAATTTTTGAAATTTGTCTTTCATGAGTCTTACAGACTGAAATACCGGTGGCCTCCAGTAAATGTAATATTTTCTTCTCAGAGGTTTCTCTCGGGTTCTTCAACATCATGGTTTCTCCAAAAAAATTCGATGCGTTTCGACAAATTTGTTTAGCAAATGTATCGATTTAGCGCTGATCGTTACAAGGGTGAGAAGGATCTTTTTTTGAATTTGGCAATAACGATTGCCCGATCCCTCACACCTTTTTACATGTCATGTGGATTGGGATTTCTATTCACGAACCACCGCCTTTTCACCGTTTTTTGGCCGTTTTCTCAGAAAATTCGTTCAATAAAATAATGCGCGGAATACCTTTTCGCGAAACGCAATTAGTCCAAATTTTAATGAAATCGATTTTGCCAACTGAGTGAATATCTATCTATAAGCATTTGCTGTCAGTCGTTGCAACCGTGTAGTGGCACTCGCTTATTCAACTCATCTTGAATATTTTCAACTCAATATCAGTAAGATTTAGAGAGCCCACTTGCGAATTTTCAGTAGCCAATGGTTTTCGTTAAACTAGTTCGCGAAATGCATATTTTGGAAATCAATATTCTTCCGTTTCATTGCATTTTCTTTTGTGAATTCTGGAGTGAAGTATTTTGACTGTAGGGTCCACTTCATTTATCAAAAGGCAGTACTTTTCAACTGTTGTTTTTTGACACGGCGTTGCTTGCGCCCCGATGGCCACCCCAAACTGCTTGCGGCGCGCGCAAGTTCCCCGCCACGCGCCAGCAATACCGAACTAATTTCTGGGCAATCCTACGAATTACCCACCGCTTGCCTTGGAGCAACGCGTTGGCGCACAGGAATCAGCGGTTCAACGCGACTCGAAAATTCATCCCATGACGCGGCCAATTTGCGGCCGTCACGTTGAATCAGACCCGTGGCCTTGAGTATGGCAACGACCTGATGCACATTTTGTAATCTCACTTGCAAGCCGTTCGCTTAATCCGTTGAGAATTGGTCACCTTGACAGATTGGCACAGAGAAATACAATCATCTAGTGCAGCACTAATTTAGTAACGCACAAAGGAGAACACCATGCAAACTATCGCGTCCCCCCCCACAGTCAAGGTCATCGGTGCCAATGGACAAATTTCGCTCGGCAAACAATTTGCGGGTCGTCAAGTTTTGGTCGAGGAACAGGAAACGGGCGTTTGGTTGATTCGCACGGCTACCGTCATTCCAGATAACGAACGCTGGCTTCATGAGGCGCAAGCGTCTTCTGACTTGGAGCGGGCTGTCACGTGGTCAACGCAAACGCCAGCCTCTGACTCGAACACCGATACCCTTCTGGCGGCTGCGGCCCAAAGCAAGTAAAGCAGATGGGCTCCATTGACGACCCGGTTCGCCTTGACTTGAATAACCCAGTTTTTCAGGAACACCTGTTCGGCCTGCAAAAACCGGAACGGAATGCGGCCATTGACGCCCTGAGAAAAATCCGGTTGTTGAGTTGGGGGCAGCTATACCGTGACAAGGGCTTGAAGTGGGAAAAAATCGTAAGCGTGAAACCACCGATGGGCGTGGATGCCATTTATTCATTGAGAATCACTCATTCCCGCCGTTGCACTGCGTATGGCGATGGGGATTTCATGCGACTGTTGACAGTGGCATCTGACCACGACAGCGCTTACGGTCGAAAATGAACCTATGTGGAACGGCCGCACCGCTAGCAATTTGCGATAGGCAGCCAGCATGTCATGGGCTGAAATATGCGTTACGCCCAAGGTTGATCCATCAGACGATGTCCACTAGTGTTAGCGGCTGTGTAGGAAGGCGCAAATA
This sequence comes from uncultured beta proteobacterium, assembly GCA_903876045.1. Taxonomy (GTDB): domain Bacteria; phylum Pseudomonadota; class Gammaproteobacteria; order Burkholderiales; family Burkholderiaceae_C; genus Allorhodoferax. Next base: position 160 of record CAIQYP010000390.1, on the reverse strand, counting down.
TGGCGGAGTTCCGTATTGGCGCCAACGAATAGCAAGGGCCCCGACGGGCCCTGGAATAAGTGAATGGCTACCCGGCTAGTCAGAACAGATCTTCGTCGTCAAGGTTGATGTCGGTTGATCTGGTGTACTCAGTACGGTCATCCTGCAGGTATTGCTGGAT
>CAIQYP010000389.1 GCA_903876045.1 uncultured beta proteobacterium | reverse complement strand
TCCATGCGCTCGGCAATTGCCTCGATGATCAGGTCGCAACCGGTAAGAACATCCATGTGCTCTTCATAGTTGCACTGCTGGATCAGCACCGCGTCTTCGCTTACCCCCAATGGCGCAGGCTTTTGCTTTTTCAGCGCCTCCACGGCACGGCTGACGATGCCGTTTTTGGGGCCATCCTTGGCCGGCAAATCAAACAGCACCACCGGCACTTTGACGTTGACCAGATGCGCAGCAATCTGCGCTCCCATGACACCGGCACCGAGCACGGCGACTTTTCGGACATTAAAGCGACTCACACACTACTCCTTCACTTGATTCTTGATTGCTGCTCCTGCGGCGCCAGATCGGCCGTGAACGCGAAGGACCGCAGCAGACAGTGCGTGACGCACGGCAAGGCGGGCCGACAAAGTGCACGGTCGATATGGCGTCGCAGTTATTCCACGCGTTGCCAGACCTGGGTGCGATACAGGAAGCCGATATAGCCGCGCATCTCCATGGTCTTGCCGCCGTCCACGGGCTTGAGGCGGGTCTTGTAGGTTTTGCCGTTGTTTGGATCGAGAATTTCACCGCCGCCCCAAAGCGCTTTGTCGTCCGCATCCTGGCGCACGTTGCGGATGATGGTCATGCCCAGCACGGGTTTGTCCTTGCGCTCATCGCTGCACTTGTCGCACTTCTCGTCCTGCTTGGCAGGGTTAAAGATCTTTTCGACTGTGCCGGTGAGCACGCCACCGTTGTCGACAATACGCACCAGGGATTTTTCGGTCTTTCCATCGTCGTCAATGGTTTTCCACAAACCGACCGGTGTCATCTGCGCCATGGCGCAAACGGAAGACAGGGCCAGGGTTAAAGCTGCTGCAGTACGAATCATGTCGATCTCCTCGTTGTAGTAAAAACAGGTCGCAAATTCAGGCAAACACCGCATCGGTATCCATCAACACTTTGGCACCGGTGCGTGCGGTACGCATGGCGGTGGCCGTTTCCGGGAACAGCTTGGCAAAGTAAAAGCGTGCGGTCTGCAACTTGGCCAGATAGAAGGTGTCTGTGTTGCCACCCGCAATTTCGCGCAGCGCGACTTGTGCCATGCGGGCCCAGAAGTAGCCGAACACCATGTGGCCTGCAACCCGCAAATAGTCCACGGCAGCGGCCCCCACTTCGTCTGGATTCTGGAAGGCCTTGAAGCCGAGCTCGGTGGTGAACTTGGTCATCTGATCGCCCAGGATCGCGATGGGCGTGATGAACTCGGCCATCTTCTCGTTAACGCCCTCTTCTTCCACCAACTTGCCAATCAGCTTGCCAAACTTCTTGAGCGTGGCGCCGTTGTTAGACAGCACTTTGCGGCCCAACAGGTCCAGCGACTGGATGGTGTTGGTGCCTTCGTAAATCAAGTTGATGCGGGCATCGCGCACAAACTGTTCCATGCCACTTTGTTTGATATAGCCATGGCCGCCAAAAACTTGCATGCAACCGGAAGTGGCGGTCCAGCCGTTGTCGGTGATAAAGGCTTTGACGATGGGCGTCAGCAAGGCCAACATTTCGCCGCTGTCCTTGCGCACTTTTTCATCCGGATGGAAATGCTCTTTTTCCAGCAACATGGAGCAGTACGTCAGGAGTGCCCGGCCACCTTCGGCATAGGCTTTTGCGGTGAGCAGCATCTTGCGCACATCCGGGTGCACGATGATGGGATCAGCAGGCAGATCTTTGGCTTTGGGGCCGGATAGCGAGCGCATCTGGGTACGCTCCTTGGCATAGACCAGTGCGTTCTGGTAAGCCACTTCGGTGAGACCCAGCGATTGATTGCCGACGCCGAGACGCGCCGCATTCATCATCACAAACATGCCTTGCATACCTTTGTTGGGCTGACCGACTAGAGTGCCCACTGCACCATCAAGCACCATCTGGCAGGTGGAGCTGCCGTGGATGCCCATCTTCTCTTCCAGGCCGCCGCAGAAGACGCCGTTGCGCTCACCTATCGAGCCGTCGGCGTTGACATGAAATTTGGGCACGATAAAAAGACTCACGCCCTTGATACCGGGAGGCGCATCGGTCAACCGTGCCAGCACGAGGTGGACGATGTTATCGGCCAGATCGTGTTCACCCGCGCTGATGAAAATCTTGTTGCCGGTAATCTTGTAGGTGCCATCGGCTTGCGGCTCGGCCTTGGTGCGCATCAGCCCGAGGTCGGTGCCGCAATGGGGCTCCGTCAGGCACATGCTACCGGTCCATTCGCCGCTGGTCATCTTGTGCAGATAGGTCTGCTTTTGCGCATCGGTGCCGTGGGTGTGCAACGCGGCATAGGCGCCATGGGTCAAGCCGGGATACATCGTCCACGCCTGATTTGCGCTGTTCATCATTTCATAGAATAATTGGTTGACTACCAATGGCAGGTCCTGGCCGCCAAAATTGGCATCGCCGGCCAATGCTGCCCAGCCGCCGTCAATGTACTGGCGGTAGGCTTCTTTGAAGCCCTTGGGCGTGGTGACCGCGTGGCTCGCCTGATCCAGGCTGCAGCCCTCTGAATCACCGCTGACGTTGAGCGGGAAGATCACCTCGGCAGCGAACTTGCCGCCCTCTTCCAGCACGGCGTTGATGGTGTCTGCATCAAGTTCGGCATGCTTGGGGATTTGCTTTAAATCATCGACAACGTGGAGCAACTCGTGCATCACAAACTGCATGTCGCGCAGGGGTGGCGTGTAAATGGGCATGGGTTTGACTCCTGAAAAAACTAGGCTTGTGGATGGTTTGGAACGCTGTAGCGCGCCAGAATGTTGGCAAAAGCGGTGTTCGCCCGGTCGATGGAGCCGGGGTTTTTGAGAAAGCGGGCTTCGTAATGCAGCGCCAGAATCAAGCCGTGGATTTCAAAGGCGATCTGGTGCGGATCAGCACTCGGTCGCAGTTGGCCGCACAACTGGGCCTGCACAATCGCGCGGTTCAGAGCCTCCAACCAGGTTTGCACGGAGGTGGCTAGCGCATCACGCACCGGCCCAGGCCGGTCGTCGAACTCGACAGCACCGCTGATGAAGATGCAGCCGGACTGAATTTCAACCGCTACGCGCTTCATCCAGTTGTCAAACAGCGCACGCACTCTGGGCAGGCCGCGCTCGGCTTGCAGGGCGGGGTAAAAAATTTCCTGCTCAAAGCGAACGAAGTATTCGCGAATTACCGAGATCTGTAGCTCCTCGCGCGAACCGAAATGGGCGAACACGCCGGACTTGCTCATCCGGGTGACCTCGGCAATTGCGCCAATGCTTAAGCCCTCCAGACCAATCTGCGTCGCCAGGCCAAGTGCTGCCTCGATGATCACCGCCTTGGTCTGCTGGCCCTTTTGCATGGCGCGACCAGCGGGAGCCATATCGGCCGTAGATGACCTGCCACGGTCGGTGGTTTGCGAGCTGCGAGCTGCCCTGCCAGATGAAGTTGCCATAGATGGGGTGCTGCGCCGACACAAGCTGCATCGGCAAAAAATAGAACGACCGTGCTATTTTGCAGTATTTGAACAGTCACCTGCCAGCCACGGCAGGTTCTAGATTGCCTCTTCTATTTGCGCCTCGGGTTTACCCGAGCATGGCGGCCAGGCTGGCTTCCAGGTGTTCCGAAGGCAGCCGCTTAAAACCTGAACGTACGAAACGTTGCAGGCGCCCGACCAAAAAGGCCGTCAGCACGCTGGCCCGCACCTGGGCATCAGCCATGGGTGTTTGAGACGCGGACAAAGCGCCCGTGCGCAGGCACTGCTTCAGGGTGGCTTCGATCTTGTCAAAAAACTGGTTCATGCGTTGCTGCAAGCGCTCGTTTTCAAACACCAGGGCGTCACCCACCATAACGCGCGACATACCCGGATTTTTCTCTGCAAACTGCACCAGCATGGCAATGATGCGGGCGCTTTGGCGCGCACCGGTGGCGGGGTCTTCGCCCTGCTCTCGCTCCACAATTTGGTTGGCGAGCGTGAAAACCGATTGTTCGATGAACTCAATCAAGCCCTCGAACATTTGTGCTTTGCTGGCGAAATGCCGGTACAGCGCGGCCTCGCTCACCTGCAAACGGGCAGCAAGGGCTGCCGTGGTGATGCGCTCACCTGCGGGCAGTTCCAGCATCGAAGCCAACGCCTGCAAAATCTGGATGCGTCGCTCACCCGGCTTGGGACGCTTGCGACCAGATGTCGCCTCCATCAGGGGCGAGGGAAGCGTGTCATCCTGGTCGTCTTCAAATGGCGATGTTTGGTCGTCAGGCATGGTGTGCAGCGGGCTGTGTTGATTCATTCTCGCACAGCCTCCAGCAGCAAGGTACAGCGCAGACCCCTGCCTTGGGCGCCCGCATTGATCTGCAACTGGCTGCGATGCACAAGGGCAATTTCGTCCGCAATCGCCAGACCCAGGCCATTACCCTCACCTTGCGTGCCGGGTAACCGGTAAAAGCGCTCCCGCATGTGCGCGCGTTCTTGGGGCGGGACACCGGGACCATCGTCTTCGACTTCCAGGAAACCTTGTTCACCTTCGTCTGCGGTGGCGCTGCGCCGGCCACAGCGCAGGGTGACGCGTCCTCCCTCTTGGGTATAGCGCACCGCGTTGTCCACCAGGTTCACCAACAGTTCGCGTAGCAACCAGGCATAGCCACTCACCCGCATCTCACTGACCTCCAGCCCCAAGTCGATCTGCTTGGCGGCCGCCGCATCCAGAAAGTCCTCCAGCACTTCTTCGCAGAGCGCTTTGAGGTCGACCGGCTGGCGCGGCTCGGATGCGGTGCTCCGCGCATCCGCACGCGACAAGGCCAGCAACTGATTGGCCAACTGGGAAGTTCTGCGCGTGGCATCGCGCAGCTTGCGCAACTGCGCAGCACCCAAAGTGACACTTTGACCTTCCAGCATGGCCCATGCCTCCACCTGCGCCTGCAGACCTGCCAAGGGTGTGCGCAACTGATGCGCTGCATCGGCCACAAAGCGGCGCTGGCTTTCAACTTGGGCATTCACGAGATCAAACAAGTGATTCAGCGACAGCACCAAGGGCCGCACTTCATCGGGTGAACCGGCCGCGTCGAGCGGTGTGAGATCACGTGGCGATCGACCCTCCACTGCATCCTTCAGTTCGAGCAAGGGGCGCAGGGCACGGCGCACCGCCCAAGTGACTGCAAAGGCCGCGCCCACGACCAGCACCAAATTGGGTAAGACCACCCGAAGCCAGAGGCGGTGGAACCACTGTATTCGCACATTTGAGCCGTCCGCCAATCGCACCGTCAGTTCGCCCGCCGCACTGAACACGCGTTGGCTGACGATGCGAAACACCACGTATCGATACTCCTGACTGGAAAATTCGGGCTCATACGTGGCTGGCGGATAGTCGCCCAGCCAGGCGTCACCCACCAACACTTTGCCCTCGGTGTTGAGGACCGCATAGCCCGACAGGCCCGGGCGTGTGTCTAGAAAATCCGCAATCGCCGGCGTTATTTGGAAATCCAGTGCAGCCTTGGCACCGCCTCTACCAGCCAAAATAGAGTCGACCAAGGGCGCCACCAGCGTCAAAAGCTGGCGGTCCTGCTGGATGGCCGCAGTGTCTGCGAACTGAAAATCAAACCAGGTATTGAGGGCGGCCAATAGCAACAAGGGAGCCAGCAGCAGCAGCAGCAAGCGCCTTTGCAGGCCCGGCCCGACTGTGACTTGCTGGTCCTG
>CAIQYP010000388.1 GCA_903876045.1 uncultured beta proteobacterium | reverse complement strand
CGCAATTAGGTAAGTGATCGCACCAACTTGTCATATTGTCCAGTAGCAGGTACCCGTAAGTGACCGCAATCGCGATCGCATGCTTCTTTCTCTGCACTGCCGACTGTCACATAGAAAAGATGATTTTGCCAGTGAAGGTCTGGTTGCAAGATTCTGGTGCCCCCAGCGAAAGAGCTTCCGTCGATCCCGAATGTCATTGCTATGGAGGTAGCAATAGATTCATCGTTATCGCGTGCAAAGACTGGTTTTTTTCCTACAGCCTGAATCAGGCGTTGCGAAGTCAGTGCGAGTAGTTGGAAAAGTAGAAGGCAAGTTCGAATAGGACATACCACCGAATTCACCCGAATGGGGGATGTGCAAGGGATGAACCAAAGGTCACAATTTGATAGGCAGAGTTTGCGAACAATCACCAATTCCGCTTTGCAAAGGTGTCAAGTGATGAATAAATAGTCGGCCCTGCAAAATTCAAAGCTCAAATCCAAGCCAGATTGGTTAGCTGAATTTCACTTTTCCGGCCACCTTTGCTGGTCTGGAATTTCTCAATCAGTCGCCCTGTAGTGCCTATCAAGGTGCCATACGCGGTCTGCAAAGTGCCCTTTGGTGTTAGCGCAGCCAATAACACGCGCAAAAAAACTATCCCAATACCCAGACGGGCAATGGCACGCATCAGCCAACGCAGGTTGTAGCCGGCCGCGCAGCTTATCGCATGCAGCGCATCGCCCAAAGCGCCTTGTAACCAGCAGCGATCCATGCGGTAATCAGATTTCAAATGCCCAATGGCTGGCTCCACTGCCGTACGCCGCTTGAGCCACCGCTTTTGTTGCTCGCTCAGACTCTTGTAGCGGCCCCGGTGGATGATCTCTTTGCCGGGATTGTCGGCGTCAACTCCACGAAACCCCAAATCGACCACGATGTGTTTGAGTTCGACGCCCACATCTTGCGTCAGATTGGTGGCCTGCTCGAGTGCGGCGCTCAGGATGTGGCCATCAAATGGATTGCCGGGGAAGGTGCGCGCACCCAGCATCAGGCCGTGCTGGTGGGATACCACAACGGCTCCTTTGACTCCAAACTTGTAAGGGTGATGCCCCGCGACTGGCGCTTAAACAGGGTGACGCCTAACGCCTCTTCCAACGCACGTACCTGCTGCGCTACCGCACTCTGGGACACGAACAACTCGTCTGCGGCCATGCGGAAGTTGAGCTTGCGCCCGGCTACTTCAAAGGCGCGCAGGGCATTCAGCGAGGGGAGATTGCGGCGGGGGCCAGACATTCGTGTGTTGGGAGTTTTGTCTGTAGTTTTTCTTCATTCTGCCACCGTTATTTCCCGCGCGACAGTTTCCCTCAGCACTGTCAGAATTTCGACCACTTCCAACCTACAGGAGATTTCCATGACACAAGCAAAAGTTGCCCTTATCACCGCCGGCGGGTCCGGCATGGGCGCGGCCGCTGCCCGCAGACTGTCCCAGGACGGCTACCGTGTGGCCATCCTGTCCTCCAGCGGCAAGGGTGAAACACTGGCCAATGAACTGGGCGGCGTGGGTGTGACCGGATCCAACCTGGTGAACGACGACATCCAGCAGCTGGTCAAAAAGGCCATGGACAAATGGGGGCGCATCGACGCCCTGGTCAATTCCGCAGGACATGGCCCCCGGGCGCCCATACTGGAAATCACTGACGAAGACTGGCACAAGGGCATGGAGGTCTACTTCTTGAGCGCAGTGCGACCCCTGCGCCTGGTTGCCCCAATCATGGAAGCGCAAGGGGGTGGTGCCATTGTCAACATCTCAACAGCCTGGGCTTTTGAGCCCGTAGCCAACTTTCCCACCTCGGCCGTGTTTCGTGCAGGCCTGGCCAGCTTTACGAAGCTATTCGCTGACGCCTACGCAGCCAAGAATATTCGCATGAACAATGTGTTGCCAGGCTGGATTGACACCTTGCCAGCCACTGATGAGCGCCGCAGCGGTGTGCCGATGGGGCGTTATGGGCGCTCTGAAGAGGTGGCTGCCACCATTGCCTTCCTTCTGTCCGAAGGAGCAGGCTATATCACCGGTCAAAACATCCGGGTGGATGGCGGTGTGACGCACGCTGTGTAATTTGAAAGGCTGGAAACAGCTAACACGCTGGGTACCACTGCCGCGCTTCTAGCGCGGGGACTGAATTAGGGATCCAATTTCCTTCGCATGAAGTAGGCCATCACTTGATTGCTCCCATGCTTCAATTCTGCTGCGTGTGGTTTTTGGCCTTCTGCCTCTGGATCTGGCACCACCCCTGTCTCACCATTTGCGTTCCAAAAGGGATCTTTTGCGTGCGACAGAACTTGGTCGAGTCCTGCGATTGCGCAATCAGAATGACAAGCCACAAAGCTGACCAAAAACAGCTTCCCAGACTGCCGACGTTGCTGGGCACCTGTGCCCTTTGTTGACGTTCGGTTCAGCTCCGTGGGCTTCGGTAGTGCAGCGTAACCGGTCAGACACCTTAAAACTGGGAATGCCCGATCCCAACCAATTAGCGGACCGTCAGAGCTGTCACCGGATAACTGAAGTCCAGATACAAATCAACAAAAAAGCAAAGTATTGCCTGCAATCAACCTCCTTACTATAATTAAGTCCGTAAGGAAAAAGGAGATTGAAATGTCAAACGATGCTACGCTTACCAGTAAGGGGCAAACGACTATCCCTAAGGATATTCGGGATAGTCTTTCCATGAAGACTGGAGACCGAATGACGTTCACGCTGATGCCTGATTCCACAGTAGTCATGCGTGTGAAGTCCAAGAGCATCACTGAATTGGCGGGTGCATTGCACCAGAAGGGTCGCAAGGCCGTGCCGATTGAGCATTTGTCGCGGTGATGCTGGGGATCGATACCAATGTGCTCGTTCGCTTTCTGGTTCGGGACGACGAAGCGCAGTTTGAGAAGGCGCGCAAGCTGATTAAGCGTGAAGTCGCGGCAGGTAGCGGCGTTTTTGTAAATCAATTGGTACTCTTGGAAACCGAATGGGTGTTACGCAGCCGATATAGCCTGGCAAAGAATCTGATCATTCAAGCCATCTCCGGCTTGCTCGATGCGAGCGATGTTCGATTCGAGGATGAGCCAGCCGTCGAGGAGGCTCTTTTCATCTGGAAAGATTCAGCCGCCGATTTCGCCGATTGTCTTATCGGGGCCAAGAACCGACGGCTTGGATGTCGAGCGACCGCGACCTTCGACATGAAGGCTTCCAAGTTGCCGGGGTTTATAGCTGCCTGAAGATAATCGGCAAATCGTGGTCACATCGCGTTTGCTGGAGGCGTTTCTGGCCTGCCCCGTCAAGTGCCACATGCTGTCCAAGCATGAACTCCCTGACGGTACAGAATATTCCACATGGGCCATCGCACGGGAGGAGTCATACCGGCAGGCGAGTGTCCGGAAACTGACCATCCCTGAGACGAAGCCAAACATCGCATCGCCAGAACCCGGCGCGTGGAAAAGCGAGTCCTGGCAGTTCGCAGTCGCCAAAACTGTACGGGCTGAAGGTTGGGAGGCGGAGATTGCGATGATTCAGCAGATCCCGCAGCCGAGGTCCCTGTCCCGGTTTGTTCCGATTCGTTTTGTGGCGAACAATAGACTTTCCTCTTTAGACAAAACAATTGCTGCATTCGAGGCGATTGTCCTCGCCAAGGCGTTAGGCAGGAAGACCGACACGGCGAAAATTGTGTATGGTGAGAAACAGGCTATGCTTACAGTGAATGCTGCCGCCTTATCGCGCTCAGTCCACAGAAAAGTCGCCCAGGTCGTAGCACTGCTGACTGGCTCAACGCGGCCTGATACTGTTATCAACCGGCATTGCCCCGAATGCGGGTTCAATGACCGATGCAGGAAAGATGCGGTCGCCAAAGACGATCTCAGCCTACTTTCCAATCTGAACGAAAAGGAACGGGCAGGGTACAGGTGCAAAGGGATCTTCACAGTATCCCAATTAGCATACACATTTCGTCCCCGCCGACGGTCCAAGCGACTGGCCTCAAGGCCCGAAAGGTATCACCACGCATTGAAAGCCCTTGCCATACGGGAACAGAAAATCCATGTAGTCGGGAAATTGGACCCGCCGATGGAAGGCACGCCAGTGTTCCTTGACGTTGAGGCGCTTCCGGATCGCGATTTCTACTACCTTATTGGGGTCCGAGTGGATGGTGCGGGCGGCGCGGTCAAGCGATCCCTGTGGGCGGATTCACTGGCCGATGAGAAGAAAATATGGGAAGATTTTCTTGGCATCCTGTCAGAAGTCGAACGGCCGACGATATTGCACTACGGCAGTTTCGAGAAGACGTTTATGAAGAGGATGTGCGATCGCTATGGCGGTCCACCAGAATCTTCCATCGCTGCTATGGCGATTGCGTCATCAACTAATCTCATTACACTGCTTTACGCAAGGATTTATTTCCCGACATATTCCAACGGGCTCAAGGAAATCGCCCAATTCCTAGGGTTTTCGTGGACCGATCCATCGGTCTCGGGACTCTTGTCTATCGCATGGCGTTCCCGCTGGGAGGAGTCGCGCGACGTCGTACTGCGGGACAGGCTGATCACCTACAACAAGGACGACTGCGATGCGTTGTGCCTCGTCGCACGCACCATCGCCCGACTCCAGTCGCCCGGAGTTTCTGCCGACAGAACTGAAGTCGTTCCGGAAGTGATCCATGCCGAAGAATTAGGGCGCAACATTCAGTCGAAATGGCGGGTCTTCAAGAGTCCGCTGCCTGACATGGAAAGCATCAACGCGGCGGCATACTGGAACTATCAACGAGACAGAGTTTTCGTGTGTACTGGAAAGGAGGCAAGACCGATCACGAAACAGCAGAAGCAGAAAAATCTGAGCCGGCGGAAAGCGGAAAAGGTCGTTGTGGCTATCCCCCCGTTGTCCTGTCCAAAGTGCGGCAAGTCTGGCAGAACGAAAAGCAGACTCCTAACAAGAACCGTTGAAGACCTTGTATTCGGTCGGGACAGCGTGAAGCGGCGCGTGGTTCAGTATATGTTTCAAGGTTATCGATGCCGGAGTTGCAGGCACGAGTATGGACTGAGCGAATGGTATCTTCACGCCCGCAAATGGGGCTGGAACGTCGTTGCTTACTTTATCTACAACGTTGTGGCGCTGCGCGTCCCGCAACTCACCATGCAACATAGTCTCAACCGGTTATTTGGATTTGATCTGGTGCGGAGCACGCTGAACAATCTCAAGATTAAGGCGGCGGAACGCTATTCGCTCGCAAAGAGGAAGATTCTGGAACGGATCGTCGGCGGAGATCTCGTCCATGCCGACGAGACCCGTGCAAATATTAAGGGTCATTTGGCATACGTCTGGGTTTTGACCAACATGACCGAGGTGGTCTACGTTCTAGCGGAGAGCCGCGAAGCCGAAATCGTTCACGATCTACTTAAGGATTTCAAGGGGGTTCTGGTGTCTGACTTCTATGCTGCCTACGATTCCGTCCCTTGCCCGCAGCAGAAATGTCTGATCCACCTTATGCGCGATCTGAACGACGAGATGTTAGCGGCTGTGTAGGAAGGCGCAAATATGGCGGAGTTCCGTATTGGCGCCGGCAAATAGCAAGGGCCCCGAAGGGCCCAGTAACAAGTGAATGGGTATCCGGCTAGTCAGAACAGATCTTCGTCGTCAAGAGTGAAGTCAGTTGATCTGGTGTATTCAGTACGGTCATCCTTTAGGTATTGCTGGATCTGCAGTAGGTACTGGCTATAAATAACTTCCCGCAAGTCATCCAACAGTTCGACCACGGCACAAGCCTGGGCAGGCGTCCAGTCATCCTGAATCAAGAATGCGAGTCCCCGTTGCAGGCCAGAGGGCAGATGGAGTTTCATGGTTTGACCTTTTTGCGTTTTGATTCGGCCTGCTCGGCGCGTTCCAGTGCTTCCTTGAGCCGGTAGGACTCACCCTCGATGGGTATTACCTCGGAGTGATGGACCAGACGGTCAATCAGCGACACAACGCAGGCGGCATTTGGAAACACGGTATTCCAATCGGCGAAGGCCTTGTTGGTGGTGACCATCGTGCTCTTGGACTCGTAACGCCTGCTCACCAACTCAAACAGCAAATCGGCGTG
>CAIQYP010000387.1 GCA_903876045.1 uncultured beta proteobacterium | reverse complement strand
TGGTTTCATGGGCAAGGTCAGCAATGGATTGGGCGTTGTTCAATATGCGGCGCAGGTACTCGCGCAGAGTCTCAAATTCCTGGGCGCTGAAGCCGGCCAGGTGGGCGTTTTGCACGCCGCTCAGAATTTCAGGAATGTCACTGGCGGACTTGGTGCCCGGCGCTGTGAGCTCGATGTTGACCACACGTCGGTCGGTCTCGGAGCGCACGCGCTTGCACAGGCCCTTGGCTTCGAGCCGGTCCAACATACGCGTCATGGCTCCAGCATCCAGGTGGCACTCGCGCGCCAACTCAGCCACTGTCGTGGCCTGGCCGCTGTAGAGCTTGAAGAGCGGAATCCACTGCGCGTTGGTCAAGTCCGTGTGGGCCAACTGACGCTCAACATCCTGACCCACCCGGTTCAGAATCTGGCGCATCAGGTAGCCCACGCTGTCTTCCGGCCGGTAGCTTTCAGCACGGTAGAAAACGGTGGGAGCGGTGATTTTTTTCATGGGATCGGATTATTGCATGCCTAGGCAATTATTGTCAGGGCTTGTATCTGCAAGCCTTTTGACGCGAGAGGTTATTGGCCTATTGGGCTTTAGCGGGCAACGTGGTGGCAGTTGCCACCCGAGCGCTTGGCCATGTACATGGCGGTGTCGGCCACTATCAGCAATTGGTCCGCCGCCTTGGCATGGGTCGGATACAGGGCAATGCCAATGCTGGTACCCAACACCGGGTGCGCATTGGGAACATCGTAAGGCTGGCTTATGGCGCCAATGACCTTGTCAGCGATTTGCTCAGCTTGCTCAGCGTTGGGGTTGTCGGTCAGCAGCAGCACAAATTCATCACCTCCCAATCGCCCCACCATGTCAGATGCCCGCACGCATCCACGCAGGCGCGCTGCCACTTGTACCAGCAGTTGATCGCCCACGGCGTGGCCAAAGGTGTCGTTGACGTTCTTGAAACCGTCCAGGTCAATGAACAGCAAGGCCAGTTGCCCTTGCTGACGGTCAGCCAGTGCCACGCTTTGCGCCAGATTTTGCTGAAACGCCATGCGGTTGGGTAAGCCGGTCAGCGCGTCGTGGTGCGCGAGATAACTCATGCGGGATTCGGATATCTGCAGCTTGTCCACCAGTGCATTGAAACTGCTCACCATGGCACCAACTTCGTCCTGTCGCACGATTGGTAGATGGGTCAGCACTTGTTGGCCTTCGGCCATGGCACGCATGTGCGCTGCCGCTTGCTTCAAGGGTCGAAATATATAGAGCAATAGCGCCACCAGTGACAGCACCAGCAACACACTGACCTTGACGCTGTTCTGTACCACCGCCGCCAGCAAAGTGTTCATCACCTCAAATGCCTCAGAGCTGGGGGTTCTCGCCACCAAGTACCAATTGGCACTGGGTACGCTGACTATGGCTGAGAGCTCTTCGTTCCCCGCCGCATTTTTGGTAACGCCAGTTCCACGCCAGCCATTCATCGCCTGGTCATGCAACGGATTGATGCCCGGTTCTGGCAGGGGCTTCAGACGCATATTGGCATCGCTCGATGTGACAAAAATATGGTCTCTGGGGGAAATAAGCAGCAGCCCGCCGGTTTTCCCCACGATGCCGCTTTCCACCAAATCCAGGAATCCCGGTGCAGCCAGTGGCGTGACCCCCATCACCACGGCCACGGTTTGTTTCCGTTCAGCGCGCACCGGTGCTGCCATGTTGACGACGGCCTCTTTAACCGCACGGCCAATGGTGGGTTTGCCAATCGCAAAGTCTGCGCCGTCGCGCACCGCGGCAAACCAGTCGCGTTCATTGAAGTCGAGCTGCCTGCGACCCGCCACGGCAGGGTAGTCGGCAATGGCGCCAACACCGTCCGCGTTGATGACCACCAGCCCGGCGGGAAATAGATTCAAGGTCATGGTTTGCGCACGTAGCCAGATTTCCAGGCGTGCGGGGTCTTGCAACAAAAGCTGGGGCATGTTTTCTGCCAGCAGCGACAACGCGTTGCGCCTGACCTGAACCTTGTGATCGATGTCCTGCGCTATGTACTTGGCGAGCGAAAGTTGCTGCGCATTGACAACCTCTTCAATACCTGTGCGCAGCACCTTCTCCATCATCAGATAGCGTGAGGCACTGCCCACAATGACGAGGGTTACACCCAGGGCAATGAGCTTGAACGTGAGGCTATGGATGTACTTCAAACTGCATTGGTCCAAGTAAGTTTTGGGCGAGCTGCTTTGCCCCAGCTCCCTGCGGCGCTGCGCCACCCGATTTTTACACGAGTGCCCGCAGTCTGTGCCGCAGTCGGCCGCTTACTTCAGGATATCGCCAATGCACAAGTACTTGATTTCGACATAGTCGTCCATGCCGAAGTGCGAACCCTCACGGCCCAGGCCGGATTGCTTGACGCCGCCAAAAGGCACATGCTCGGTCGCCAGGATGCCGACGTTGACGCCCACCATGCCGTACTCCAGTGCCTCACCCACGCGGTGGATGCGGCCGATGTCGCGGCTGTAAAAGTAGCTGGCCAGGCCGAACTCGGTGTTATTGGCGGCAAAAATGGCATCCTGCTCGGTCTTGAACTTGAACACCGGGGCAAAGGGGCCGAAGGTTTCTTCCTTGGCGCACAGCATGTCGGCGGTGGCGCCGGACACGACGGTGGGCTCGAAGAACTGACCGGTGAGCGCGTTGCCACCGGTTTCCACCTTGCCGCCCTTGGCGATGGCGTCGGCCACATGGCGCTTGACCTTGACGATGGCTGCGTCCTCGATCAACGGGCCCTGCATCACGCCGTCTTCAAAGCCGTTGCCGACCTTCATGGCTTTGACCTTGGCGGTGAACTTGGCCACGAACTGGTCATACACACCTTCCTGCACATAAAAGCGATTGGCGCAGACGCAGGTCTGGCCGGCGTTGCGGTATTTGCTGGCCAGCGCGCCTTCCACGGCTGAGTCGATGTCCGCATCGTCAAACACGATGAAGGGGGCGTTGCCACCCAGTTCCAGCGACAGCTTCTTGACCGTATCGGCGCACTGCTTGATCAGGATGCGGCCGACTTCGGTGGAGCCGGTGAAGCTCAGGTGGCGCACCACGTCGCTGGCGCAAATCACTTTGCCAATGGCAATCGAGTTGTCGGCATCGGCACTCAGCATGTTCAGCACGCCAGCCGGAATGCCGGCGCGCATGGCCAGTTCAGCGGCTGCCAGAGCAGTCAGGGGGGTCAGCTCAGCCGGCTTGATGATCACGGTGCAACCAGCGGCCAGCGCCGGAGCCACCTTGCGGGTGATCATGGCCAGCGGGAAGTTCCAGGGCGTGATGGCGGCGCACACGCCGATGGGCTGCTTGATCACCATCAGGCGGCGGTTGTTGTCAAACTGGGGCAGGGTCTCGCCGTTGACGCGCTTGGCCTCTTCGGCAAACCACTCGACAAAGCTGGCGCCATAGGCCACTTCACCCTTGGCTTCGCCAAAGGGCTTGCCCTGCTCGGCGGTCATGATGCGGCCCAGGTCTTCCTGGTTGGCCATCAGCAAATCAAACCATTTGCGCATGATGATGCTGCGCTCTTTGGCGGTCTTGGCTTTCCAGGCCGGCCAGGCGGCGTTGGCGGCAGCAATGGCCGCGTCTGCGTCGGCCGGGCCGAGGTTGGCCACGTCCACCAGTTTGTGGCCGTTGGAAGGGTCGAGCACATCAAAGCGCGAGCTGCCAGCCACCCAAATTCCGTTGATCAGGGCATCGGTCTTGAGCAGGCTGGGGTCTTTGAGCAAAGAGAGGGGGGAGGTTTTCATGTCCATGGCGTTTTTTCCAGAAAAGAGCGAATGTCTGCGGGCGAGGCTTTGAAAGGCGTAAGGGTAACGGCTTTTTACGAAATACACCGCTCCGGATGGTGCGGGCTCCTTGGGTCCATTTGCGCGGTGCGCCTCCAGGCTATTTTTGCCGCCCGCGCAGCCATTCCAGTGCACCCATCAGCGAGGCGGTAAACAAAATCAGCAAGGTGGCTACGGCTGCAATGGTGGGCGAGATGTTTTCGCGGATGCCGGTGAACATCTGGCGCGGCAGCGTGGTCTGCTCCGGGCCGGCCAGGAACAAAGTCACCACTACTTCGTCGAACGATGTGGCAAAGGCAAACAGCGCGCCGGATATCACGCCCGGTGCAATCACCGGCAGCGTCACACGGAAAAAAGTTTGCAGTGGGCCTGCACCCAAGCTCAGGCTGGCTTTGACCAGATTCTGGTTAAAACTTTGTAATGTGGCCAGCACCGTGGTCAGCACAAAAGGCGCGCCCAAAGCCGCATGCACCAGCACCAACCCGGTGTAGGAGTCAGACAGGCCGATCTTGGCAAAGAACAAATAGGTGCTGACGCCCACCACCACGATAGGCACCACCATGGGCGCGATCAGCAAGGCGGTGATCAGGCCCTTGCCCAGGAATTGCACGCGCGCCAGACCCACGGCGGCCAGCGTGCCCAGGCTGGTGGCAATCAGCGTCGCCAGAGGGGCGACGATAAAGCTGTTCTTGGTGGCACGGGCCCAGGCATCGGAGGCAAACAGTTCCTCGTACCAGCGCAGCGACCAGCCCGGAATCGGGTAAGACAGGAAAGACGAGTCGCTGAAAGACAGCGGAATGATGACCAGAATCGGCATCAGCAGAAACACCAGCACCGCACCAGACAGCACGCGCAGGCCGTACCAGCCGAGTTTGTCGGCAAGGTTGAAATAGGCAGGAAATTGTGAAGGCCGCATGAATTAAACGACCCGCCGGGCCGCCCCAAGGGTTGTTTGCGCCCCCTCGGGGGGCAGTGAATACACGCAGTGATGAACGTGGGGGCTCATGGTCATCCGAGGCTGAGTTCAGCTTTGCCAAAACGGCGGTACACGGCGTACAGAGCCAATGTGGTCACCAGCAGCACCGAGCCCAGTGCACAGGCCATGCCCCAGTTGACTTCGACATTGGTGTACTGCGCCACGTAGTAGCTCAGCATCTGATCGCCTGCGCCGCCCAGCAGGGCCGGGGTGACGTAGTAGCCGATGGACGTAATGAACACCAGCAAGCCACCCGCAGCAATGCCGGGATAGGTCTGCGGCACATAAATGCGGAAGAAGGCGGCCATGGGCGAACTGCCCAGCGAGACAGCGGCGCGCACAAAGTTGGGCGGCACGGATTTCATGACGCTGTAGAGCGGCAAGATCATGAACGGCAGCAGGATGTGCACCATGGCAATGATGACGCCCAGGCGGTTAAACAGCAGCGGCACCGGGCTATCGGTCAGGCCGGTGAACATCAGGAAGCGGTTGACCAGCCCGTTGGTTTGCAGCAGCACGATCCAGGCGGCAATGCGCACCAGCACCGAGGTCCAGAAGGGCAACAGCACCAGAATCATCATCAGGTTGGCGCGGCGTGCACTCAGCGTGGAGAGCCAGTAGGCCAGCGGGTAGCCAATCAAAATGCAGACCAGCGTTACCACGGCACTGATGCTGAAAGTGCGCACCAGGATGGCACTGAAGGCTGCCTCTTCAGGGCCGACTTTGACGATGTCGCCCTGCGCGTCGCGCTTCAAATCGAGCGAGGTCAGCAGGTAGTCCGGCGTCCAGCGCGAACTGTTCTTGGCAATCGCCCACCAGTAGGGCAACTCGCCCCAGCGCGGATCTTGCGCCAGCAGTGCTTCTTTGACTTGGGGCCCGTTCATGGCGGCAATGTCAAGCTTGGCGCGGTAGGTGTTCATGATCAGCGAGCGGGCGCCGCTGACTTCGGTATTCAAACGGCGCGCCAGCACACCGGCTTGCGCGGTCTCGGGGATGGCGTTCAGGTCGGTCACCAGGGCCTTAAAGGCCTCGTCCGTCGGCAACGCTTTGCGGTCCCAGCCGGAAAGGGCGCGTCCGGTGTGCACCAGCGTGTCGGCCACCTCAGGGTTTTCGACGGCACGCACCAGCAGTGCTCCCAGCGGCACCAGAAAGGTGAGCGCCAGGAACACCAGCAAGGGGATAGTCAGGGCCATGGCGCGCACACGCTTGCGCCGCTCCACGCGCCCCAGACGGGCGGCGAGTGAAGACATATCCAGCGTGGTCGCGCCCATGGTCATTCCCTGCTTGCTATCAACTTATTGAGCAGCCCAGGCGGCAAAACGCTTTTCCAGCGCCTCGCCCTGGTCGGCCCAGAAAGTGATGTTGAACTGCAGTGCGGTCTTGCCGTTGGTTGCAGAGGTAGGCAACATGGCCAGGATCTTGGGGTCAATCTTGGCCAGAGCCTTGTTGTTGGTCGGGCCGTAGGAGATGTGCTTGGTGTACTCAGCCTGCTCTGCAGCACTGGACGCCATGGCGATGAACTTCTCTGCCAGATCCTTGTTCGGCGTGCCCTTGGGCATGACCCAGTAGTCCAGGTCATAGATGCCACCGGTCCAGGTGATGGCCAGGTTCTTGCCTTCGCGCTGGGCTGCATCGATGCGACCGTTGTAGGCGGTGGTCATGGTCACGTCACCGGCTACCAGGAACTGGGGCGGCTGCGCACCGGCTTCCCAGAACTGGATGTTTGGCTTGAGCTCGGTCATCTTCTTGAAGGCACGGTCAGCGCCGTCCTTGGAGGCCAGCACCTTGTAGACGTCAGCAGGAGCCACGCCGTCGGCCATCAAAGCGAATTCGAGGTTGTAACGCGGGCCCTTGCGCATGCCGCGCTTGCCAGGGAACTTCTTGGTATCCCAGAAATCACCCCAGGTCACCGGAGCGACTTTGAGCTTGTCGGCGTTGTAAGCCATGACGGTGGACCAGACAAAAGTTCCGACGCCGCATTCATGCACTGCAGCGGGTTGGTAGTCAGCCTTGGGCGACATCTTGGACCAGTCCAGCTTTTCAAACAGGCCTTCGTCGCAACCACGGTTGATGTCGGGGCTTTCCACTTCGACCACGTCCCAGGAAACCTTCTTGGCTTCAACCATGGCCTTGATCTTGGCTTGCTCGCCGTTGTATTCCACTTGCACCACTTTGGCGCCGGTCTTTTCGAACGGTTCGAAATAGGCTTTCTTTTGCGCGGCACCATTGGCACCGCCAAAGTTCACCACGGTCAGTTGGCTTTGGGCCAGGGCTGGCAGGGCCAGAACTGCAGCAACGGCAATCATCAAAGGCTTTATTTTTTTCATCGACTTGTCTTCCAAAAAAGGAGGTAGGTTGAAATGCTGGGAATCAGCGGTACACACGCAGGTGTTCGGGGGGGGCATAGACCTGAAAGGTCTGGCCGGGTTGGGGCAGCGCAGCCTGGGCCAGCGTCATCTTGATGGTGGCAGGTGCCTGGCCGGCCACCTCGCAGCGCACGCGCAGGTGGTCGCCAAAATAAATCAGGTCCAGCATGCGGGCTTCAAAGGTATTCGGGCCGGCAGCGTCAGCGACCTGCAGCCGCTCGGGGCGCACGCCGCATTGCACCGTGTCACCGACCTTCGCCTGGTTGACGTTGACGCCTTGTAACTGCACGCCATTGGGCAGGCGCAGTGTGCAGGCCTTGCCGTTGACGGCCTCAATCTGGCCGTCGAGCACCGTGCTGTCGCCGACAAAGCCGGCTACAAAGCGGTTCACCGGGGTTTCGTACAGGCTTTCCACCGCGTCGATTTGCTGGATCAGCCCGTCATGAAACACGGCCACGCGGTCCGACATGGTCAGCGCTTCAGACTGGTCGTGCGTCACATAAACAAAGGTCACCCCCAGGCGGCGGTGCAGTTCTTTCAATTCGATCTGCATGTGCTCGCGCAACTGCTTGTCCAGCGCGCCCAGTGGCTCGTCCATCAGCACCAGTTGCGGGTCAAACACCAGGGCGCGGGCCAGTGCTACGCGTTGGCGCTGGCCCCCGGAGAGTTGGCCGGGAAAACGCTCGCCCATGCTGCCGAGTTGCACCATGTCGAGTGCGCGTTTGACCTTGCTGGCCTGGTCCGGGGCAGATACCTTGCGCACCGTCAGCGGGTAAGCAATGTTGTCGGCCACCGTCATGTGCGGGAACAGGGCGTAATCCTGGAACACCATGCCGAAGTTGCGCTTGTGTGGCGGCGTGCGCGTGATGGGCACCCCATTCAGGCTGATCTCACCGGCGGTGGGCGACTCGAACCCGGCCAGCATCATCAGCGTGGTGGTTTTGCCCGAGCCCGACGGCCCCAGCAGCGAGAGGAACTCGCCCTGCTGGATGTTCAGGTTCAGGTCGCGAACAACCAGGTTTTTGCCATCGTAGGTTTTCTCAACGCCGGTAAAGCTGACCAGGGTTTTGGGGGCGCTCATGGGGTCCGGGCTATCAGGCTACGGCGTCAAAGCTGGCCGCGATGATGGCCAGGCCTTCGTCCAGAATGGCGTCGCTGGCGGTCAGGGGCACCAGCACGCGGATCACGTTGCCGTAGGTGCCGCAGGTCAGCAGAATCAAACCGCGCTTGGTGGCTTCACCGGCAATGCGCTTGGCCAGGTCGGCATCGGGTTGTTTGACGTCACCGTTTTTGAACAGCTCGATGGCCACCATGGCACCCAGGCCGCGCACATCGCCAATGCAGCTGTGCTTGGTGGCAATTGCCTTCAGGCCGGCGGTCAGGCGCATGCCCACGTCCACACTGCGTTGCAGCAGGTTTTCTTTCTCAAAAATGTCCATCACGGCGAGTGCTGCGGCGCAGGCAATCGGGCTACCGGCATAGGTGCCGCCCAGGCCGCCGGGGCCAGCAGCGTCCATCACCTCGGCGCGACCGACGACGGCAGAAATCGGGAACCCACCAGCCATGGACTTGGCCATGGTGATCAGGTCCGGGGCCACGCCGCTTTGCTCCACGGCAAACCAGGTGCCGGTGCGGCCGGCGCCGGTCTGCACTTCGTCGCAGATCATCATGATCCCGTGGGCATCACACAGGGCGCGCAGGCGTTGCAGCAACTCGGTGGGCGCCACATGGAAGCCGCCTTCGCCTTGCACCGGCTCCAGAATGATGGCCGCCACGCGCTTGGCTTCAATGTCGTTCTTGAAGATGGCTTCGACAGACGCAATCGAGTCGTCCACCGTCACACCGTGCAGGGCATTGGGGAACACGGCGTGGAAGATTTCTGCGGGGAAGGGGCCAAAGCCGGTTTTGTAAGGTGCCACCTTGCCGGTCATGGCCAGGGTTAGCAGGGTACGGCCGTGGTAGCCACCGCCAAAGCAGATCACACCCGAGCGGCCGGTGTGGGCGCGGGAGATCTTGATGGCGTTTTCGACTGCTTCGGAGCCGGTGGTCAGGAACAGGGTTTTCTTGGCAAAGTCGCCAGGGGCCTTGGCGTTGATGCGCTCAGCCAGTTCCACATAAGGCTCATAGGCCAGCACCTGAAAGCAGGTGTGGGTGTATTTGTCGAGCTGGTCTTTGACGGCCTGGATGATGGTGGGGTTGCAGTGGCCGGTGTTGAGCACGGCAATGCCACCGGCGAAGTCAACGTAACGGCGGCCTTCCACGTCCCAGACCTCGGCATTCAGGCCCTTGGCGATGAACACCTGGTGGCTGTGTCCGACGCCGCGCGGGATGGCCGCTTCACGGCGGGCGAACAGGGCTGCGTTGGTGAAATTGGCTTCGCGTTGCATGCTGAAAACTCCTGATGACTATTCGGTGCTGCAGGCCGGGGCCGGTCTGCATTGAAGGCGCGACTGTAGGCCAGCGGGCGAGGGGCTAACATATACAGATAACCCCTTGTTTTGGATGCACTGTGCAGGCCTTGGGGCCAGTACAGTCAAACCCTTAGTTCTCTACCGCGGCTTCAACCGGTACCTTTTTTGTTCGCCACTTCAGCATGTTTGCTCTTGATCCCCAGTCCGCCACGCCTCTAGTTACCCAGATCGTGGGCGGCTTTCGCCAGATGGTGGAGGATGGGTCGCTGCGCGCCGGTGCCAAGGCTCCTTCGATTCGCCAGTTTGCCCACGCCCATGGCGTCAGCGTCTACACCGTGGTGGATGCCTATGACCGTCTGGTAGCCCTGGGCTATTTGCAGTCGCAGGCGCACTCCGGCTTTTTTGTGCGCAGCCGCGCAACGACTGGAGCGACCGTAGCGGGGGCGGCCGGCCAACACAGCTTCGACTCGATGTGGTACCTGTCGCGTATCTTCGAGAACCGCAATCTGCATAACAAACCGGGTTGCGGTTGGTTGCCGGGCGAATGGCTGTTTGGCGATGGCCTCAAGCGCAGCCAGCGCGCCTTACTGGCCGCCGATGTGGACATGGGTGGCTACGGCGAGCCCAAGGGCTATCTGCCGCTGCGCCAACTGGTGCGCGACAACCTGGCCGCCCGTGAGATTGTGCTCAGCGCCGACCAGGTGCTTTTGACACAAGGCTCCAGCCAGGCGATGGATCTGGCGGCGCGCAACCTGATTCGTCCCGGAGAGACGGTCCTGGTGGACGAGCCCGGTTACGCCAATCTGCTGTTTTCTTTGCGCTTCCTGGGAGCCAAGCTGATCGGCGCACCGCGCACACCCGCTGGCTACGATTTGGATGTGCTGGAGCAACGCATCGTTTTGCATCGGCCCAAGGTGTTTTTCACCCAGCCCCGCCTGCAAAGCCCGACGGGCTCCACCGCCACGCTGGCGCATCTGCATCGCGTGTTGCAGCTGGCCGAGAAGTACGACTTTGTGGTGGTTGAGAACGACATCTACGCCGACCTGGACCCGCTGGTCCATCCATCCCTGGCCAGCTTGGACCAACTTAAGAGGGTGATTTACGTCGGCAGCTTTTCCAAGACCATCTCGCCCAATATCCGGGTCGGCTACATGGCCGCCGGAGCGGCATTGCTGGATGATCTGGCGCGCCTGAAGATGTTGTCGGGCCTGACCTCGTCCGAGTTCACCGAGCGTCTGGCCTATGGCGCGCTGATTGACGGGCGCTGGCGCAAACACATCAAGACCTTGAAGGACCGGCTTGCCAAGGCTCAGCAATTGCTGGCCACGCAACTATTGGCGGCCGGTTTCGAGCTTTTTGCCGAGCCCAAGGCCGGCATGTTTTTGTGGGCGCGGCACCCGCTGGTGCAGAACGCCGCCGAACTGGCTTACAAGGCGGCCGAGCAGGACATTTTGCTTGGACCCGGCCACCTGTTTTCTGTGGACCTGGAGCCTAGCCCCTGGCTGCGTTTTAACGTGGCCTGGGCGCAGGAAGAAGCGGTGCAGCGCTTTCTGGCTGAGCTCAAGGGCGCGCGATAATACAAAGCTAACCTTTTTTGAACCTGCCCCGGAAGCCAAGACATGACCCAGCCCGTAATGAGTGTTGCCGACATCCGCAAGACCTTCCTCGATTTCTTCGCCTCCAAGGGCCATACCGTGGTGGCAAGCAGCCCGCTGGTGCCGGGCAACGACCCGACATTGATGTTCACCAACTCCGGCATGGTGCAGTTTAAGGACGTGTTCCTGGGCTCGGACAAGCGCTCGTATGTGCGCGCCGCCTCGGTGCAAGCCTGT
>CAIQYP010000386.1 GCA_903876045.1 uncultured beta proteobacterium | reverse complement strand
TGGGCTACACCATGGTGTACGGCGTCATCGGTATGGTCAACTTTGCGCATGGCGACATCTACATGGTGTCGGCCTACATCACCGGCATCACCATGAGTGTGCTGGCGTTTTTTCACATCCAGGCCATTGCACCGGTGCTGGCCATCACCCTGATCGTGGTAATGGTGGTAACCGGCGTCTATGGCTGGGTGGTGGAGCGCGCGGCCTACCGGCCGCTGCGCAACTCCACCAAACTGGCCCCTTTGATTTCGGCCATTGGTGTCTCGCTCTTTTTACAGGCCTATGTGCAAATTGCGCAAGGTCCGAATCCGCAGGGCATACGTCCCCTGATCAGCGGCGCCTACCGCATTGCCCTGGGCTCCGGCCCACAAGACTTTTTCCAGATCACCTATGTGCAGGTGCTCATCGTCATCGTTGCCATCCTGAGCATGGCAGCTCTCGCCTACCTGATCAATCACACCAGCCTGGGCCGCGCCTGTCGCGCCACCCAACAGGATGCACGCATGGCCACACTCTTGGGCATTGACACCAATCGGGTGATCTCACTGGTGTTTGTCATTGGCGCGGTTTCGGCCAGCATCGCCGGGTTGCTGGTGACGCTGAACTACGGCTCCTTTGACTTCAACGTCGGCTTTGTGGTCGGCGTAAAGGCCTTCACTGCCGCTGTGCTGGGCGGCATAGGCTCGCTGCCGGGTGCGCTACTGGGTGGCATTTTGTTGGGCATGCTGGAGTCCCTCTTTTCCGGCTATGTCAGCACCGATTACAAGGATGTGTTTGCCTTCTCGGTGCTCATCATCGTGCTGATCTTCAAGCCTAGCGGTCTGCTGGGACGCCCTGCGGTGGAGAAAGTATGAGTACGCATAACAGGCGCACGGCCACGTTGCCCGTGAACGCAGAAGACAGCCTGCGCGAATTGGCACGCGATGGCCTGTTCACCTTTGTGCTGGCCTGTGTAGTTTTCGGCCCGATTACCGGCCTGCAACTCAGCCCAGGTTTTGACTTTGTCGCCAACTGGCAGCGCCCGTTCTGGCTGGCCACCGTGGTCACGCTGGGTCGCCTGTTCTTTCTGGGCATCCTGCGCACGCCGTGGGGCAAACAGCGCATGCAGAAGGCAGCCAACGCCAACAGCCACGCCACTCTGGTGGATAGCGGCAAAGGCTTGCGGCGCTGGTTGCTCATTGCCGGGCTCGCCGCGGTGGTGGCCTTTGCACTGCCGGTGGTTTTTGCCCAAAACAGCTACGTGATGAAGTCGCTGATCCTGGCGCTGATCTATGTGCTGCTGGGCCTAGGCCTGAACATTGTGGTGGGCCTGGCCGGCCTCCTGGATCTGGGCTTTGTCGCCTTTTATGCGGTGGGCGCCTACTTTCTGGCACTGGGTGCGCAACATCTGGGTCTGGGCTTCTGGAGCGCGCTGGTGCTGTCGCCAATTCTGGCGGCTGCCGTAGGCGGTTTGCTGGGCTTTCCGGTGCTTCGCACGCATGGCGACTACCTGGCCATCGTGACACTAGGCTTTGGCGAAATCATCCGCCTGGTGCTGACCAACTGGCTGGAATTCACCGGTGGCCCGAATGGTCTGTCAGTCCCAGCGCCCACATTCTTTGGCCTGGAGTTCACGCGCATTGCCAAACAAGGCGGCACGCCGTTTCATGAATTCATGGGATGGGAATACAACTCCAACACCAAGTTCCTGTTTCTTTACGCGGTGCTGCTGCTGGTAGTGAGCCTGATGATTTTGTGGGTCTACCGCCTGCGCACCATGCCCATGGGCCGCGCCTGGGAGGCGCTGCGCGAGGACGAAATCGCCTGCCGCTCGTTGGGCATCAACCCGGTCACGGTCAAGCTTTCGGCCTTCATGATGGGCGCCATGACCGGCGGCTTGGCCGGGGTGTTTTTTGCCAGCTACCAGGGATTCGTGAATCCCACCTCGTTTACCTTTTTCGAGTCGGCCCTGATTCTGGCGATCGTGGTGTTGGGTGGTCTGGGCTCTATCGTCGGCGTGATTGCTGCCGCCTTCATCCTCACCCTGCTACCCGAGTTGCTGCGCGACTTTGCCGACTACCGCATTCTGGCCTTCGGCCTGATGATGGTGCTGATGATGGTGTGGCGGCCACGCGGCCTGATGCGTTCGCGCAGACCCAGTTTTAATATTCCGGAGGCCTCTCTATGACCTCGACTAATGGACTATTGAACGTCGAGCAATTGGGCATGCGCTTTGGCGGTATCCAGGCGCTGGCTGATGTCTGCTTCAGCGTGGACCAGGGTTCCATCACTGCGCTCATTGGCCCCAATGGCGCCGGCAAGACCACCGTTTTCAACTGCGTTACCGGCTTCTATCGGCCCAGTTCGGGCACCATTTGCATCGAATCAGGTGGCGTACTGCACGACCTGACGCAGGTGATGGCCTCCAAACTCAACGGCGGCTCGCACCGCATCTCGCAGGTGGGCATCGCCCGCACCTTCCAGAATATCCGCCTGTTCAAAGACATGACGGTGATGGAAAACTTGCTGGTAGCCCAGCACCGCTTGCTCAATCGCAACCTGCTGGCCGGTCTGTTCCAGACCCGCGGCTACCGCCAGGCCCAGCAAAATGCCATAGCCCGCGCGCTGGACTGGCTGGAGGTTGTGGGCCTGCGCGATTGCGCCAACCGACTCGCTGGCACCCTGCCCTATGGTTACCAGCGTAGGATTGAGATAGCGCGCGCCATGTGCACCCAACCACAACTGATCTGCCTGGATGAACCGGCCGCCGGACTGAACCCGCGTGAGACCGAAGAACTGGCTGCGCTCATCCAAACCCTGCGCGCTAAACACAAGGTCACCGTCTTCCTGATTGAGCACGACATGGGCCTGGTCATGGGCATTAGCGACCACATCGTGGTGCTCGACTATGGGCGTGTGATTGCCGCCGGCACACCCGCCCATATCGCCGAGTCACCCGCTGTGATCCAGGCCTATCTGGGCGTGGCCGAAGAAGAAACTGCACAAGAGGCCCGCGCATGAGCCAAGCCCTGCTGGAAATCGACAACGTCGATGTGTCCTACGGCGCCATCCAGGTGCTGCATGGCGTCTCGTTGCACGTCAATCGGGGCGAGATCGTGACGCTGATCGGTGCCAATGGCGCGGGCAAGTCCACCTTGCTGATGAGCATTTACGGCACCCCGCGCGTGGGTAGCGGCTGCATCCGCTTTGCAGGAGAAGACATAACCCACGTACCACCGCACACCATTGCCAAACGCGGCCTGGCCCAGGTACCGGAAGGGCGCCGCATTTTTCCCGGCATGACGGTGGAAGAAAATTTGCTGATCGGCACGGTATCCATTGGCACGGCCCAGCTGGAGCAAGACCGCGAAGCCATGTTCAGCCTTTTCCCGCGTCTGAAAGAGCGGCGCAACCAGCGCGCCGGCACCATGTCGGGCGGTGAGCAGCAGATGCTGGCGATTGCACGTGCGCTCATGAGCCGTCCGAAAATGGTGCTGCTGGACGAACCCTCTCTGGGCCTTGCGCCAAAAATGATTGCCAACGTGTTTGCCGCGCTCAAGCAGATTGCCGCCGCTGGAAAAACCATATTTCTGGTGGAGCAGAACGCGAACCAGGCGCTGGCCCTGGCGCACCGGGGCTACGTTCTGGTCAATGGTGCCGTGCGCATGGAAGGCACCGGCGCCGAGTTGTTGGCCAATGAGGAAATCAAGAAAGTCTATTTAGGAGGCCACTAAGCGGGTTGACTTAACTTTTTACAATGGCCACCATGAACATCCCAACAGTTCCCAGCAGCGAAGTACTTTTAGGCATCCGGATACGAACCCTGCGCAGCCAACTCGGCTGGACCCTGGACGTGGCATCCAAAGCCACGGGGCTGGCACGTTCCACGATTTCCAAGATCGAAAACGGTCAGATGTCGCCCACTTATGATGCCCTGATCAAACTGGCCCATGGCTTTGCAGTGGATATCAGCGACTTGTTCGAGTCGCATGAACCCGACCGCGGCAGCGGACGGCGCAGCATCACCCGGGCCGGCCAGGGCCAGCCGCTGAGCACGGCCTATTTTCAGCACATGCTGTTATGCAACGACCTGTCGCACAAGGTGATGACGCCGTTTCGCACCACCATCACCGCGCGCGCCTTTGAAGACTTTGACGACTGGAGCCGCCACGAGGGCGAAGAGTTGGTCTACATCCTCAAGGGCGAGGTGGAGATGTTTACCGAGTTCTACGAGCCGGTGCGTCTGGGCGTGGGCGACTGCGCCTATCTGGACAGCCGCATGGGCCACCGCGTGATCAGCGTGAGCGAAGAAGACGCCGTGGCACTGTGGGTCAGCACCACAAACCCGCGCACCACGCCGAATATTCCGACCCTTTAGCCACACCCCAATCACCGAAACCACCCATGCAATTCTTTGATCAGGCCGCCGTAGCCCATGCCCTGCCCTATCCCGCCCTGATCGAAGCGCTGGCCGCCGGCCTGCAACAAGCCATTGAATCGCCCGCGCGCAGCGTCTACACGCCCAATGGAGACAACAGCGCGGTGCTAATCATGCCGGCCTGGAAGGCGCACGAAAATATGGGGGTTAAGCTGGTATCGATCTGGCCCGGCAATAGCGCCAAAGGCAAATCAGCGGTATCGGCTGTGTATGTGCTGATTTCCTGCGAAGACGGCAACCCGATCGCCGTACTGGATGGCACAGAGTTGACCCTGCGCCGCACTGCTGCGGCTGCCGCTTTGGCGGGGCGCATTTTGGCACGCAAGAACAGCCAGACACTGGCCATTCTGGGCACGGGCTCGTTGAGCGCACCCCTGGCGGTGGCGCACGCCAGCGTGATGAATTTCAAGACCATTCTGATCTGGGGCCGCGACGTGAAAAAAGCGCAGACCGTGGTGGACACTTTGGCATCGCAGGGCATCACCGCGCAGGCCAGCAGCGACCTGCAAGCCACCTTGGCTCAGGCTGATGTGGTGTGTGCCGCCAGCACCGCCACTGCGCCATTCATTCGCAACGACTGGGTCAAACCCGGCACGCATCTGGGCCTGATTGGCGCCTTTACACCCACCATGGCCGAAGCCGAACCGACCCTGATGCCACGCGCCCAGGTGTTTGCCGACAGCCGAGATGCCATTCTGCAAAAGGGCGGCGAAGTGCTGCAGGCGATTCAGCAAAGCTTGATTGCCGCAGGTGATATTCAGGCCGAACTGGCCGAAATCGCAGCCCAACCGCAAAAGGCCTGGCGCAGCAGCGATGCCGCCATCACCGTCTTCAAGTCGGTCGGCTTTGCGGCTCTGGATTTAATTGCGGCGGAGTTGGTGTTTGCAGCCAGGCCACGTTAGCCGACATTAATGGGCCCGGTCATGGACGGTGAGCTGTCACACGATCTGACTTCCTGTGTGATGGATCAAGTCTGTTTGTTGCCGTTCCCCATAAAGCCGGGAAGCGTATTAAAAATAGACTTGCACCCTGTCTGCAGAGCTTGTTCGCTTCACATCGTGGCCAACATTCGAACGCAAATTTAGCGGATGCTTGCGAATCAGGATCGTCACACGATTCAAAAAGGCTGCTTGCTGACAATGATGCCATCCAAATCAGCATATAAATAATCGCCTGGAACAAAGTGAACACCAGCGAAACTAATGGGCACATTCAAAGCACCATCCATTGGAACCATATATTTACGCGGGCAAGTACCTAAGGCATACAAGGCCACTTTGATATCTTTAATTTGGGCCGTATCGCGCACATAGCCATTGATGACAATGCCGTTGTAATTGTTCTGCTGAGCGAAATTCATCAATTTCTCACCCACAACAGCATAGTATTCCGCAGCCACGTCCACGACCACAACTTTGCCTGTGCCGTCCACGTCGCGCAGTAATTTTATTAAATCACCATTGTGTTTATTCAATTGAATGGTCACTATTTGACCTTCACAATGTGTGATACCCCCGTAGTTTTGAAAGCCAGGGCCAAGAACCTGTATTTTCTCGTGATGCTCGTCGCAGTAGTCGGCGGTAAAAAAGGTCATAAATATATCGGGATGCGGCAATCCAGCAAAATTTTGGGCATTGAAGTTTATCACTAAATGCCATTTTTGCAATTGAATCTGGCTATAATTCTCGCCACCATTTAGCCATAGATGGTTAAGCCAAGCAAAATCTCACTCTATGTATCCACGGACAAGCATACGCAACGTTGGTCGCAAACACCTGCATTGGTCAGGCATCCTCATGACGCAATCGGTTGAACCTATGCAACGGAGTGTTGTTCGCCAATTGAAAGCTCAACATGCCAGGTAGCGGGCGAACTGCCAAGATGAAACAGCCTATGATTGCTACCGGCCACTCCTTGCGGTACTGACAAAAATGTTCAATTTCAACTCATCAACAAAAGGTCATATACACCCATGAAGGTAGTAACTGGTGTCGTGGGCAACGATATACATGTGGTTGCCAACCGACTGATTGACCTCTCGTTAAAGGCCAGAGGTTACGAAGTATTCAACCTTGGGGTGAATACTTATCTAGAAGAATTCTTTGACGCCTGTGTCGAAACAGGTGCAGATATTCTTCTGATTTCATCGCTCAATGGTGAGGCAGAAGGTTGGAGTCGTGAGATTAAGTCCCTAAAATCACGATATAAAGGCTTGGATAACTTAATTATGATGATTGGCGGCAACCTCTCAGTGGGAGCTGGCGATCCACAAACCATCGTTCCCAAGTACCAGAGATATGGCTTTGACCTCGTATGCCATCAAGTTGATTTGAATACTGGTCTTGACATGTTGCAAGATTTTATTGCCAAGCGTAACAATCCATAAAATAGGTAGTCCACGTAATGAGTTTACTACAAGAAGAACGCAAAATAATTCTTAGCAATGAATATGTTGAATCTTTTGATTTCGCTGAAGTTGAAAATTTTGTCAAAAATGCCAATAAAGAGTTATTTATTTCCCACCATTATGCAAAACGTGAAAAAATGCTGGTTCAGCCGCGTGGTGGTTTCCCGACTTATAAAAAGCAATTTGCGCTGAATGAATTTTTTGTCAATGCCAATGTAGATGTACTGCCGCTGACGATTGATTCCAATACCCGCCTGAATGACTACGGGACAGCAGCCAAGATGCTGCGATTAAGTGAGGAAAACGATGTCGATATGCTCAATGGTTATCCATTGGTCAATCATGGTTATCGCGCCACCCGGAAAATGGTAACCCATTTTAATAAGCCCGTAAGTTTGAGGCATGGCACACCCGATGCGCGTCTATTAGTAGAACAGGCCATAGCTTCCGGGATATTTGATATTGAAGGTGGCCCGGTTACCTATGTGCTTCCGTATTCCAAGAATTTTCCTTTGGACAAGGCATTCCTCTATTGGAAATACGTCGAGCGCGTATGCGCCAGTTATTCCAAACTGAATGAGCCTATCAACCGCGAGTCTTTTGGTCCATTGACCGCTACGCTTGTGCCACCCTCCATCACCATTGTGATTCAGTTACTGGAAATGCTGCTATCTTTGGAAGAAGGCGTGAAGTCATTCTCAGTATCTTTTGCCCAACAAGGCTCGATGATGCAGGATATTGTCACCGGACATGTCCTGAAAAAATTGGCAAAACAATACGCGGAGAAGATCAACTGTGCCGACGCAAGAATCAACCTGGTCTATCACCAGTGGATGGGTGCATTTCCAACCAATCAGAAATATGCCGAACAATTAATCAGTTTGGCTACGGTCGTTGCATCCATTGTTGGTGCGGACAAAATCATCACCAAAACAAAACAGGAAGCCGTGGGTATTCCAACCAAAGAGGCGAACGCCGAAACGGTAGCCAATACTCAATATCTGCTTCGCATTCTGAATGGTTTGCCAAGCATTCATGATGAGCAGGAAGAGGAAATGCTCATCCTGCAAGTCAATGCCATTATGGAAGCCGTATTTAACGACCCTGCTGACACACTTTGGCGCAAGGTATTCAATAGCATCAAGAATGGAACGATCGATGTTCCATTCTCTCCTCATATCATTAACCATAATGAACTGATTACCATTCGGGATAGTCAAAAAAATATACGCATTATCAAACGCGGAAATGTTCCCATTCCCGATAAATGTTTCGAGTATGAAAAGTCGCAATGTGATTTAAGCAAAGACACGACAAGTATTGTCAATGATATCATTCATGATATTGGAATCATGCAATAAAATGAATCCTAACAAATTACTAATTGATGTTGGTAGCACATATTTTAAATTTTGTGCCTACGGTAAACTCGAGCAGCATTTTCGAAATTTCAACAAGAGCATTCTTGATGATTTGAATGACAAATGCAAGCAAACCATTCAACAGTTTACTCCTGAAAATATCTACATTTGCTCTTCTGCCAATGGTGGACTCAGCACACTGATCATTGGCCTGACACATAGTTTTTCAGTTAAATATGCAAACAATATTGCTCTAAATTCTGGCATCAACATCATTGACACCATTCTGTATCAGGATATTGAAAAAGCGAGTGTTCCAAGTGATTTAATCGATGTGGTTATTATTGTTGGTGGTATCGATAGCAAGAGCAATGTCTTTGGAGAACCACTCTACAAGTACCTCTCTCAAGTAAACTATTCCAATGTCGTTTACGTTGGAAACGTTCAAGACGTGATCCCGGTAAAATCAAATCTCCAGCATATAACCATTCTTCCAAACATTATTGATGATCGTTTGCATATCGTAGAAGAAGATCTCAGAAATTACCTCACCAATCTTTATCAGCAGGATATTGAAGGCAAGGAAGACATCAAGGATCTGTACCAAATAACCAAAAATCAGATCTACTCAACGCCCTACATTGTTAACCGAACTTTGCCTTTGATAGATGCAAAATTTTCTGTCGTCAATCCATTCATACTACTGGATATTGGTGGTGCAACAACAGATATTCACTACTCAAAGGATCTGGTTGTTGATAATCTGGTTACAGAAAATGAATTCGATCGCGTGGTTTTCAAGAAACTGGGCGTCTACAAGTCACGCGACTCCTTGGTATTTGTAGCAAAAAAGAATGAATTTGTCGGCGAGCTGCTAATGCATCTTAACGTCACAGAAAATATCTTTGATGAATACAGTGAAAAAGCGACCAGAATTCTTATGCAGTTGTCAATTTTCTTGGTACTGTGCAAAATGTCTCATTATCGGTCCAACTATATTAATCTGAAATTGTTGGCGATAAATTCCATCGTGCTGACTGGTGGAATAACAAAGGTATTAAAGCAGGAAGAGGCTGAAGATATTATTTCATTCTTTTATAAGAAGATTTTGACCTCTGCTCACCGACCCATCGTGGTCATGGACAACGATTATGCCATTTGGACCATGGGTTCCGGCATCCAACTTGAAGATCAAAGCCAACAGCAGCATGAAGGAGAAGCATGATGTCCATCAATAGCGTTCGCACACTGCTCGAAAACGCTTCGCAGTCGCATGGCGACAAAATCGCGATAAAGCATGATGGCGCTTCCATCAGTTACAGGGAATTACTGCGTAGAGTTAACCAGGTTGCTCAATATCTTGAAGAGTTGGGCCTGCCCGCGAATACGCGCGTGGGTGTCTACTCCATGAAGAGCATTGACCTGATGATTGCCATTATGGCGACCTTGTCAACACGGTATGTACTGGTGCCATTAACGAAACTGTTGCAACCAGAACAAGTTTCTTACATCATCGATGACTGTGATATCAAGGTCATGATTACTGACAGGGTTAAAAGCGATATTGTTACGGGCATTAATTTCTCTGGAAATATCATATGCTACGAAACACTGGACCCAAACATTCCTTCTTTCGAAGAAATATCTAAATACTACAACAAACCTTACTCCTGCAAGATCAATGGCCACGACAATGCTGTCATCACCTATTCGTTTGGCCTAACCGGCACACCTAAAGGTATTGTGCTGTCCCATCGCAATCTGATGGATTCGGCACGGGTGGTATCCAACTATCTTGATTTAACGGAAGATGATGTCATCTCTGGCACATTGATCTTTAACCTGGATTACGGCCTTAACCAACTCTTCTGCTCGCTGTATAAAAGGGCGACCCTCGCGCTGCACCGGTTTATTTTGCCGGAGGGCGTTTTTAATCACCTTATTGAAGATGAAGTCACTGTACTGGCAGTGATGCCTGTGCATATTTCTGAATTATTTGGTGATGAGCTTTATCGTACGCCAACCGCAGTTCTGTTTGATAAGCTACGTATCATCACATCCTCTGGTGGAAACGTAACGGCCAAGATGGTAAAAGACTGCAAGGAAACATTCCGCAATGCTCGGTTTTATTCCATGCACGGCTTAACCGAAGCATTTCGTTCTACCTACCTCGACCCGGAACAAATTCAAATTCGTCCTGACTCCATTGGCAAACCGATTCCAGATGTTGAATTATTTCTGATTAACGAAAAGGGTGAGGCCTGCGGTCCTCGTGAAGTGGGGGAACTCATTCATCGTGGCGGATTGATCTATCGCGGCTTCTGGAATGCACCGCTGGAAACAGCTGAACGCTTCAAATCCATACAAATTCTGAAAAATGTCATTAATTTGGAAGGGCAATTAATCGATGAAATCGTTGTTGCAAGTGGCGACTACGTTTATCGTGATGAAGAAGGCTATTACTACTTTGTTGGTCGCCGTGACAATATGATCAAGACTCGTGGGTTCCGTGTGTCACCTTACGAAATTGAATCTGTAGTCCAACGAAATATCCCTCAAATCAGCCAGTGCGCTGTTTTCGGCATGCCTAACGAGGCTATCGAGGAAGAAATTGTGATGGTCTATTCCGCCCGCGGCGAAATCAGTGACAAGGAGATCCTGTTTGAACTCAAACAACACTTGGCATCCTACATGCTGCCCAGTCGCATTATCTTCATGAAGTCCCTCCCCTTGGTGCAATCGGATAAAAGCAAAGTGGACAAACAGTCCTTGATTGCTGAGTTGAGTTGAGACTTTGACTGCGCCTGCTGTGACCGCAATGGTCATCACGGGGCGCACACGAGTCACGACTCGAAAGATGAAGTAGCCTTGAGATTTTCCGAGGGAAGTTTCCTCAAATCCGCCGTCCATATTAGTAAGGAGCCACCTTGTCGCAATCGATTGGGCTAGTGTCTATATTGGTAAGAGACTATGACGAGGCAATCGCTTTTTACGTTGGAGTCCTGGGCTTTACCCTCATTGAAGACACGCCAATACCAAAGCAAGGAAAGCGTTGGGTTGTAGTCGGTCCGAAAGGCAATAGCGGTGCCCAGATCTTGCTTGCCAAGGCTTCGAGTGACCAGCAGATCGCTCTTATCGGCAATCAAACCGGCGGTCGCGTTTTCTTGTTTCTTTACACAGCCGATTTTGAGCGTGATTACGCCGAATATCAAAGCCGTGGTGTCAAGTTTGTACGAGGCAAAGTGCAGGAACCTTACGGCACAGTGGCTGTCTTTTTAGACCTCTACGGAAATCAATGCCCTGATGGCCACTCAAAGTGCTCCACTTATGGCCAGTCAAACTGCTCCACCCCGGTCACCGTAAATTGATGTGCTGAACCCGGCACGCCAGTAGTTCGGAGGCCACTGGCAGGACG
>CAIQYP010000385.1 GCA_903876045.1 uncultured beta proteobacterium | reverse complement strand
GCACGCTATACAAGACGCCAGTAACCTATTTTCTCGACCTGCCCTAAGTCACCCAAGGCGGGTCCAGCCGAATGAAATTACCCCACAGCCTGGATGAACTGATCTTGCGATCTGACCACCCTTGCCCAGCCTATCGGCTTGCTGTTGTGAGGCTCACGTGCAATTAAGCAGCGAGTGCGAAACGTTCGTCGTTTGCAGTTAGTTTGTTTGAATCAGTTTTACGAGCGCACTCAGCTCGACATGCCCTGCTGCGCGTCCGAATCCACGTCGAAACCAGTGCAGCCCCTCAGGACCTATTTTAGGGCTTGTTGAGCAACTTCAAGAGATCAATCGGAGATTTAATCCTGGCGTGCGCACCCCAGTCCGCTGTGTCTGCCTTCTCACCCAAGTAACCATAGTCAGCTGCTACCGTACCCATGCCAGCAGCCAACCCCGCTTGAATGTCACGCTCGTCGTCGCCCACGTAAATGCAGCGCGCGGGCTCCAGCCCCAATCTGCGTGCCGCTTCGAATAATGGCTCGGGGTGCGGCTTGGCGTATGGCGTCGTGTCGCCGCTGATTACGGTGCCAGCAGTTGCGAACAATGGCATTGCACGGCTCAAAGGATCGGTAAAGCGGGCCGACTTATTTGTTACCACACCCCATTTCAGACCGGCACGTGCTAGCTGCTGGATCATTTCATCAACGCCCTCGAATACATAGGTGCGCTGAGTCATGCAATTTTCATAATTACAAAAGAACTCTTCCCGCATGGAATCAAACTGCGGGTCTTGCGGTGTTATTCCAAATGCCACAGCCAACATGCCACGGGCACCGGAACCAGCCAGCGGTCTGTATGCATCCAGCGCCAATGAGGGCATGCCGCGGCTGACGCGCATTTGGTCGGCAGCCGCGCCCAGATCGGGCGCACTGTCAATCAAGGTGCCGTCCAAATCAAACAAAACTGCATCGATATTTTCGAAATAGAACATGGTTAGGCTGCCGGCCTTTGCGTAGCAATCAGGTAGTTCACACTGGTATCGCTGTTAAGCCAATATCGCTTGGTCAAGGGGTTGTATCCCATACCCTTGCTCTGTCTTATATCCAGACCTGCGGCACGGCAGTAACCAGCGAGTTCGCTCGGCTTGACCATTTTGGCGTATTCATGGGTGCCGCGTGGCAGCATATTGAGCACATATTCGGCACCCACAATAGCGAGCAAAAAAGACTTGGGATTGCGATTCAGAGTCGAGAAGAAAACCCAACCACCAGGCTTAACCAAGGTTGCGCACGCACGCACGATGGAGGACGGGTCGGGCACATGCTCCAGCATTTCCATGCAGGTAACCATATCAAACCGGCCCGGTGCTTCTTGCGCAAGTGACTCGGCGCTGACCTCTCGATAAGTCACGTTGGCAGTCTCAGCCTCCATGGCGTGCAACTGGGCGACTTTCAACGCCTTTATTGACAAGTCAATTCCCAAGGCAGTAGCGCCTCTACGGGCCAGTGAGTCGGTCAAAATTCCGCCCCCACAGCCAATATCCAAGGTTTGCAAGCCCTGAACCGGGCAAATACTGTTTATCCATTCCAGACGGAGTGGGTTGATCTGGTGCAGTGGTCTGAACTCGCTCTCCGTGTCCCACCAGCGATGAGCAAGGTCGGAGAATTTGGCAAGTTCTGCTGGATCGGCGTTGACGTGTGTATTCATGTTCAGATTATCTACGGGCAACAAAAAGCCCGCCGAAGCGGGCTTTTCTACTAACCGGTTTGATCCGAATTAGTTGGAACGAGTACCAACTACTTCGATTTCTACGCGACGGTTCTTGGCGCGGCCTTCAGAGGTCTTGTTGTCAGCAACGGGTTGCTTCTCGCCCTTGCCTTCTGTGTATACGCGGTTCTTTTCAATGCCCTTGGACACCAAATAAGACTTAACAGCTTCAGAACGTGCAACCGACAGTTTCTGGTTGTAAGCATCTTTGCCCACCGAGTCAGTGTGACCCACAGCGATGATTACTTCCAGGCTAATACCTTTGACCTTGCTAACCAAATCATCAAGCTTAGCCTTGCCTTCGGGCTTCAAAACAGCCTTGTCAAAGTCGAAGAACGCGTCAGCAGCGTAGGTCACCTTGGTTGCAGCGGGTGCAGCAACAACTGCTGGTGCGGGTGCTGGTGCAGGAGCGGCTGCAGGCGCAGCTGCAGGAGCGGCTGCAGGTGCAGCAGGCGCCGGCGCTACAGGCGCAGCAACGGGCGCCGGCTTTGCCACTGGAGCAGCAATGGCGCCATCGCAACCTGCCGCAGCTGTTGCAGGAGTCCAGCTCGCATCACGCCAGCATTCGCCGGCAGCGTCTTTCCATACGTCACCAGCGGCGCTTCTCCAATTGTGAATTTCCTGAGCGCCAGCAACAGTAGCGAGTGCTGCGGTAGCGATAACGATTGCTACTTTTTTGATTAATTTCATGACTTTCCTTTTATACGGAGCAAACTGCAGCGGCGCTGCGAAGATATTGTCAACGACTCACTACGATTTGCGCCGTAGAAAGCGTTGGGCATTATTGTGCCACATACATAACGTCATTTGTGTGACTACGGCTGACCATCAGGCACCAAAAGATTGCTCTAATTCTGGCATCACTGTTGCTCTGATGCTACAGGCGACGCCCAGTACAATGTAAGGTTGTCCCAGACAGAGCCTCCCACCCATGACCCAGTTCGCAAAAGAAACCCTGCCAATAAGCCTTGAAGAGGAAATGCGGCGTAGTTACCTCGATTACGCAATGAGCGTCATCGTAGGACGCGCATTGCCTGACGCAAGGGATGGCCTAAAGCCGGTACACCGGCGCGTGCTGTTTGCTATGCATGAACTGAACAACGACTGGAACCGCGCATACAAGAAGTCGGCACGTATAGTTGGCGACGTCATTGGTAAATATCACCCGCACGGCGACCAGTCGGTATATGACACCATTGTGCGTATGGCTCAGGACTTTTCCATGCGCCACATGCTGGTGGACGGCCAAGGCAATTTCGGATCGGTGGACGGTGACAACGCAGCCGCCATGCGGTACACCGAAATCCGATT
>CAIQYP010000384.1 GCA_903876045.1 uncultured beta proteobacterium | reverse complement strand
GCTGCCTATACTGGAGCCATGAAATCCATTGCCGACCTCCGCAAAAGTTACGAACGTGCCGAACTCGATGAAAACGCCTCACAGGCCGACCCGCTGCAGCAGTTCGATCAGTGGTTGAAAGAAGCCATCAGCTCCGAGGTGCCCGAACCCAACGCCATGACCTTGGCTACTGTCGGCAGCGATTTGCGGCCGTCCACCCGCGTGGTGCTGATCAAGGACTATGACGCGCGCGGCATTGTCTGGTACACCAACTACGAGAGCCGCAAGGGCCGCGAGTTGGCGGGCAATCCTTTTGCCGCACTGCAATTTCACTGGGTCGAACTGGAGCGCGTGGTGCGCATTGAAGGCGTGGTGGAACGCGTTAGTGCCGAAGAAAGCGACACCTATTTTCGCAGTCGCCCGCTCGATTCACGCATTGGCGCTTGGGCTTCGCCCCAAAGCGAGGTCATTCCAGGGCGCACCGTGCTGGTCACCAACGCGGCAAAATACGCCGCGCAATTTTTACTGCAGCCACCGCGCCCGCCGCACTGGGGAGGCTACCGGCTCAAACCCGATAACTGGCAGTTCTGGCAAGGCCGCAAGAGCCGGCTGCACGACCGGCTGCGCTACACCCAACAAAGCGAAGGTGGCTGGCTGCGCGAACGCCTGGCGCCCTGAACCGCCCCTCGGGGGCAGCGCAGCACACGCAGTGGCAAGCGTGGGGGCCTATTTATTTCACGGCCACCGCTTCGGTGATGCGGTAGAACAATCCATAGGGGTCATCTTTGAGGACGGCAAACTGACCTTCTACCACCACGGCTTCGAGTGAATATTTCACCGGGTTTTTGGTCTTCACCTCAACCATGCTCTCCGGCCCACCGGGCACACAAAAAGAGCAGGTTAGCGGCACCGAACTAAGCAAAAAGTGCGTCTGCTTTTCGCCCGCATCCAGAGGCATCATGAAACCCTGGATGCGCTGGCTTTTGAGGTTGAGCGCCTGAATGCTGCTGGGGAAAACCGGCAGCACGCGGTTCTTTTCAACTTTGGTTTTTACCGCCGTCAAGACCGACCATGGCAGCACATCAGCACGGTCCTGCAGCGGTGCAAACGGACTATTGGGGCTGTGCACACCGGCGCCGGTGCCCATGGGTATGCCACCGTCTGCCAAAGGCGCACTGAGCTGGGCCCAGACGGTGTTGCCGCAAAGCGCCAGGGCAGCGATAAACAACCGGATATCAAAAATCTTTTTCATGCTTGCACCTTCATAAAGAATGCAACCTGAGGCTACATCCACTGCGCACCAATCGCACATACCCAACAGCTTAACCGCAGCCTGTGAAGCGCCTGTGAATCAGTCCTTTTGTAAACGCGCAAAGGTCTTGCGGAACTTGGCTACCTTGGGCGCGGCCACGGCCATGCAATAGCCCTGATTCGGGTTACGGGCGAAAAAATCCTGGTGATAGTCTTCCGCCGCAGCGTAATTGGCAAGGACTACGACCTCAGTCACCACCGGACTGCGGTAGTTGCCGCTTTGCGTCAGCTCGGAAATCACTTCGCGCGCCACCTGCTCCTGCTCTGGCGTAGTGAAATAGATGCCGCTACGGTATTGCGTGCCGGTGTCGTTGCCCTGGCGGTTCAGCGTGGTCGGGTCATGGATGACAAAGAAAATTTCCAGCAACTCGCGCGTGCTGACCTGAGCAGGGTCATACACCAGTTTCACCACCTCGCAATGACCAGAGTGGCCGGTACACACCATCTCGTAAGTCGGGTTGGGCAACTCGCCATTGCAATAGCCAGACTCCACATCGATAACGCCACGCACCTGCACATAAACCGACTCTGTGCACCAGAAACAGCCACCGCCCAGCACCAGGGTTTGCCTTGCATCCGTCATATTTTTTATCCTCGTGAATCGCTTCAAATAATCATCTTACGTCGTACCCCTTGACCTTGCCTGGCTTCCTGGTTTGACTCAGCCTGAGCCAAAAAGGTACACTAATAACCAATCAGTCAGTAAAGTACATGAGTTCCTCCTGCCCCATTTGCCAGCTTGCCAGCAACGTGCGCGTCAAACGTGAACGCCGCAAGGAAGCGCGCCCGGGCGAACTGCTGGCCGCCGCACTGGACCTGTTTGTGGAAAAGGGCTATGCCGCCACCCGGGTGGAAGAGGTTGCACAGCGTGCCGGGGTCTCCAAGGGCACGCTGGTTCTGTACTTTTCCAGCACGGAAGAACTCTTCAAGGCCGTGGTGCGCGAGAACATCTCGGGCCGCTTTGCCGAGTGGGGTGAAGAACTCCGCACGTTTGAGGGCAACAGCGAAGAACTGCTGCGCTATTGCATGACGAGTTGGTGGGAGCGCGTGGGTGCGACCAAGGCCTCCGGCATTCCCAAGCTGATGATGAGCGAGGCCGGCAACTTTCCCGAGTTGGTGCGCTTCTTCCAACAGGAAGTCGTGCAGCCGGGTAACGACCTGATTCAACGCATTTTGCAGCGTGGTGTAGAGCGCGGTGAGTTGCGCGCTGCGGACCCAACCTACGGCATCTACAGCGTGCTGGCACCGATGGTATTTTTAAACATGTGGAAGCACGGGGGCGGCAGCTGCGGCGACGCCCGCGTGGAGCTCGACCCGCATCAATACATAGCCTCCCAAGTCCAAACCATTCTTTTTGGTTTGAGCGTCGGCCCG
>CAIQYP010000383.1 GCA_903876045.1 uncultured beta proteobacterium | reverse complement strand
CCAAACCAGTCAAGAAAGTCGTTCCAGTTCTGGGGGTAGTCCTTGCCTGGAATTGGCGTTATTATCTGTGTTTCCATCCAGCTATTTTGCACTAACTGGAGCTAAGTGGATACCCCTTACATATAGACAGTTTGCCAAGCTGCAAAGTCGCGCATGTCCCGCTCCGGACGGCGTGTGCACAAGGGATTGGCTACATTAGTTGCCATGCCTGAATCGAAAGCCCGTCTCTCCCTTACCCGCATGCTGATTTGCGGCGCCGCCATTGTCACTTTGTCCATGGGCATACGCCACGGCTTCGGTCTGTGGCTGCAACCGATCACCCAGGCCCAAGGCTGGTCGCGTGAGAACTTTGGCATGGCGATTGCCATCCAGAACCTGGCCTGGGGCATTTCCGGCATTTTTGCCGGCATGCTGGCCGACCGTTTCGGTGCCTTTCGCGTCATCCTGGCAGGCACGCTCGCCTATTGCCTGGGGCTCGTCGGGATGGCTTTCGCCGATACGCCATTTACGTTTGCGCTGAGCACCGGAGTGCTCATTGGCATGGCGCAGTCAGGCACCACCTATGCCGTTGTCTATGGTGTGATCGGTCGCAATGTTCCGGCCGACCGGCGCTCCTGGGCCATGGGCGTGACTGCCGCGGCAGGGTCCTTCGGACAATTTCTGATGGTCCCTGCCGAAGGCTTTTTGATCAGCCAGTTCGGCTGGCAACAGGCGCTGGTGATGCTGGGCTTTTCAGCACTGTTGATGGCGCCATTGGCCTGGGGACTTCGCGAACCCGGTTTTGGCGGTGGCGCATTAAATAAACGCGAGCAGTCCATTCTGCAGGCCATGCGTGAAGCGCTGCACTACCGTAGTTTTCAATTGCTGATGGCAGGCTACTTTGTCTGTGGTTTCCAATTGGTGTTTATTGCCGTGCATATGCCGAGTTATTTGCGCGACAAGGGGCTGTCACCCCAAGTGGCCAGCTATGCGCTGGCTTTGATCGGCCTTTTCAATGTGTTTGGCACCTATGCCGCTGGGGTGCTGGGGCAAAACATCGCGAAACGCAAAATTCTGGCTTTCATTTACCTGGCAAGGGCTGCGTCCATCGCTTTGTTTCTGCTGATGCCACTCACGCCCTTATCGGTCTACCTGTTTGCCAGTGCGATGGGCTTGCTGTGGCTGTCCACGGTGCCAGTGACCAATGCCACGGTGGCGCAAATTTTTGGCGTGTCGCACCTGTCCATGCTGAGTGGCCTGGTATTTTTCAGCCACCAGATTGGCTCCTTCGTCGGTGCCTGGCTGGGTGGCTACCTGTATGACAAGACCGGCAGCTATGACATCGTCTGGAACATCGCCATTGCCCTTGGCGTGGCTGCTGCGCTGATCAATCTGCCTGTCAAGGAAGCCGCGATTGCGCGCCAACCGCATCTTCAGGCGACATAACGCAAATGCCCCTAAGAGCAAATTAATGCATCGCAAACGCCACTTCGCTTGGTTAATATTGGCGCTGGCAGCTTTGGCGGGTGTGTTTGCGCTCTACACCCGACCCGATTTTTTGCTGCAATTGAGCAACCAATTTTGGTCCTGCTTCTAATCGCACGTTTCAATTGGCGTACATGACTCTTCCGAACCTGCCACCTTCGGCACACGCGCAGAGCGCACCCTCCCCTTGGATCACCCGCTGGTCACACCTGCTTCCGCCCGGTTGCGAAGTGCTGGATGTCGCCTGCGGCAGCGGTCGACATTTGCAATGGTTTGCATCAAACGGCCACGCGGTTGTCGGAGTGGACCGGGATATTGCGGCGGCTCGCGTTCACGTACCTGCGGCGCAGTTGGTGGAAGCCGATATCGAAAACGGACCCTGGCCTTTTCTCACGCCACAAGGCCCCCGCCGTTTCGGTGCCGTGGTGGTCA
The DNA here is from genome assembly GCA_903876045.1 of uncultured beta proteobacterium. Lineage (GTDB taxonomy): Bacteria > Pseudomonadota > Gammaproteobacteria > Burkholderiales > Burkholderiaceae_C > Allorhodoferax. The sequence continues at coordinate 2,607 of CAIQYP010000383.1, read as the reverse complement.
CCAATTACCTGTGGCGCCCTCTGCTGCCAATCCTGCTACAAAGCCTGGCGCCAGGCGGCTTGCTCTTGTATGAAACCTTTGCAGCCGGCAACGAAACAGTGGGCCGCCCTACACGCCCGGACTTCCTGCTACAGCGAGGCGAGTTGCTGCAAATATGCTCTGGATTGCAGGTCGTGGCCTATGAAGATGGCTTCCTGCCCGACCCCGACCGTTTTGTACAACGTGTGGCCGCTTTTGCCCCAGCTTTACGTGCCCCTGCAGTAACAGAAGTTTCGCGGCATCCACTCTAGGTAAAATGTTCGTTTACCGAACTACTGGCACGTCATGAACCCAATACACGGCCCCTTGCGGGGCAGCATTGTCGCCCTGGTCACCCCCATGCTCGCGGACGGCGCGGTCGATTACCCGGCACTGCGCAAACTGATCGACTGGCATATTGCCGAAGGCACTGATTGCATTGGCGTAGTCGGCACCACGGGCGAGTCACCCACGGTGAGCGTTGAAGAGCATTGCGAGATCATCCGTGTCTCGGTAGAACAGGCAGCCGGGCGTGTGCCGATCATGGCCGGTTGTGGTGCCAACTCCACCCGCGAGGCCATCAACCTCGCACAATTTGCCAAGAAAGTTGGCGCTGACAGCCAACTACAGGTGGTGCCCTACTACAACAAGCCCACGCAAGAAGGCCAATACCAGCACTTCAAGGCGATTGCCGAAGCGGTGGACCTGCCCGTGATTCTGTACAACGTACCGGGCCGCTCAGTGGCGGATATGGCGCACGAAACGGTGCTGCGTTTGGCCCAAGTGCCCGGCATTGTTGGCATCAAAGAAGCCACTGGCAACATCGAACGCGCCCAGTGGTTAATCAAGGAAGCGCCCAAGGATTTCGCCATTTATTCCGGTGATGATCCAACCGCAGTGGCCCTGATGCTGTGCGGCGGCCATGGCAACATCAGCGTAACCGCTAATGTGGCACCCCGACTGATGCACGAGTTGTGTATGGCTGCCATTGCTGGCGATATCAAACGCACCATGGAAATTCAATTCAAGTTGTTGCCCCTACACAAAGCTCTTTTTGTTGAATCCAACCCCATCCCTGTAAAGTGGGCCGTGGCCCGCATGGGACATAGCCAAGGTGCAATGCGCCTGCCGCTGACCACACTGACAGAACCCAGCCAGCAGATGCTGGAACGGGTGATGCAATCCACCGGCCTGATTTAAGCCCACGCACAAAAAAGAAGAGGAATTCTGTGAAATCGATTATTCAAGTGACCGCATTGGGCACCGCCCTGGCTCTGGCAGGTTGTTCCGCTTTGGAATCTGACAAAGTGGACTACCGCAGCAGCACGGTCAAAGCGCCCTCGCTCGTGATTCCGCCTGACCTGACCCAACTGTCAAAGGACACGCGTTACACCGTGGTCGATGGAGCAGTGTCGGCTTCAGGCTACAAGCCTGCCCAAACCGCTAGTGCCCAGTTGCCGATAGCAGCTCCCGAAATCGGCGATGTGCGTGTCGAGCGCGCAGGGAATCAGCGCTGGCTGGTAGTGAAGCGCCCTGCAGACAAGCTATGGGGACCGGTCAAAGACTTCTGGCAGGAGAACGGTTTTCTGTTGGCCATGGACCAGCGCGATCTGGGCATCATGGAAACTGACTGGGCCGAAAACCGGGCCAAGATTCCACAGGACATCATCCGCAACTCACTAGGCAAGCTGTTGGACTCGTTCTACTCCACAGCGGAACGTGACAAATTCCGCACCCGCTTGGAGACCAATGCTGCGGGTGAAACGGAGATTTTCATCAGCCACCGAGGTGTGGCTGAGGTTTATACCAAGGAGCGTTCGGACCAAACGGTCTGGCAACCACGCGTCAGCGACCCGGAACTGGAAGCCGAGTTTCTGCGTCGGTTGATGGTCAGTCTGGGCTCCACGCCTGAGCAAGCCAAGACCTTGGTTGCGTCGAGTGGTACGGTCAAATCCGTAGCCACTTTAAGCACGTCCGAAGGCCATCCCGTGGTGCAGATTGCTGAAGGGTTTGATCGCGCCTGGCGCCGTGTCGGCCTCGCGCTCGACCGCACGGGCTTTACCGTCGAGGACCGGGATCGCAAGCAAGGTATTTACTTTGTACGCTATGTAGCAGCTGATACCGGTGCCAATACGGAACCCGGTTTCTTCGGCAAGCTCTTTGGCGGCTCCTCAGTGAAGTCGGCAGAGGCAACTAAGTTTCAGATTGCTGTTAAGAGCCAGGGGGAGGCCACCGTCGTGTCAGTGCTGGACAGCAAGGGGGCGCCAGAATCATCTGCCAGTGCTCAACGCATTGCCAAGGTGATCGCTGAAGACATCAAATAGGCGATGGATGGATGGCTCTGGCGACTTGCCGGAGCCCATAAAAAAAGCCACCCGAAGGTGGCTTTTTTTTGCCCAAGTAAAGAATTACTTGGCTGCAGATGCGTCAGCAGCTGGTGCAGCTGCGGGTGCAGATGCGTCAGCAGCGGGAGCAGGAGCAGGAGCTGCCGCAGGTGCGGGAGCAGGTGCAGGAGCTTCTTCTTTCTTACCGCAAGCAGCAAGAGCAGCAGCAGCAATGATGGCTGCCAATACGAGTGATTTGTTCATG
>CAIQYP010000382.1 GCA_903876045.1 uncultured beta proteobacterium | reverse complement strand
GGCGGCCACCGGCACCGGGTCTAGCGCGTTGTGTGGCATGGCTGCGTGACCCGCCTTGCCACGGATGGTGATCTTGAACTCGTTGCTCGACGCCATCACCGGCCCGGTGCTGACCGCGAACTGGCCCATCTCCATGCCTGGCCAATTGTGCAAACCAAACACGGCGTCCATCGGGAACTTGTCGAACAAACCCTCTTTGATCATCTCGCGCGCACCACCACCACCTTCCTCGGCCGGCTGGAAGATCAGGTAAACCGTACCGTCAAAGTTGCGATGCTTTGAGAAATGCTGGGCGGCAGCCAACAGCATAGCGGTGTGGCCGTCGTGGCCGCAGGCGTGCATCCGGCCGGCGTGCTGGCTGGCATGGGCAAAGGTGTTGAACTCCTGCATGGGCAGGGCATCCATGTCGGCACGCAGGCCGATGGCGCGACTGCTGTTGCCCGCTTTCACAATGCCCACCACACCGGTAGTGCCCAGGCCGCGATGAATGGGAATGCCCCACTCGGTCAACTTCTGCGCTACCACGTCGGCGGTGCGAACTTCCTGAAAGCACAATTCCGGATGGGCATGCAAGTCGCGGCGGATGGCGGCGATACCGGCCGCTGCGGAAACGATGGGGGTGATCAGATTCATGCAAACATTATGGCGCTGCAAGAATTACCATAGCGTATGCAAGTCTCTTACCTACCCCCTCCCGCACACGGCAACTTTGAAGTAACCGGAGCCTGCCCGCATGACTGCCCTGACACCTGCTCCCTGGTCACCAGCGTGCAGGATGGCGTGGCCGTCAAGGTGCATGGCAACCCGGCGCACCCGCATACCGGAGGCGTACTGTGTACCAAGGTGTCGCGCTACACCGAGCGCACCTACCATCCGGAGCGCGTGCTTAGGCCCCTCAAACGCAGCGGCCCCAAGGGCAGCGGCCAATTTGTAGAAGTGGGCTGGGATGAAGCCCTGACCGACATAGCCACGCGCTTGGGCAAAATCGCCACGCGCAATGCCGAGGCGATTCTTCCCTACAGCTATGCCGGCACCATGGGCCTGGTGCAGGGCGATGGCATGGCCGCGCGCTTTTTTCACCAAATCGGGGCCTCGCTGCTGGACCGCACCATTTGCGCCTCCGCCGGCGGCGCCGCACTGGACGCCACCATCGGCGGCAAGATCGGCATGAAGGTGGAGTTTTTTGCCGAGTCCGACCTGATCCTGATCTGGGGCAGCAACTCGATTGCCAGCAACCTGCACTTCTGGCGCCATGTGCAAACCGCCAAGCGCAATGGCGCAAGAATCATCTGCATCGATCCGCGCAAGACGGAGACCGCCGAGAAGTGCCACCAGCACATCGCCCTGCTCCCGGGCACCGATGCCGCGCTCGCGCTGGCACTGATGCACGAACTGATTCGCAACGACTGGCTGGACCACGCCTACATTGCCCAGCACACACTGGGATGGGACGCGCTGCGGGCACGCGCGCTGGAGTGGACGCCTGCACGCGCAGCAGAAATCTGCGGCATCAGCGTCGCTGAAATTGAAAACCTGGCACGCGAATATGGCGAAGCCTGCAAGGCGGATAAGAACGTGGCCATCCGCCTGAACTACGGGATGCAACGCGTGCATGGTGGCGGCAATGCCGTGCGCGCTGTGGCCTGCCTGCCTGCGCTAACCGGCGCCTGGCGCAAGCGCGCCGGTGGCATGCTGCTGTCCAACTCAGGTGTACATGCTGCCAACAAAGCAACTCTTCAGCGGCCCGACTTGCTGGGGGAGCGCCGTCCGCGCATCATCAATATGAGTGCCATTGGCAACGCGCTGCTGGAGCCCGGTGGCCCAGCCTTTGGACCGCAGATTGAAGCGCTGGTGGTTTACAACAGCAACCCGGTGGCGGTGGCGCCGGATTCAGGCCGGGTGGTGCAAGGCTTTGCGCGCGAAGATCTTTTTACCGTGGTGCTGGAACATTTCCAAACCGACACCGCCGACTACGCCGACTACATCCTGCCCGCCACCACGCAACTGGAGCACTGGGACATTCACACCACCTACGGCCACACCGATGTCCTGCTGAACCGCCCGGCCATTGCGCCGGTGGGCCAGGCACGCAGCAATACCGAGGTGTTCCGTGCGCTGGCCCAGCGCATGGGCTTCAACAATCCGTGCTTCGCGGAAGACGATCTCACCATGGTGCGCCAGGCCTTTGGCGACACCCTTTCTTTTGACGAACTGCTGGGCAAGGGCTTTGCCACTGCATCGTTGCCGGATGCGCCCTTTGCGCTGGGCAAGTTCCCGACCCCCTCCGGCAAATGCGAATTCTTCAGCCAGCGTCTGGCCGATGCGGGGCAGGACGGCCTGCCCGACCATGTGCCCAATTACGAAGTGCCGCAAGCAGGGGACATTTATCCGCTGGCGATGATTTCGCCTCCGGCGCGCAACTTTCTCAACAGCAGCTTTGTCAATGTCAAAAGCCTGCGCGACATCGAAGGCGAACCGCTGCTGGAAATGCATGCCGACGACGCCGCTGCACGCGGCATTGCCTCGGGCGATACGGTACGCATCTTCAATGACCGGGGCTCTTACCGGTGCACGGTGCGCATCAACCAGCGCGCGCGGCCGGGTGTGGTCAACGGACTGGGAGTGTGGTGGCGCAAACTGGGCTTGGACGGCAGCAACGTCAACGAACTCACCAACCAGCGACTCACCGATATGGGACGCGCCCCCACTTTCTACGACTGCGCAGTGCAGGTCGAATACTGCGACTGAAACAGATATTCCTGCTAGCATGGGGAAACTTTTTGAAATTTAACCATGCAATTACGATCCATTGCGTTATTTATCCTTGCGCTGGCAGCCGCAACTTGCTGGGCTGACGAGTTGCCCATCGGCTACGTAAAGACCGTCTCAGGCGAGGCCAGCGTGACCACCGGCAAGAACCGCATTGCCGCGCAGCTTGGCACCCCCTTGTTCATGGGTAGTCAATTGCAAACCGGGCACAAAAGCACACTGGGCGTGACATTCAAGGATGACACCGTCATGTCATTCGGCCCGGATACTGAGCTGACCGTTG
>CAIQYP010000381.1 GCA_903876045.1 uncultured beta proteobacterium | reverse complement strand
GGTGTTTGCTAGCAAACCCCGAAATCTTCTCTCTGAGGAGGTGCTAAGCATGAGTCTTCAACCTGATATGACCTTCCAAGACTTTCTTGGGCTTCTCAGGTCGGGGAGCATCCCTCCGTTTCCGCCAAGTTAAAAAAAGCCTCTGCAGTGCAGAGGCTTTTTTTTGCCTCTAACGCCGTGCTATCATTTTTGCAAATCCGGAAAAGGAATAGTGCATGAATATGGCTGCCACAGCGCTTGGCTCGCCTCCAGAAACTCCGCGTCCTGCTCCCGGTCGACCGGAGAAGTTACGTCTGGGCGATGTTTTGGTTCAGCAGAAGCTGATCTCTCAGGAGCAGTTGCACCAGACCTTGGAACTGCAGCGCAGCACCGGCAAGAAGGTGGGGCGACTGCTAATTGAGACCGGCATCATTACCGAGGAACTGCTGGCCAACGGGCTGGCGCGCCAACTGCGCATTCCCTTCGTCAATCTGAAGACATTCCCTTTTCGTGCAGACGTAATCAAAATGCTGCCGGAATCTTCTGCACGGCGCTTTAAGGCGTTGGCGTTGGAAGACAAGGGTGATGTGTTATTGGTCGCGCTTGCCGATCCCTTGGATTTGTTCGCCTATGACGAACTGACGCGTATCCTGAAGCGCAATATCGCAATTGCGGCGGTCCCTGAGAGTCAATTGGCTGCAGCCTTTGACCGTCTTTACCGCCGCACAGAAGAAATCAGTGGCTTGGCTCGGGCACTTGAAAAAGATCTGGGCGATGCAGTCGATTTCGGCGAACTTAGTGCCAGCGTCGGCATTGAGGGCGCACCGGTGGTGCGCCTGTTGCAGTCGCTCTTTGAAGATGCCATGCAGGTGGGTGCATCCGATGTGCACATTGAGCCGCAGGAATCCAGTCTGCAAATTCGTGTGCGGGTGGATGGTGTATTGCAGGTTCAAACCCAGGCGGATAAGCGCATTGGCGGTGCCCTGGCACAGCGCCTCAAGTTGATGGCCGGACTGGATATTTCGGAAAAGCGATTGCCGCAGGATGGCCGCTTTAGCGTGCGGCTGAAGGACCACACCATTGATGTGCGTCTGTCGACCCTGCCGACCAACTACGGCGAATCCGCCGTGATGCGTCTCCTGATTCAAGGCGCTGGCATGCGCCGCTTGGATAGCATCGGCATGCCCGACGGCATGCTGGCCCGGTTTCGCGAGGTGCTTGGGCGGACCTCCGGCATGGTGCTGGTGACTGGCCCCACGGGTTCCGGTAAAACAACCACCTTGTACGCAGCGCTGGCTGAAATCAACGCCGCCGAACTAAAGGTCATCACCGTGGAAGACCCGGTGGAATACCGCTTGCCTGGGCTGACCCAAGTACAAGTCAATGACAAGATCGAACTGACCTTTGCCAAGGTTTTGCGTTCATGTTTACGCCAGGATCCAGACGTGATTCTGGTGGGCGAAATGCGCGACACAGAGACTGCTGAAATCGGTCTGCGCGCCGCCATTACCGGCCATTTGGTGTTGTCCACGCTGCATACGCGCGACGCAATAAGTACGCCTTTCAGATTGTTGGACATGGGTGTGCCGGCCTTCATGGTGGCAACCTCCTTGCAGGGTGTCATTGCGCAGCGCCTGGTGCGCCTTAACTGCCGCGAATGCAACGCGACACACAATCCCACCGCCCAGGAAAGCAGCTGGCTGAGCAATATGCTTGAAACGGGGGAAGGGTTTCAGGCCAAGCGCGGTATGGGCTGCTCAGTCTGCAATGGCACGGGCTACACGGGCCGCCAGGGCGTCTACGAATTGCTGGAAATGGATGCGGCACTAACGCAAGCAGCCTCGCATGCGCAACCCGCAGTTTTTATGCGATTGGCGCGGGAACGCATGAAGGGCCAGACCATGGCCTACCATGCACTGGAGCTGGTGCGCCAGGGTCGTACTTCATTGGCCGAGGCCATGCGCATCGGCTTCGAATTAGAAGCCGATTCCGATCCGGATGAAGCCGGGGAGTAAGCAGCATGCCTACCTACACCTGGCGCGGACGCAACAACCGCGGTGAGGCAGTTAGCGGCGAACTGGATGCCTTGACCGAAGGCGGCGTGGCAGACCAGTTGATTGCATTGGGTGTATCGCCCGTTCACATTGTCCCGGTGGCCGAAAAGAAAGCGGCTGGCGGTGAAGATTTAATGACCCGCCTCAATCGAAAACCGATTGTTATGGAGGACTTGCTGCTTTTTTCACGCCAGATGTACACCCTCAACAAAGCTGGCGTGCCGATTCTGCGTGCCTTTGCAGGGCTACAGGCCTCGGCCAGCAAACCGGCGATGGTGGACTTGTTTAAGGACATACGTTCCAGCCTCGACCAGGGGCGCGAATTGTCGGCAGCGCTGCAGCGGCATGTCCATCTGTTTGGTGGTTTTTATGTTTCGATGATTCGCGTGGGCGAAATGACCGGGCGGTTGACAGAAGTGTTCAAACGATTAACCGAGCACATGGAGTTTGAACGCGATGTCCGGGAGCGTATCAAGCAGGCCATGCGCTATCCGGTGTTCGTGATGATTGCAATGGCCATTGCCGTGGTGATCCTGAATATTTTTGTGATCCCGGTATTTGCCAAGGTTTTTGCCGGTTTTCATGCTGAGTTGCCCTTGGTCACCCGTGGGCTGCTGGGCTTCTCCGCCTGGATGATCGATTGGTGGTACCTGCTGCTGGCCGCAGTCGTCGGGGGTGGCATGCTGGTTAGGGGTTACCTGCGCACGCCCGAGGGGCGCTACCGATGGGATGGACGCAAACTTAAATTGCCGGTGATTGGCGAAATTGTGTTGAAGGCCACCTTGGCACGCTTTGCGCGCAGCTTTGCGCTGGCCAGCCAGAGTGGCGTGCCGCTAGTACAGGCACTGACCGTGGTGGCACAGACCGTGGACAACGCCTTTATTGGCAGTCGCATCGAGCAGATGCGCGATGGCATTGAACGCGGTGAGAGCATTTCACGCTGTGCGGCGGCTACCGGTGTGTTCACCCCGGTGGTGTTGCAGATGATCACCGTGGGCGAAGAAACGGGTGAACTGGATAACTTGTTGTTCGAGATCGCCGACATGTATGAGCGTGACACGGACTACGCCATAAAAGGCTTGTCTGCGGCTATCGAACCCATTCTTCTGGCAGTCATCGCCGTATTGGTTCTGGTGCTGGCCCTGGGTGTGTTCCTGCCATTGTGGAGCCTGGGTCAGGCGGCTATGGGCAAGGGCGCCTAGACATGGCAACCTTGCGACGACAGCCCCCTATTACTTCTGTCTGGCGTGGCAGAACGCTGGAGTGGGCGGTGATGGTAGTGCTCCTCGTCGTGGCCATTGGGTTCATGCGGCAGCAGTCGCAGGCGTTGCAAGCCCAGGCCGAAGTGGCAGCCGTGCAATCGACTCTGGGTTCGCTGCGAACGGCGCTGGTGATTGCCCATTTGCAAAAAGCGGTTCAGTCAGAGCGAGGAGTTGTCGTGGACTTGCAACAAAATCCCTTCAAGGTTTTGCGTGCTGTTCCGTCCAATTACGCGGGTGAAGTGGCCAGGGCGGACATCGCGGGTGTGGTGTCCGGAAGCTGGGTTTTTGACAAGGAATGTGTTTGCATTGGCTACGTCCCCATGAGCCCGAAATCACTTGAGCTCAAGACAGAGCCAGCCGTGCTGTGGTATCGGGTAGGCGGTGCGCCCGGACCACTGCAAATCACGGCTACCGAGTCTTATACGTGGCTTGGACAGGCGGTAAATTGAATGTTTAAAAGCACATTCAATTCAGCCTAAGCGTAGTGTTTCCAAGGCCTGGTTTTCAGTTTCTAGTAAAAGCTCGTTTATTCATGTAAAAAAGTGATCTTTGTCAGTCTAGAATTTGATTTCGTACTAACAAAAGCGAATCCATCGCTGGGTAGCGGGTCTGGTCAAACAGGGGAGTCCTAAATGAAAAGGTTGAACTATATGAAACGTGTACGTGCCCAGAGCGGTTTTACGCTGATTGAGTTAGTGATGGTGATCGTTATTCTCGGCGTGCTTGCTGCCGTTGCGATTCCGAAGTTTGTGGACCTTGGTTCTGATGCCAGGACTGCTGCATTGCAAGGTGTGGTTGGTGGCATCAATTCAGCCAGCTCTGTCAACTACGCGGCACGCAGTGCGGGCAAGGGAACTGCAACTATTGGTCTAACGTGTCAGGCCGCCGCCACGGCCATCATGCAAGGTGGCATTCCAACCGGTTATACGTTGATAAATACGGGTGCGTTGGTCGCTGGGGAAAATACTTGCGCTGTTACCCAGACCAATGGCGGCGCAACGGCCAATGCCATCATTATCGGGAACTAATTGCTGACTGACTGCCCTTTGAGGCAGTTTGCGGCGTGGTAGTTTCTGGCTGAGATTCTCCGTGACCGTACTACCTCGCAAACCCCGGACGGCAGCGCCATGAAGCAGTATGCAAGGGGTTTCACCCTGATCGAATTGGTCATGGTGATCGTCATGCTGGGTATCTTGTCAGTGTTTGTGGCCCCCAAATTCACGGGCACCTCTGTCTTCAATGCGCGCGGTTTCCACGATGAGACTCTGGCCTATTTGCGCTATGCCCAAAAAACAGCGGTCGCGCAGCGGCGCACGGTATGCGTCTCTTTTCCTGATGCGAGTACGGTCCGACTGAGCCTCGCATCGACAGCGAATTCCTTTACTTGTGATGCGACCCTCATAGGTCCGCGTGGCGAAAGCCCCGCCCAGGCGACCGCTAAATCCGGCGTGAACTTTCTGAATAACACGGCGCCTGGCGGCTTCCGTTTTGACAGCCTCGGGCAGCCAGTCGATTCCGGAGGAGTGAGGATGGTGGTACCGACTATGCAGGTGGATGGCGCATCGGCTTCAATTAACGTCGAAACAGTCACCGGCTATGTTCACGACTAGGTTGTCGCAGCGCGGCTTCACCCTGATCGAGCTGGTCATCTTTATCGTGGTCGTCAGCATCGGCATGGCTGGCATTCTGGGCGTGATGAACACGACCGTGAAGTCCAGCGCCGACCCCATGGTGCGCAAACAGGCCTTGGCCATCGCAGAGTCGCTGTTGGAAGAAATCGTGCAAAAGGAATACGGTGCCCCCACCTATACCTGCGCGGCAGTTGCCTACCCCGCAACCGGTTGGAACAGGGCGCTTTTTGACTGTGTGGACGACTACAACGGCTATACCGTCAGCGGAGTGACCGACGCTGCAGGCAGCCCGGTTACCGCACTGGCTGCCTACAGCATCGTTCCTGCTGTGGCGGTCAGCAGCGTCACACTCAATGGCCAGTCGGTGAAGAAAGTTGTTGTCTCGGTGACCGGCCCGCAGGGCGTCATTGCCCTGACCGGCTACCGAGGTAACTACTAGCCGTGGCCTACTCCGCGATGAACCGCTACCCATCCTTGTCCAGACCGGCTCAGCGCGGTTTCACATTGGTGGAACTGGTGATGGTGATTGTCATCATGGGCGTGATTGGCGGTATTGTTTCTGTGTTTATGAAGAGCCCGATTGATGCCTACATTGCCAGTGGACGCCGCGCCGCTTTGACCGATGTGGCAGACACCGTGGTGCGTCGCATGGCACGCGATATTCGTAGCAGCTTGCCTAACAGCATTCGAACCAGCGGGTCCAACTGCATCGAATTCATTCCGACCAAAACTGGTGGACGCTACCGCGCGGAGGAAAAGTCTCTTGGTGATGACACCAGTTTGGACTTTTCAAAGGCGGATAGCACATTCAATATGCTGGGCAGCAACAGCGCTTTGCCGGTTGCACAGCAAATTGGGGCCAATGATCTGATCGTGGTTTACAACCTGGGCATTACAGGCGCCAGCGCCTACGATCCCGCAATTTCCAATAATTTCACAACCGTTACTTCTATAGGTGCCGAGAGTGCGGGCGAGACGACCATCAGCATGGCCCCCAAGCAGTTCCCGTTGGCTTCGGCGGGCAATCGTTTCCATGTGGTGGCGGCGACAGAGCAGCAGGTCGCCTATGTTTGCAACGGCACCAATCTGTACCGCAGTGTTGCCAGTGCGCCATCTACCTCCGCGACTTGCGCGGCTAGCGGCCCCATCATTGCGTCCCATGTGAACTGTGCCCAAACCTCCTTCAACTATTCGGGTTCGGACCTGGCGCGCAACGCGTTGGTCAGTATGGTGCTTAGCTTGCAGGATAGTTCTGGCACCGAGACTGTTACCTTGCAGCACGAAGTGCATGTGAGTAATACGCCATGACGCAGCCTATGCGCCAGACCGGATTTGCCGCTGTTGCGGCTATCTTTTTGGTGGTGGTGCTGGCTGCTATGGGCGCGTTCATGGTCTCCATATCCAACAGCCAGCAGATATCGTCGGCACAGGACGTGCAAGGCATGAGGGCCTACTGGGCCGCACAAGCCGGGCTGGAGTGGGGAATTGCCGCTGCCAACGCCGCGTCTACCTGTCCGGCTTCACCCACGGCGATAACTCTGGACGGGTTTACCGTGTCGGTCACCTGCACTTCAAACGTATTCAGCGAAGGTGGCAAAACCGTAACCCTCATGAGATTAAGTTCGGTTGCCAATTCGGGAGCGATGGGCTCGGTGACCTACGTGGAACGCAGTGTCTCGGCCGGGTTGGAAAAGTAGGGCTGCACTATGCACGGCGCCACCCACCGATTCGACGCCGCGACTTTGCCGCAAAGAGGGAATGTTATTTTGGGCGTTTGCAGGATTTCGCGGGTCTTTCTGCGGGAGAATATTAAGGCGCAGTCCCGCACGCAAGCCCGCGCCACTACTAAAATGAGAGCAAATAAGGGGTCCATCCAAGATGCTTGAAGAGACGATCGCGTCGTTCGCCACCTGCAGTTCAGGCGCCGCTTGACCATGCGCTGGCCCTGGCAACGTCAATCCGCCTCAGGCCGTCTGGTTGTGTCATGGTCGGGTCAGACCCTTTCCTACGTGCAAGCCAAGGTCCAGGCGAATGGTCGCTACCGGGTCGAGAAGATCGGCGTAGAGCGTCAAACGGGTGATCGTATGGAAAGTTTCCTTTCTCGCGTGCAGTCATTGGGCCTGCATGGTGGTGAGGTCATCGCGATGCTGCGCCCCGATCAATACCAGCTACTTCAGATAGAAGCCCCGGCGGTGGCGCCTGAAGAAATGCGTTCGGCAGCGCGTTACCTGATTCGCGAAATGTTGGATACCCATGTGGATGACATTACCCTGGATGTCATGAATGTGGGCGACGGACAACAAAAGGGCGCCTCGCATCTATTTGTCGTGACGGCCACGAATGCACAAGTTCGCGAAGTTGTTGAACTGGGCCAGTCGCTGCAGTGGCCGGTCTCAGTAGTTGATATCCAGGAAAATGCACAACGCAATCTGCAAAGTGCCGTGGCGGCAAAAGATGGGCACGCTACGCAAGCCAGTGCCGCCCTGATGGTGACATCCGATCGACAGGCGCTGCTGACCATCACGGCGAACGGTGAACTGTTTTACAGCCGTCGGCTGGATTTGCCCGAGGGCTTTATGGCGATGGAATGGAGCGCTGGTGAAGCAGTTGACCTCGATGTTGATAAGGGCTTCATGCCGGTCAACGAATATGTGCCCGATTACAGCGGCAGCATGTCTTACGACTACGGCAATTCGCAGCCGGCGGCTGGCGCTGTTACGGGGCGCGAACGTTCCCAGCGTTTTTTGATCGAAGTGCAGCGCTCCCTGGATCTGTGGGATCGCACTTGGAGCAGCCTGCCGCTGTCCGGCTTGCGGGTTTACGCAGGAGCGCGGTCCCTGGATCTGGCCGTGTGGCTGAGTCAGGAAATGGGACAGGTGGTTATGCCAATGGACTTTTCTACTATATTGGACGGGCTGGAAAATGCTAGCGCAGACACTTTGATGACGTGTCTGCCCTTGCTGGGTGTGTTGTTGCGCTCAGAGTCGGCAAAAAATTAAGCCGCACGCCATGCCCCAACAAATCAATCTTTGTTCGCCCATCAAACTGTCGTCGCAGCAGAGCTTTTCGGCGCAGACGATGGTGCGGGCTTTGGTTGTGTTTCTGGTTGCGGGCGGCATTCTATGCGCCGCCTGGCTTTGGAATCTCCAGCACGTCAGCGCTGCGTTCAGTCAAACACTGGAAGACCAGGCGCGTGACATACAGGGTTTGAAGGCCGCACTGGATGCTGCAAAGGCGAGTGCGGCGCCAGCCGATGCTGCGCTGGTAGTGCAGTTGAAATCCCAGAAAGCCTTGCTGGCTCAACGCGAACAATTGCAGGCCGCATTGCGCCAGGGTCTGCTGCAAGAGGGCATGGGACATTCGGATCGCCTGCAACTGATTGCCCGGACCATTCCGGCGCCGGTGTGGGTCACCGAGCTAAAGACCGATAGTGCCCGCTTTGAAGTGACCGGCTTTACCTTGGAGCCTGCCGCTCTGAATGAATGGGTCAGTCGCTTGTCGGCCAGCCCGTTGATGCAGGGCCTGAAGTTGGCCACCGTGCAAGTGGAAAACACCGCAATGTCGCCCGCCAGGGCACGGGCTGATCAACCGGCGGCTGCAGTGCCGTTGGTGGCAGCCAGTGGTATGGCTGCGCAACGCGCGGTATGGTCTTTTAATTTGGTCAGCGCGTTGCCACAGGCCGCGCCAGCCGCAGAGGAGACCAAACCATGAAGGACTGGTGGGATAAATATTCCAGTCGGATTGACGAACTGTCTCAGCGTGAGCGAGTTTTTTTGTTTGCATCCGTGTTGGTGATGTTGCTGGCGATTGTGGACACACTGTGGTTGTCACCGGCGCAAAACGCGCAAAAACAGTTGTCCCTGCGTTTCAAAGCGCAATCGGCCGAGGTCAACCGCTTGCGCATGGATCTGCAAGCCAGCGGGCAGCCGGTATCTGCGGGTTCGACTGTGCGCGACGATCTTGCCCGTACCCATGTAAAGCTGGAGGCCGTGGAAAAAGACATTGCAGCGTCGGCACCTGCAACGCAGGGTGGCCCGGACCTGGAAAAAGTTTTACTGCAGTTTTTGCGCCGTCAAGAGGGCTTGACGCTGGTGAGCACCGGCACGCTCAAACAGGATGCCAAAGCCACGGCGCTTTTGTCTGGTATGAGTCGACAAGGTATGGAAGTGCGGGTATCGGGCTCGTATGCCGAACTCGTGCGATACGTGAAGACACTGGAAGCCGCGTTACCCGCCTTGCGCTGGGGCCCCATGGTACTCAAGACCCTTGATAGGGGAACTGAATTGACCCTGCAGGTCTACGTGGTGGGAGTGGCATCGCCATGAAGCAACATCAACCTGCTGTGTTCGGATTCGTTCTGTGGTTTGTTTTGAGCGGGCTGGGGGCCACGATTTCAGTTGCGGCCGAGCAAGTGCGCGACCCGACCCTGCCACCACCCGCCCTAAACGTTGACCCAGTAGAAGCCAAGACCAAGTCCGCACTGCCCATCACGAGCGAAAGCATGTCGGTGTTGGTGCGCGATGGCAAGCCCATGTTGGTTGTGGGTACCCGCCTATACCAGCAAGGCCAGCAAATCGGGCTCTTCAAAATTGAGCGCATTTCCGAAACGGAGGTCTGGCTTCGTAACGGCAAGGAAGTACACAAGATTGCGCGCTTCGCCGGCATTGAGCGGCGCGCCGCCGCACCCGAAAGGTCTACCCCATGAATTTGTCCGCTGTTCCCGTGCCCTTTTGCATCCTTCATCGGCAGCCTGTGACGCTGGCCTTGACGCTACTTTGCGCTGCGTTGATGTCGGGTTGTGCTTCCGACCATGTGCTGCGAACTCCCGACGTGAGCGCCGCTATGCGTGCCGATCTGCCATCAGGCGCACCCAAGCTGCCCGCCGCAGTTCCGGCGCAAGTGAGCGAAGCCCTGGCTGAACCGGTGCCGCCACCCGCCAAGCCAGCGCCCGAACCCCGCATTGATCTGCTGGTTAACAACGCCCAGGCGCGCGATGTGTTTCTGGCCATCGTGGCCGACACCCGCTACAGCATG
Organism: uncultured beta proteobacterium; assembly: GCA_903876045.1. Lineage (GTDB taxonomy): Bacteria > Pseudomonadota > Gammaproteobacteria > Burkholderiales > Burkholderiaceae_C > Allorhodoferax. The sequence continues at coordinate 8,715 of CAIQYP010000381.1, read as the reverse complement.
CTGATGCACCCGGATGTGAGCGGCACGCTATCAGTCACGCTACGCGGTGTCACCGTAACTGAAGCGCTGGAATCGATTCGTGATGTGTATGGCTACGACTTCAAGATCGAAGGCCGGCGCATCATCATTTATGCGCCCACCTTGCAGACTCGCATTTTTACCGTCAACTATCCCAACTCGCAGCGCGTGGGCAGTAGCGAGTTACGGGTGTCCGCGGGCGGCACACAAAACGCTGGCTCGGCCAGCGGTTCGAGTGGTGCAGCTTCGTCCGGCAGTGCCGGTCAGCAACCCGAGACCAGCAAAGTTTCCACCACGAATAAGACGGATTTCTGGTCCGAACTGTCCGGTGCGATTAAAGGCATGGTTGGTGGCGAAGGCCGAAGCGTAATCACCAGCCCGCAAGCCGGCATCATGGCTGTGCGTGCTATGCCTGATGAACTGCGCCAGGTCGAAAAATTTCTCAAGGCCGCACAGATTGCGGTAGAGCGCCAGGTCATGCTCGAGGCTAAATTGGTCGAAGTGGAACTGCGGGACGGATTCCAAAGCGGGGTGAACTGGGGCGCGTTTGCAGCAGGCGCTGATGCGGCGTTGGCTGTGGGCGTGTTGGGCAGTGGCGTGACCAATACCAATATGCTGCTGCAAGGCGGCACCACGACGCTGAGCGGCGTCGTGCCGGTGCCTTCGGTGGCCACGGCGGGCGGCTTGTTTGGCCTGGCTTTACAAACCAACAGTTTCGGCGCTGTGCTGGGCTTTTTGGAAACTCAGGGAGATGTACAAACGCTGTCCAGCCCGCGGGTGGCCACGCTGAACAATCAGAAGGCGGTGCTCAAGGTTGGTACCGATTCCTTCTTTGTGACCAATGTTTCGGGTGGTTCAAGCCCCAGCAGCTCCAGCAGCTCCACGGGCAATACCACCACCATGCCCACCATTACGCTCACCCCGTTCTTCTCCGGTATTTCGCTGGACGTGACACCGCAGGTGGACGATGGTGTGAACGTCACCCTGCATGTGCACCCTGCCGTAACCTCGGTAACCGAAACCTCCAAGCAGATTGATCTCGGCGCGGCCGGCAACTACAAGCTGCCGCTGGCGTCCAGCGCTGTGAACGAGACCGACACCCTGGTGCGCATACAAGACGGTCGCATCGTGGCCATCGGTGGCCTGATGCAAATGGATTCCAGCCGCAATGTTTCGGGTGTGCCCGGCACCACCGGCAGCATTTTTGCGCCGCTTTTTGGCAACAAGGCATCGGCCGGGCGCAAGCGCGAAGTGATCGTGCTGATCAAGCCCACCATCATTCGCAGTGCAGCCGACTGGGAAGAGCAAAGCCGCAAAGCACGGGTGGCGCTGGATGAAATGGACGATGCCCGTGCCCGCGTGATTCAGCTGGATGGTGGACCGGCGAAGTAAATGTATCTAGGGCATTTTTCGCTGCGGGAAGCGCCTTTTTCAATTACACCGGATACCGATTTTTTCTATCCGCACGAAGGCGCGCAGGCCTCACTCAACATGCTCTTGGTGGCCTTGCGCAGTGGCGAAGGCTTTCTCAAGGTCGTAGGCGAGCTGGGCTGTGGCAAGACCGTACTGTGTCGCCAGTTGCTGAAGAACTTGCAGGGCGAGTTCGTCACTGCTTACATTCCCAACCCTGATATGGGGCCGGACGATTTGCTGCTGGCGCTGGCAGACGAGTTGGGCATCGCCATTGAGCACCCGGTGCAGCGCCACGCCGTGATGAATGGCATCGGCGCCTGCCTGGTGCAACATGCGAGGCAGGGCAAGCGCGTGCTGGTCTGCATTGACGAGGCACAGGCCATTCCGGTTCGCACCGTTGAGAGCCTGCGTTTGCTCTCCAATCTGGAGACCGAGAAGCGCAAGCTGCTACAAATAGTTTTGCTGGGTCAGCCCGATCTGGATACCAAGCTCGCACGTCCAGAGATTCGTCAACTGCTGCAGCGCATTACCTTCAGTGAATACCTGGGCCCCATGCAACTGGACCGAGTGCCGGTATATCTGGCCCATCGCTTGAGCACTGCGGCATTGGATGAATCAACAGACACGGATCTGTTCACCCCGCTGGCTGCTGCAGTCATCGCCAAGGCGAGCGGCGGCGTGCCGCGCCTGATCAATGTACTGGCCCACAAAAGTTTGATGCTGGCGTATGGAGAGGGGGTGCATCAAGTGAGCGCCGAACATGCGCGTCTGGCAGCAGCTGATACCCATGGCTTGAAGCGGCCGCCCTCCTGGTGGCAGCGCCTTCGTGCAGCCTGGGTTCGGCGCTCCAGTGTATTTCGGGATGCCAAGGGGAATGCCCTGTGAGTGTGATTAACAAAATGCTGAGGGATCTGGACCAACGTCAGGCACCCACGGTCCTTGGTGATGCGAAGCCGGATGACTTTGCTTTGCGCCAGGGCACCGCCAGCGTGGTGGGAGGGCGGGTAGTTGTGCGGGCCGCAGGTCGATTCAACAAAACGATCATCATCGCTGTGCTGATTCTGTTGCCTCTTGTGCTGGGTAGTATTTTTTGGTGGTGGCAGAAGTCCCCTTCAGTAGGTGCAGTGCCGGTTGCGAACCGTTTACCGGCGCAGCCGGAATTTGCAGCTACGCTCGCCTTTGAAACCAAACTTGCCGCTGCACCTACGCCCGTTGTTGCAACTACCGCTGCAACTACACCTGCACAGCCTGATAGCTCCGCGCGCATGCCAACCGTAGCAACCCAAAAGGCGTCGTTGCAAGCCACAAAGATGACCGTTGAACCCGCTTTGGTACATGAATTGCCGGCCAAGGCGTCGGCCAGCACAGCGGCGGTTAGCAGTGCCAGCGTGCCTGCTTCACAGGCTGTACTCATTGCTCCAACTGCACCGACTGTGTCGGCTAACACTGCCACCGCTACTTCGCTGCCATCGGCTACCAGCGCTTCGGCCGCTGCAGACTCATTGGGCGGATCGGCGCGCCAAGTGCAGGCTGGGCGCGATGCTCTGGCGCAGGCGCAAAGCTTGTGGAATGCGGGCTCGCGCGATGCCGCCAACGAGTTGCTTCAGCACGCGCTTTCGCTAACTGAGCGTTCGGTCAGTTCATCGCCAACGGCTGCGACAACGCAACTTTTGGCAACGCTCGCGCGCGAACAGGGGCGCATGCAAATTGCCGAGGGCAGACCGCAAGCTGCCTTGGACGGACTGACTCGGCTGGAGCCCTTCCTGGGTCAGGATGCTGATGCCTGGGCCCTGCGTGGAAATGCTGCGCAACGCTTGGGACGCCACCAGGACAGCGTGCGTGCCTACACCACGGCCTTGCAAATCCGCCCGAATGAGCAGCGCTGGTTATTGGGTGCGGCGGTCTCTCTGGCAGCATTGGGGCAAACCGCCAACGCCTCAGATATGGCGGCAAGGGCGCGCGCGCAAGGGACCATCAGCAAAGAGGTGCTAACCTATTTGCGCCAGGCCGGAGTGGCTTTGAACGAGCCTTGACGCTGCGCCGCAAAGGTATGGCGGGCCTGCGTGGTTGACTATTTCGGGGCGCGTTTCACTGTGGGCTTTGCAGTTGGCTTGGCTGCCGCCTTTGCGGGTTTTTTCGATCCGGCCGATTGACCTACTGAGTCCGTCAGCACCTTGGCCAGGCCGATCACTCGCTCAGGATCAACGCCCAGTGTGCCGATCAGGAATTCGATGATTTCCGAACGCGGATTGGAAAGCGTGGGCTCGATCATCATGACGGCGGCGGCAATGGCCAGCGCGAGTTCACGGCGTGGCGCATCGGGCAGCATCTGCTCCAGCGCATTCAAAGCCTCGACCGGAGCCACGGCCGCAATGCGGGCCTGCTCCTTCATCAATTGAACCCAATTCACATTGGCCGGTATGGCACTGCGTTCTGCCTGGGGCAGCAGTGTCAGCAGACGTGCCAGACGCAGACTGCGGCGCTCAAAGGATCCGACGGACACCATGCCCGCCACCACAATGCGGCACACGGCTTCCGGCAGGCCACCTCGTGTAATGGTTTTCAGCACAGTCTGGCGCGCTTTTTCAATATCGACTTGGGCCCGCGCGTGAGCCACTTCAGCATCGGGCGCATCGGGCTTGAACCAGAAGCCCAGGCCTTTCGGGCCGTAAAGGCTGCGCGCCAGTTCCACGGATTGGGCATCGCGCTTGTCGCGGTAGTCGTTCAGACTTTCGGTAATTTGGGCGTCCAACTTCTTTTCCATTTGGCTCAAGTCGCTGTCCGGACTGGCGTGGGTGCGTTGCGCGCGGACCTGCTTGGCCATTTCCCGAATCATGGGAGCCACGGGCAGTGCATCGGAAATCAGTTCACGTTGCACGCGCAATGCATGTTGCTTGCCGATGGCATCGCCCACCTCGCGGGTTGACATCATCTTCACCCAGGGACGTATCCAGGTCTTGTAAAAGCTGGCGTTGAGCTCCGAGACCTTGGCAATGGTGGGGAACAGTTGCTCTTCCTCACGCCCCTCGGGGTTGAGCGCCACAATGTCCTGCATGGTGCGGTGTTCGTAATGAACGGTGTAATCACCCGGTTCCAGTTGGTCCCAGCGCTGGGTTTCCAGTCCCGCTTTGGACCGGAGTTTCATTTCATACAAACCCGGCGGCAGACTCTCGATCACGTCCAACGAGGTGACCAATTGATCGTGCTCCTTGCGGGCGATTTCCCCGCCGACAAAAATTCCCAAGTGGCCTACGCTTTCGTGCAGCACATAAATGATGGTGCGCCCTGCTGCAGTAATGGCACGCTCGTCGCCCCAGGTGTCGATGATCCAGTCCAGAGCCTGCGGCACAGGCGTGATGTTGTCACCGTGCGAGGCAAACACCACGATGGGTGCTGTGATGTTGCGCAGATCGATGCGGGTGTCTCCGTCCATGACTTCCCCGCGCGCCAAACGGTTGCCGACAAACAGGTTCTCGACAATGGTTTCAATCTCGCTGCCGGTCATGCGGAAGTAGCCACCCCACCAGCGCTCAAATTCCAGAAAGCGCTCCGCCTCGTTGTCCACGTTGGACCAGAGCTTGTAGTAGCGGCCCCACAAGGTGTTGGCCGGATTGAGTTTTTCAAAGTTCTCAACCAGGTAGGCGCCATCAAAGCGATCGGCGCCCAAGTCGGAGGTGAAGGAGGCCAGCCAGGAGCCTCCCAGTGCCGCACCGGAGTAACGCATCGGGTTCAACTTCGAGCTACCGGCCCAATACGATATCGGGGCACCCACCACCATTAGCGGGCCGAACAATTCCGGGCGCGTGGCGTTGAGGGCCATCATGGCCCAACCGGCCTGGCAGTTGCCTATCACCACCGGTTTGGATGGGCAGCGTGGATGCCGTGCAATCACGGCCTCCAGAAACTGCGCTTCGGCGTGCATCACCGAGAACAGGGTCTGCCCATCCACCGGTTGCGGCCTGAAGGTGACAAAGTAGACCGGGTGCCCGGCACGCATGGCCACACCAACCTCGGAGTCGTGCTTGAAGCCGCCAATGCCGGGGCCGTGCCCGGCGCGCGGGTCTACTACTACCAACGGGCGCGAATCCTCATTGACGGGTGGCATGTCGGCAGGTGGAGTGATGCGTAGCAGGGCGTAATTGCAGGGTTCGGACAGCGTGGCGCCATCAAGCACCAACTCGTGGTCAAACTTCAGGAGGGGAGGTGTGCCCCGGTCCAGGTGCTCCCGGTAGGCGTTGCCACGGTCAAGCAAGGTGTCCATGAAGAGCACGGTACGCTGCATCGCGTCGAGCAGATAGGTGCTGAAATCGTCCGTAGCTTTCAATTCCGCACTGGAATTTGAAGCGGTGGTTTTCGAACGGGGGCGGCTGCGAGTGGCCATATTGAAATCCCATGTAATGCTGACTGAACAATAGCATGCCCTCAGCCATGAGTACTGATCTGACACAACCATTGCAGTGCTTCCTGCGCATAAACTGCGCATATATAAATCGTGTTCAGGGGAAATGCCAAATGGATATCAAAAGCCTTCTCGACCAACCGCACAAACTACCGAGTGTGCCTAGCGTGACCCAGAAGCTGATCGCCAGCTTCAGCGATGAGGACGTGGCTTTCAAGCAGATTGCCGAGCAAATCAGTGCGGACCCTGCGCTATCCGCCAAGCTGCTGCGCCTTGCTAACTCCGCGTATTTTCATTTGTCACGCACCATCGGCACCGTGGAGGATGCCTTGCATATGCTGGGCTTTGTCATGGTGCGCAATCTGGTATTGGGTAATGGTATGGCGGCAGCCTTTCGCAATACCAAGGGCATGGATTTGCAGCAGTTCTGGCGCTACAACCTCTATGCGGCAAGCGCCGCGCGCTGGGTTGCTGGCAAGGCTGGGGAGAATGCCGATCTGACATTCACCGTGGGCTTGATGAGCGGTATCGGCCAATTGCAGATGCATGTGGTGTTACCCCGGGAGGTGTTGATGCTGGATAAAAGCATGCACGTTTTGGACGCCGGCAGAGCCGCCCTGGAGCAGGAGACTTTGGGTTTTCATAACGTGGACGTGGCAGCTGAATTGGCTCAACTCTGGAATTTTCCGCAACCCATTGTTTACGCCATGCGCTGCGTTGTGGATCCCTTGAGTGCGAAGGAATACTCCGAGGCTGCAGCCTGTGTTCATCTGGGCAACTGGGCAGCGCGCAATGCAATTTTGCAGACCTCAAAAGAGCAAATGCAAGCCAGCTACCCGCTTGCAGTAGCGCAGCGTCTGGAAATGGGTTGGGACCGGATCACCGAGGAAATGCCGCCGTTGTCCGAACTGTGCGCGGGACTTGAAGAGATGCTGTCCTGATGGTGTGCAGGCGATGCACCGCTGAGCCCAAGAGACTGACACAGATCAAGATATTGGAGTCTGCCGATAGTATGGTGTAGAAAGCAGGGTTTACCCTTGTATCATGGGATCGAATCGCTCCGACAGAGCTAGAGGCTTATAGGAAGTAAAAAAAGGTCTCCCAATGACAGACACTGAATACATCGAAAACGTCACCTTTGACGAAATTTCTATTGGCCAAAGCGCACGCTTGTTGCGCACACTGACGCTGCAAGATATTCAGGCTTTTGCCGCTGTATCTGGCGATACCAACCCGTCCCATTTGGATAATGAATTTGCGCATGGATCGGCCTTTCAGGGCGTGGTCGCGCACGGCATGTGGGGCGGTGCGCTGATTTCCGGGCTGCTGGGCAACCAGTTTCCCGGTGCCGGCACGGTTTATCTCGATCAGATGTTGCACTTCGTAAAGCCAGTGCACGTTGGCGATACCCTGGTGGTAACTGCCATGGTGATCAAACTAGCGGCGCAAGACCATCGTGTGGAGTTTGATTGCAAGGTGGTAAACCAGCGCGGCGAGCTTGTATTGAGCGGCGTGGCTGGAGTCAGGGCGCCCACTGAAAAACTGCGCATGGCCAGGGTTAGTGCACCTCGCATCCAGTTGTTCGACCCGGAAGCACGCTTCAAGGACTTGCTCGCCAAGGGCGACGGCCTGGAGCCCGTGCGTTGCGCCGTGGTGCATCCCTGCGATAAGGAGTCGCTGTCTGGAGCGCTGGACTCCGCACGATACGGCTTGATTATTCCCGTACTCATTGGCCCCGAATTGCGGATTCGCCATGTGGCGGAGGAAAACGGGTTCGACCTGCGTGGCTTTGAAATTATTAATGTGGCGCACAGCCACGAAGCGGCCGAGCGTGGTGCGGCCCTGGCGGCCAGTGGTGATGTGGAAGTGATCATGAAGGGAAGCTTGCACACCGACGAACTCATCGTGGCGGTGCTCAAACAACCCGCATTGCGCACGGGTCGGCGTATGTCGCACGTGTTTCGCTTTGATGTGCCTCTTTACCCTAAGCCCTTGCTGATTACCGATGCCGCACTGAACATTCACCCGACGCTGAAAGAAAAAGTCGACATCATCCAGAACGCGATCGACTTCGCCCGCATTCTGGGTGTAGCCGTCCCTAAAGTCGCCATTTTGTCCGCCGTGGAAACCGTAAATCCTGATATTCCTTCGACACTGGACGCTGCTGCCTTGTGCAAGATGGCCGAGCGCGGTCAGATCAAGGGCGGAATTCTGGATGGCCCATTGGCCTTTGATAACGCCATTTCGCGCAATGCCGCAAAGATCAAGGGCATTGTGTCTGCCGTGTCCGGCGACGCCGACATCATGGCGGTGCCTGATTTGGAGAGCGGCAATATGCTGGCCAAGCAACTGGAGTATCTGGCCGGAGCGTCGGGTTCGGGTTTGGTCTTGGGTGCACGGGTTCCGATCGCCCTGACCAGTCGGGCCGATGGCCCCATGAACCGCGTGGCCTCAGCCCTGCTGGCCAAGCTGGCAGCACACAATGCGCGCCGCGACCATCCACGCCAGGGCTGGACGCCCAAGGTCGTTTGATCAGTCTTCAAAACAGGAATTTTTCTTCATGGCCATTCTTGCAGTCAATGCGGGCTCTTCATCGCTCAAGTTTTCTATGCACCCCCTGCGACAGGGCAATGTGCAGCCCAGCAACCTGAGCGGCAATATCGAGGGACTTGAGCCAGGCGGCAGCCCGGTGATGGGCTGGAACTATCAAGGAGAGTCGCACCAACAGGCACTGGTGGCAACTACGTTAGCCAGTGGCGGCGGATCCTTCGCACTGGCTTTGCAGAGCCTGCGTCAGTTGCTCACCACATTGCCGGACTTGCCGCGCATTGAAGCGGTGGCACACCGGGTGGTGCATGGTGGTCAGGTGTTTCGTGCCAGCGTGG
>CAIQYP010000380.1 GCA_903876045.1 uncultured beta proteobacterium | reverse complement strand
CCAACAACGTGCTGTTCCCGTCCAATGGCGAACCGTCGATCGTGCCCTCACAGGACGTGGTGCTGGGTCTGTACTACACAACCCGCGACCGCATCAACGGTAAGGGCGAGGGCCTGATCTTCTCTGACGTCGGTGAAGTGCAGCGTGCTTTTGACGCCGGCCAGGTTGAACTCACGGCGCGCATCAATGTGCGTCTGACCGAGTACACCAAGGACAAGCAAACCGGTGAACTCGTGCCATCGACCACGCTGTGGGAAACCACGGCCGGGCGTGCCCTGCTGTCGGAAATCCTGCCCAAGGGCCTGCCGTTTTCCAACATCAACAAGGCGCTCAAGAAGAAGGAAATCTCCAAGCTCATCAACGTGTCGTTCCGCAAGTGCGGTCTCAAAGAGACCGTGGTCTTTGCCGACAAGCTGCTGCAGTACGGTTTCCGTCTGGCCACCAAGGCCGGCATCTCGATCTGCATCGACGACATGCTGGTGCCTTCTGAGAAGCCCGGCATCATTGAGCGCGCTGAAAAAGAGGTCAAGGAAATCGCCCAGCAATACACCTCGGGTCTGGTAACCGCAGGCGAACGCTACAACAAGGTGGTGGACATCTGGGGCAAGGCTGGCGACGAGGTCTCCAAGACCATGATGGCGCAGCTCTCGCGTGAGTCGGTGATTGACCGCCATGGCAACAAGGTGCAGCAGGAGTCGTTCAACTCCATCTACATGATGGCCGACTCCGGCGCGCGCGGCTCGGCCGCCCAGATTCGCCAGGTGGCGGGTATGCGCGGTTTGATGGCCAAGCCTGACGGCTCCATCATCGAGACGCCGATTACGGCCAACTTCCGCGAAGGTCTGAACGTGTTGGAGTACTTCATCTCCACCCACGGTGCCCGTAAGGGCCTGGCCGATACCGCCTTGAAGACAGCTAACTCCGGTTACCTGACGCGTCGTCTGGTGGACGTGACCCAAGACTTGGTGGTGACCGAGCAGGATTGCGGTACCCACGCCGGTTACCTGATGCGCGCCATCGTCGAAGGCGGTGAAACCATCGAATCCCTGCGTGACCGTATCCTGGGTCGTAGCGTGGCGGATGATGTGCTGCACCCCGAAAACCGCAGCGTGCTGGCTGTCGCCGGGGAGATGCTGGACGAAGACAAGATCGACGAGCTCGAAATTGCTGGCGTCGACGAAGTCAAAGTGCGTACTGCACTGACCTGCGAAACCCGCTTTGGTATTTGCGCCAGGTGCTACGGTCGAGACTTGGGTCGTGGTGGCCTGATCAATGGCGGCGAAGCTGTCGGTGTGATCGCTGCCCAGTCCATCGGCGAGCCTGGCACCCAGTTGACCATGCGCACATTCCACATCGGTGGTGCCGCATCACGTGCAGCCATTGCATCCAGCGTGGAAGCTAAGTCCAACGGCGTGATTGGCTTCAACGCCACCATGCGTTATGTGACCAACAGCAAGTCTGAGTTGGTGGTGATTTCCCGTTCTGGCGAAATCGTCATCCAGGACGAGCATGGCCGCGAGCGTGAGCGTCACAAGGTGCCGTATGGTGCCATCCTGACGGTCAAGGTCGATCAGACCATCAAGGCTGGCGCGATTCTGGCCAACTGGGACCCGCTGACCCGCCCCATCATTACCGAGTTCGCTGGTAAAGCGCATTTCGAGAATGTGGAAGAAGGTCTGACGGTTGCCAAGCAACTTGACGAAGTGACCGGTTTGTCCACCCTGGTGGTAATCGATCCGAAGCGCCGTGGTTCTGCCAAGGTCGTGCGTCCGCAGGTCAAGTTGATCGACGCGTCCGGCCATGAAGTCAAGATCCCGGGTACCGACCACTCTGTGACCATCGGCTTCCCGGTGGGCGCTCTGGTGCAGGTGCGTGATGGTATGGACGTGGGCCCAGGCGAAGTGCTGGCCCGTATCCCGATCGAAGGTCAGAAGACCCGCGACATTACCGGCGGTCTGCCCCGCGTGGCCGAGTTGTTTGAAGCCCGTTCACCCAAAGACAAGGGCGTGCTCGCCGAAGTCACGGGTACGGTCTCCTTCGGCAAGGAAACCAAGGGCAAGATCCGCATGCAGATCACCGATCCCGAAGGCAAGGTCTGGGAAGAACTCGTGCCCAAGGAAAAGAATATCCTGGTGCACGAAGGCCAAGTGGTCAACAAGGGCGAGTCCGTGGTGGACGGCCCGGCCGACCCGCAAGACATCTTGCGTTTGCTGGGATCCGAAGAGCTAGCCCGTTACATCGTGGACGAAGTCCAGGACGTGTACCGCTTGCAAGGCGTGAAGATTAACGACAAGCACATCGAAGTGATTGTTCGTCAAATGCTGCGTCGGGTGGTGGTTGAGGCCGCTGGTGACTCCGGTTACATCAATGGTGAACAAGTCGAGCGCTCCGAGATGCTCAACACCAATGACAGGCTGCGTGGCGAAGGCAAGATTCCTGCTGTGTTCACCAATCTGTTGCTGGGTATTACCAAGGCTTCCTTGTCCACAGACAGCTTTATCAGCGCGGCTTCCTTCCAGGAAACTACCCGTGTGCTGACCGAAGCTGCCATCATGGGCAAGCGCGACGAGTTGCGTGGCTTGAAGGAAAACGTGATTGTGGGTCGTCTGATTCCAGCTGGAACCGGTCTGGCTTATCACGAAGCCCGCAAGGTTCGCGAGAACATGGACGACGCCGAGCGCCGTGCCATTTCCGAAGCCGAAGCCGCTGAACTGGCTGGCGGTAGCGATTCCTCGCAAGATGCCTCTGCTGATGAAGGTGTAGTCGGCGAGTAAGCGCTAGTAGCTATGCTTTGTATAGCGCCTCAAGCCCTCTTGATGGGGACTTGAGGCGTTTTGCATTTGAAGCACGACATTAATCAAGTATCCTGTTTGCATGAGTGCATCTGTCCTGATTTGGTTCCTGATCGCAACACTAACGTTCTGGTGCGTGGGCCTTTATAACCGCCTGATGCGCATGCGTGCGCGTGGTCTGGATGCGTTGGGTTCGGTTGAAAAGCACTTACGCAACTACAACAGTCTGATTCATGCGCAGTTCCCGGACGAAGAGGGATCCTTCATTCCATTGGAGTGGGCGGGCCTGGTTAGTAATGTCAAATTGCTGGACATGTTGGTCAAGGCGGCGCGCAGCGCTCCGCTACAAGCATTGCCGCTTAAGGCGCTCGGCCAGACCGTAGATGCAATTGAAGCCGAGTGGCAGCAGTTAGGCACGCAACCCGCAGATCTGGCCGGGCCGACCATGCCGGATGCCATGCAGAAGCTGTGGGATGAGGCCGCACTGAAAGTACGTACTGCTCGTGGTGGTTTTAACCAAATTGTGGATCGCTATAACGAAGCCCTACACCAGGTACCTGCCAGTTTGGTGGTTGGTTTGATGGGCTTCAAAGAAGCCGGTAGGCTGTAAACGACTGATGCAAGCAAACAAAGAACAAATCCCGCTGTGGCGCCAATTGCAGGCCACTGCTAAGGTTATCCAGTCGGTGCGCGAGGGCGTATCTGGCAGCGTGGCTGTCGAAGCAGTACCTCCCGAATTGCGCCCGGGAGTGCAGTCCCTGGCGTTCCATGCTTGGCGCAATCTGGGGCGGGCAGAAGCTTTGCGTCATCAATTGGCCAAGCGTGCGCCACCGCCCGAAGCGGATGCCTTGTTGTGTCTGGCATTGGCATTGGTCTGGGCTGATACAGGGGCACCCTATGACGCATTCACGCTGGTTAACCAATGCGTGGAAGCCGCCAAGAAGAGCCCTGATACACGCGCACAGGCCAACTTCATCAATGCTTGCCTGCGCCGCTTCTTGCGCGAACGTGACGCCTTGGTGGCCTACACGGAAACCGATTTGGTTGCACGCTGGAACCATCCGCAGTGGTGGATACAGCGCCTGAAAAAAGACCATCCGAGCAACTGGCAAACGTTGCTACAAGCTGCGAACCGCCAAGCCCCCATGGTCCTCCGTGTGAATGCCTTGCAAACCACCGTCAGTCGCTATCTGGAGGAACTGGAAAACTGCGGCATTCATGGTAGGGCCGTGGGCCCGTGCGGCATCGAGCTGGCCAAGGCTGTGCCGGTTACCCATTTACCAGGTTTCGGCACCGGGCGTGTGTCGGTGCAAGATACAGCGGCGCAAATGGCGGCCCCCCTTTTACTAAGCGGTCTGGCTCCAAAAAATTTGCATCGGGTGCTCGATGCTTGTGCTGCGCCCGGCGGTAAGACCGGGCATCTGCTGGAGTTGGGCGTGGCGCGCGTCACCGCTCTGGATGTAGATGCGGCACGGTGCGAGCGTATCCGCCAAAATCTGACTCGCCTGGGCCTTGTTGCAGATGTTGTCGCCGCAGACGCAGCCCAGCCCGACAGTTGGTGGGACGGCACTCCCTTTGATGCTATTTTGCTCGACGCACCCTGCACCGCTTCTGGGATCGTTCGGCGCCATCCGGATGTGCGCTGGTTGCGCCGCGAAACGGATATTGCACAACTCTCGGCTTTGCAACGCAAATTGCTGGACGCACTCTGGCCTTTGCTGGCGCCTGGTGGGCGCTTGTTGTATTGCACATGCTCCTTGTTTTTGGCTGAAGGGCAGCAGCAGGTCGAAACGTTTCTTGCACGCAACACCGATGCCCTGCTACTGCCATCGCCGGGGCATTTAATCCCGGCAAGTCCAAGTAAACCGGACGCAGTCACGGACAATCCGGGGGAACATGACGGATTCTTTTACGCCCTGCTGCAAAAGCAGTCTTCTTAAGACTGCTCTGCATCTGCTCGTCTGGCTGTTGCTGGCTTGTACCGTTGCCCATGCTCAGGTGCAAACGGAAGTCAGCCAACTCCGCGTCGAAAGAACGGACGAAGAGTTGCAGCTGTCCGCCCAATTGCAGTTTGAAATATCCACAGCTGTAGAAGAAGCGCTGGTTAAAGGCATACCGATGGTTTTTGTCATCAGCGCGGACGTCGTGAAGGAGCGCTGGTATTGGTATGACAAGAAGCTTGTGGCGGCAGAGCGTTTTATGCGGTTGGCCTATCAGCCGTTAACCCGGCGCTGGCGGCTTAATGTGAGCTCCGGGCCGGTTGTCAACAACGGCGTGGGACTGGCCCTAAACCAGAGTTTTGATACCTTGGCACAAGCGCTATCCGCAATGAAACGAATTGCCAAATGGAAGATTGCCGACACATCTGACATCGACCTCTCGGGGAAATACAAACTTGATTTCCGTTTCAAGCTGGACTTGAGCCAATTGCCGCGGCCCTTCCAAATTGGCGCGCTGGGCCAGTCCGATTGGGATGTTTCTGCCAGCGTACTCATGCCGCTGGCGGTCGAGTCAGTCAAATGAGCGAAGTCGCCGTCAAGGCGCAGAGTGATATCCGACACAGCTCGCGTGCCATGCGGCGCACCGTCACTATCGGCTCAATCATCTTGGTGTTGATTGGCACGGTGCTGCTTTACATGCTGATGCAGGCCACCAATAACCGTGACCTGTACGAACGCAATTACGCGCTGTTGTTTTCCATCAATGTGGCCGTGGCTTCCTTGTTGCTCCTGGCTATCGTATGGGTCGCCTATCGGTTGCTGATTCGCTTACGCCAGGGGCGCTTTGGTAGCCGCCTGCTGGTTAAGCTGGCAGCTATTTTCGCGCTTGTGGGTTTTGCGCCGGGGCTGTTGATCTATGTTGTGTCCTACCAATTTGTATCACGCTCGATCGAAACGTGGTTCGACGTGAAAGTGGAAGGCGCACTCGAAGCTGGTCTGAATTTGGGACGCGCCACGCTGGATACATTGAGCAACGAATTCACACTCAAGGTGCGGGCAGTTGCCCCCCAGCTCAATGAGCCCGGGGAAGGAACCACGGGACCGCAACTGGAAAAAATGGTTGACCAATTGGGCGCCTCTGACATCGCCATCTGGTCAAGCAATGGCACCCTGCTTATTACAGGTGGCCAAACGCGCATTCAACTCAATCCCGATAAGCCCACCAGCTCCCAGTTCAGGACGGCTCGCACCGAGCGATTCGTGACCTGGATCGATGGTCTGGAAGATGCCGTACCGGCCGACACCACGACCAATGCCCGCATCCGGGTGATGGTCCCGCTGGCTCCATCCGGTATTGGGTTGAATCCAGAGCCACGTTTCCTTCTGGTGTCCAAGGCCTTGCCACGCACCCTGGTGGCCAATGCGCTTGCAGTGGATGCAGCCAATCGCGAATACCAGGAGCGAGCACTGGCACGCGAAGGGTTGAAGCGCATGTACATTGGTACGCTCACGCTGAGCCTGTTCCTGGCCGTGTTCGGTGCCGTGCTACTCGCGGTGGTGCTGGGAAACCAATTGGCACGCCCTTTGTTGCTTTTGGCAGAAGGTGTCAGTCAAGTGGCCGCGGGCGACCTCACACCCAAACTCGCCATGCAGGGCAAAGATGAGTTGGGTGGTTTAACGCGCTCCTTTGCCACTATGACGGCCCAACTAGCCGATGCAAGGCAGGCCGTAGAGAACAGCATGTCGCAGGTCGATGCGGCCCGTGCCAATTTGCAAACCATTCTGGACAACCTGACGGCTGGCGTTATCGTGCTGAATGAAAAAGGCGAATTACTTTCTTCCAACCCAGGCGCCACACGCATCCTTAAAGTTCAGCTGGCGGAGCATCAGGGCCATGCGCTCGCGGATGTCACCGGCCTTGAACAGTTTGGTCAATCGGTGCAGGCCCAGTTCGTTGATTTTCTTTCGGCCAGACAGGAGCATGAGGCTGATCATTGGCAGCAGACCTTTGAGTTGGGTGGCAGCAATGCGCCCATCCATTCACCTTTTGACCGGTCACTGACCCTTGTAGCGCGCGGTGCAGAACTACCTGGCAATTCGCGCCTGCTGGTGTTTGACGACATTTCCGAAATTGTGTCAGCCCAGCGTGCCCAAGCCTGGGGTGAGGTGGCACGCCGGCTGGCGCATGAAATCAAGAACCCGTTGACCCCCATCCAGTTGTCAGCCGAGCGCTTGGAAATCAAGCTCACCGGAAAACTCGAAGCGGCTGAACAACTTATTCTTAATAAGTCCGTAAAAACCATCGTCGACCAGGTCGATGCGATGAAACGACTGGTCAATGAGTTCCGCGATTACGCGCGCTTGCCCGCTGCCGAGCTTAAGCCCGTGGACCTCAATGCTTTGGTGCAGGACGTGGCACATCTTTATGAGACTGAATCGGTACACGTGCCGGTGCAACTGGAATTGGACGAAAAATGCCCAGCGGTGCGGGGCGATGCACAACAGCTACGTCAAGTCATCCACAACTTGCTGCAAAACGCTCAAGACGCCAGCGAAACGGCAGGCGCCAGCAGCGCAGCGGCACGCGCCATCGTGGTTCGTACCTTGTGGCAGGAAGCCAAGGGCCGGGTGCGTCTAAGCGTGTTGGATCAGGGAACGGGATTTGCCGATGCCATTCTCAAGCGCGCGTTCGAGCCTTATGTCACAACCAAGCTTAAAGGAACCGGTTTGGGGCTTGCGGTGGTCAAGAAAATCGCAGATGAACATGGTTCCAGAGTGGATATTGCCAACCGAATGGTTGACGGGGCCATCGCAGGGGCTCAAGTGTCGTTATCATTGCCTGTTGTAAATAGCTGACAACTCTGGGCTATTGAAGAATTTCCAAGGAACTGCGCTTACACGATGGCAAACATATTGGTGGTAGATGACGAGCATGGTATTCGGGACCTGCTCTGGGAGATTCTCAATGACGGCGGGCACCAAGTGGAACTCGCTGAAAATGCGGCGCAGGCACGGGCGGCCCGCCTCCGCGAGCGACCCGACTTGGTCTTGCTCGACATTTGGATGCCTGACACCGATGGCGTGACGCTGCTCAAAGAGTGGTCCACCACCGGGTTGCTGAACATGCCGGTGATCATGATGAGTGGCCACGCCACCATTGACACGGCGGTCGAAGCCACCAAGATCGGCGCGCTTGCATTTCTGGAAAAACCCATCACCATGCAGAAGCTGCTCAAGGCAGTCGAGCAGGGACTTGCGCGTGGAACATTGCGCCAAGCCGTTGCCGCTGAAGCGGTTCCCCGCGAATCGCTGGTTCTTGAGTCGGTACAAATATCCCCACCCGCTGTCGCAGTCTTTCAGGAGGCGGGTCCGCAGTCGACCCAGATTTTCACGTTGGACAAACCTTTGCGTGAGGCTCGTGACGAATTCGAAAAAGCCTATTTCGAATACCACTTGGCGCGCGAAAATGGATCCATGACCCGGGTAGCCGAAAAAACAGGACTGGAGCGCACCCACCTCTACCGCAAGCTCAAACAGCTAGGTGTGGATCTGACCCGAGGCAAGCGAAACGCTGCGTGAAGTTTTTGTTAACGCGCCCAGTTCCAGGAAGAAGGCAATTCTTGCTGCTATAATCTTAGGCTTGGCCCGGTAGCTCAGTCGGTAGAGCAGAGGATTGAAAATCCTTGTGTCGGTGGTTCGAT
>CAIQYP010000379.1 GCA_903876045.1 uncultured beta proteobacterium | reverse complement strand
CACAGGTGGCAACTGACTCCCCTGGGTCAAGTTTGCCAGCGGGGAATTCAATCATCACCTGACCCACTGGATACCGGTACTGGCGTTCCAACACCACGCGCCAGTTGCCCATGGCGTCTTGCAGCAAGGGAATGATCATCACTGCGCCGGGATGCACCACATATTCACGGGTAGCTTCGTTGCCATCCGGTAGCGTCACCGCATCACGAAAGGCATGTAGAAAGCGTCCCTTGAAGACCTCTTGTGATGACTTTTGGATCTCTACCAAGTGGGCAAATGCAAGCGATGTCAACGACAGATTCCTCTCTTCAATGAAAAACGGGCTGCAATCAGATTGCAGCCCGGATGCTGACAGCCTAAGCTGAAAGTGGCTCAGGTTCCCAGCATTTGCAAAACAGACTGGGCACACAAAGCCATCAGACCGCCAGGCATCAAACCCAGTAGAACAATCAAAGCACCATTCAGACACAAGACCACGCGTACATCGGTGCTTGCGACCACATTGCTGACTGTAATCGGGGCATCAAAATACATCACCTTGATGACCCGCAAATAATAGAAAGCACCTATCAGCGACATCATCACAGCGAACACGGCCAAATAGAGATAAGCGGGGTTGCCTGTGGCAATCAGCGCTTGCAGCACTGACAGCTTGGCGTAAAAACCTGCCAGAGGTGGAATACCCGCCAGCGAGAACATGGAAATGGCCATGATGCCGGCATACAGCGGACTGCGTTGGTTCAGACCGGCGAAGTCGGAAATCTCTTCACTCTCAAAACCTTCACGGGACAGCAACAGCAAAACACCGAAACTGGCCAGGGTGGTCAGCACGTAGGTGATGACGTAAAACATGGAAGAACTGTAAGCGTTGGCGGCATGCAAGGTGTTGCCGTTCACGACACCGGACATCAGGCCCAGTAAGACAAAACCCATTTGCGATATGGTTGAGAAAGCCAGCATGCGTTTGACATTTGTCTGCATGATGGCCGCCAAGTTACCCAGCAACAGAGAGCCTATGGAAAGTACCAACAGCATTTGCTGCCAATCGATTGCCAGCGGCAACATACCTTCCACCAGCAGACGAATGGTCATGCCGAAGGCTGCGAGCTTAGGCGCACCACCGATCATGAGCGTAATGGCAGTGGGTGCCCCTTGGTACACATCAGGAATCCACATGTGAAATGGCACCACGCCCAGTTTGAACGCCAGACCGCAGACGATGAACACGAGGCCGAATATCAACACTTGATGCTGAACGTGACCAGAGGCGATGGCTTTAAAAACTGCGGCAATGTCAAGAGATCCGGTCGCGCCGTACAACATTGACATACCGTACAGCAGGAAACCTGAAGCCATGGCACCGAGTACGAAGTACTTGATGGCTGCTTCCGTGGCCGCCACGTGGTCGCGGCGCAGCGCCACCAAGGCATAGCTTGATAGTGTCAGTAATTCGAGCCCCAGGTAGATCACCAGGAAGTTGTTGCCCGAGATCATGACGAACATGCCCAACAACGAAAACAAACTAAGCGTGAACAGTTCGCCACCACGCAACATGTCACGTTGTCCCGCGTAAGGTCGTCCATAGACAAGGGTAATCATGACTGCAATCGTGGAAAAGCATTTGAGCCAATTTCCCATGGAGTCACTGACCACCATATTTCCAAAGCCGTAATAAGTGGCACCGCCAGACGCGTACAGCGCTTCAAGAACGGCAACCACAGCCAAGGTCAACAGGGTCAGGCCATAGGTTGCACCACGCAGAGGTGTCTTGACACCCAAGTCAAACAGGGCAATCACACAAGCCATCCCGAACAACAGCATCTCGGGGTAGGCCGTGATCCAACTGATTTTGTCAATCATCTTTTATCTCTCAATTCAGTTTGATCAATTCAACTTGGCAACTTGGAAATGGCGACATGCTTGAGCAGCTGCGCGACCGAAGCATCCATCACGTCCGTAAAGGGCTTGGGATAAATACCCATGTACAACACTGCTGCAGCCAACAACGCCATCACCAGGAACTCACGGGCGTTGATATCCACTAAATCCTTGACGTGGTGGTTGCCGACAGGACCCAGGTAAACACGCTTGAACATCCACAAGGTATAGGCAGCGCCAAAAATCAACGCGCTGGCAGCGGCAAATCCGATCCAGAAATTGAACTTGACTGCACCCAGAATGACCATCCATTCGCCGACAAAACCCGCTGTTCCCGGAAGTCCGCAATTGGCCATCGAAAACAGCAGCGCAAACGCGGCGAACTTTGGCATGGTGTTAACTACGCCACCGTAGCTTGATATCTCACGGGAATGCACGCGGTCGTACAAGACACCGATCGAAAGGAACATGGCGGCCGAAACGAAACCGTGCGCAATCATCTGGATAATGCCGCCTGACACACCCAAGTCACTGAATATGAAAAAGCCCAGCGTCACAAAACCCATGTGAGCGACAGAAGAGTAAGCCACCAATTTCTTCATGTCCTGCTGCACCATGGCTACCAGACCCACGTACACCACAGCAATCAACGAAAGGGCAATCATGACGCCAGCCCACTGGTGTGCAGCATCTGGTGCGATTGGCAATGAGAAACGCAGGAAACCATAGGCACCCAGTTTCAACATGATGGCTGCCAGCACAGCCGAACCACCGGTTGGCGCTTCCACGTGCACATCGGGCAACCAAGTGTGAACGGGCCACATGGGAACTTTGACAGCAAAGGCAGCCAAGAATGCAAAGAAGATGAAGGTCTGCGCAGTACCGTCTATTGGCAGCGCGTACCAAGTAGCAATATCAAAGCTGCCATTGGATTGGGTGTAGAGGTAGATCAGCGCGATCAGCAACAACAACGAGCCCATCAAGGTATAAAGAAAGAACTTGAACGCCGCATATATCTTGTTCGGACCACCCCAGATACCAATGATCAGGTACATCGGTATCAGTGTGGCTTCAAAGAACACATAGAACAGCATCCCGTCCAGTGCGCAAAATACGCCAATCATCAGGCCACTCAAAATCAGGAATGCGCCCATGTATTGGTTGACACGCGATGTAATGGATTCCCAACTCGCGATGACAACGACCACGTTGATGAACGCGGTCAACAATACAAACCAGAAGGAGATGCCGTCAATTCCCAGGTGGTAGCTGATGTTGAAACGCTCAATCCAGGGCGCATTTTCGACAAACTGCATGGCAGCAGAGTGGTTATCAAATTGCCCGTAAAGTGGCAGCGTTACCAACAAACTAACCAGGGAACCAATCAAGGCGACCCAGCGCACAGTTTTCGCCTGGTCATCACGACCCAGGGCCAGAAGGACAATACCAAACGCGATTGGCGTCCAGATCGCAAGGCTCAACAATCCCATTATTTCTTTCTCCTACTTGAGCCAAACGAAGTACGTCATGAGGACAAATACGCCCAGAATCATGACCAACGCGTAGTGATATAAATATCCGGTCTGGATCTTGCGAACGCCGCCAGAGACCCAACCAACCAACTTCCATGATCCGTTGACCACTGCTCCATCAATCAGGAACTGGTCTCCACCCTTCCACAGGCCGGTACCCAGCGCCCGTGCGCCGCGAGCCAGCACGTTTTCGTTGAACCAGTCCAGGTAATACTTGTTTTCCAACAAGATGTAAATTGGAGAAACTGCCTTCTTGATCGCGGCCGGCAGCGCCGGATTGATCATGTACATGTAGTAAGACAAAACGACACCGGACAAGGCCAACCAGAATGGAGCCGTGCTAACAGCATGCAAAGCCATTTCGACACGCCCATGGAACAGGTGCGCAAGTTCCTCCATGCCAGGATGCTTTTCTGCATCGATAAAGATTGCGCCCTTAAAGAAGTCTCCGAACAGCATGGGCTCAATAGTCATGTAGCCGATGAATACCGAAGGTATCGCGAGCAACACCAAGGGAACCCACACAACCCACGGGGATTCGTGCGGCTTGCTGTCATGGTGGCCATGAGCGTGGTCGTCATGACCATGGTGAGCATCCGGATTCTGATCAAAGCGCTCCTTGCCATGGAAAACAAGGAAATACATGCGGAAAGAATAGAAGGCGGTGACGAACACACCAGCCAATACCGCAAAGTGCGCAAATCCAGCTCCCGGCAAGTGGCTCTCAGCAACCACTTCAATGATGCTGTCCTTCGAATAGAAACCCGCAAAGAACGGTGTTCCGATCAAAGCCAGGGAACCAACCAGCGATGTAATCCAGGTGATGGGCATATATTTGCGCAAACCACCCATCCACCGGATGTCCTGGTTATGGTGGCAACCCATGATGACTGAGCCCGCACCCAGGAACAGCAAGGCCTTGAAGAACGCGTGCGTCATCAAGTGAAACACTGCAACTGAATAGGCTGAAGCACCCAGGGCCACCGTCATATATCCGAGCTGCGACAAAGTGGAATACGCAACGACACGCTTGATGTCATTTTGGATAATTCCCAGAAAGCCCATGAACAAAGCAGTAATGGCGCCAATCACCAAAACGAAGTTCAATGCGGTGTCGCTTAGTTCAAATAGAGGCGACATACGTGCCACCATAAAGATGCCAGCTGTAACCATCGTGGCAGCGTGAATCAGAGCGGAGATGGGTGTGGGGCCTTCCATGGAGTCCGGCAACCAGACATGCAACGGGAACTGGGCTGACTTACCCATGGCACCGATAAAGAGGCAAATGCACACAACCGTGATTAGCATCCAGTCGGTTCCTGGGAAAAGCAAGCCCGCTAGTTCTTCCCTCTTGCCAAATACTTCTGCGTAGCTCAGCGAACCGGCAAAGGCCACTATCAGGCCAATGCCCAGAATAAAGCCGAAGTCGCCAACACGGTTGACCAGAAAGGCCTTCATATTTGCAAAAATTGCTGTGGGCTTGTTGTACCAGAAACCAATTAACAGATAAGAAACCAAACCCACAGCTTCCCAGCCGAAGAACAGTTGCAGCAGGTTGTTGCTCATGACCAGCATCAGCATCGAGAAGGTGAATAGCGAGATATAGGCAAAGAAACGGTTGTAGCCATCGTCTTCATGCATGTAACCCACCGTATACAAATGGACCATCAGCGAGACAAAGGTCACCACGCACATCATCATGGCAGTTAGGCCATCGACCAAAAAGCCGATTTCCATTTTCAGTCCACCCACAGACATCCATGTGTACAGGGTTTCGTTAAAACGGGCGCCGTCTTGCACCACACTCATGAGGGTCATCACCGACAGCACAAAAGCGATCAGCACACCCAGAATAGTCAGTGTGTGACTACCGGCGCGACCCATGCGGTTACCACCGAACTTGGTACCCAACACGCCCGCCAGCACAGAGCCAACGAGCGGAGCAAGGGGAACCCAGATAAGGGTCGAAGCAGAAAGGGTTTGAGACATATTTAGACCGCTCTTAGGGCCGCCCCAAGGGCGAGATGCGCCCCCTCGGGGGGCAGCGAATACACGAAGTGATAAGCGTGACGACTCATGTTCAACCTTTGAGCGAATTGAGTTCGTCCACGTTAATGCTGGACTTGTTGCGGAACAAGAGGACCAAAATCGCCAAGCCAATGGCAGACTCCGCAGCGGCAACAGTCAGAATAAAGAACACGAAGATCTGACCATGCATGTCATGCAAATAGTAGGAAAACGCAACAAAGTTGGTATTTATGGCGAGCAGCATCAGCTCAATAGCCATCAATAAGACAATAAGGTTACGCCGATTGAGAAAAATTCCAACCACCGACATGGCGAATAATATTGCGCCCAATGCAAGAAAGTGACCCAGTGTGAGTGTCATGCTTTTACCTCCGGTGCAGCTTCTGCCACTGGTTCAACGGCGGGCTGTGTAGCGGCCATTTTGAGAACTGTCATACGATCCCTGGCCTTGGTACGAACCTGGATGCCCGGGCTTACATGCTTGCTGTCTTTACGGGCCCGCAGGGTCAACGCAATCGCAGCAAACATAGCTACCAGCAGAATTGCGGCGGCCACTTCCAAGGGGTATATATATTGCGTGAACAACATCGTCCCGAGTTCGTGCGTGTTTGATACAGCCGGCCCCGGCGTGGTGGAAACCACATCAGCGGGACGGAATCCGCGCATCGAAACCGCTGACATTTCCAACGCAATAACAACCCCCACCAGAGCGGCAAAGGGGAAGTGCTTCCAGAAGCCATGACGCAGATTTTCAACGTTGATATCCATCATCATGACAACGAACAGGAACAACACCATCACAGCACCCACGTACACGAGCACCAGCACAATAGACAGGAACTCTGCCTTCAGCAGCATCCAGATCATTGCGCCCTGAAAAAAGGTCAGTACCAAAAACAACACAGCGTGGACCGGATTGCGCGCAGTGATAACCCTGAATGCTGCTATGAGCAGCACCGTGGAAAATATATAGAAAAGACCCGTCGTTACATTCATGATTCAAAGCTTTCTGGAATGGGTCTTAGCGATACTTGGCATCAGACTGCTTGCTGGCAGCGATGACGCTCTCGTAGCGGTCACCCAAGGCCAGCAACATTTCTTTTGTGAAGTACAAATCACCGCGCTTTTCGCCATGGAACTCAAGGATGTGTGTTTCTACAATCGAATCGACTGGACAACTCTCTTCACAAAAGCCGCAAAAAATACACTTGGTGAGATCAATGTCGTAGCGGTTGGTGCGGCGCGAACCATCGGCACGAACTTCAGACTCAATCGTAATTGCCATGGCCGGGCATACTGCTTCACACAATTTGCAGGCAATGCATCGTTCTTCACCATTTTCATAGCGGCGTAAGGCATGCAGACCACGAAAACGTGGTGACAGCGGGGTTTTTTCTTCCGGAAACTGAATCGTTACCTTGCGGCGGAACAGGTAGCGTCCGGTCAGTGCCAAGCCCTTGAACAGTTCCACTAATAGGAAGCTATACAGGAAATCTTTGACCGAAAAAACGGAAGGCGTGCGGGGAACAAAATGGTTTGACATGATTGAATCCTTCACTTCCAGATGTTGAAGGACGTTTGCATCCAGATGCCCACCACCGTCAGCCACACCAGCGTCAGGGGAATGAACACCTTCCAGCCCAGGCGCATGACCTGGTCATAGCGGAAGCGGGGGAAGGTGGCGCGCACCCATATAAAGAAGCTCACCATAAAGAAGGCTTTAGCACCCAGCCAGATCCATCCTGGAATCCAATCCAGAGCTGCAAATGGTGACAGCCAACCTCCGAGGAACAGCACCGAAGCAAGCATCGAGATCAGCCACATATTGGCATATTCGGCAAGATAGAACATGGCGTACGACATGCCTGAATACTCCACCATGTGACCTGCAACGATTTCGGCCTCGCCTTCTACCACGTCAAAAGGATGGCGATTAGTTTCTGCTAAGCCTGAAATCACGTAGATTACAAAGATCGGTAGTAGCGGCAACCAGTTCCATGACAGAACACCCATGCCCATATCAACAAACTGACCCTTGCCTTGCACCAACACGATATCAGTCATGTTCATGCTGCCAGAGACCATGAGCACCACCACCAGACAAAAACCCATGGCGATTTCATAGCTCACCATCTGTGCTGAAGCGCGGATAGCACCCAGGAACGCGTACTTTGAGTTCGAAGCCCAACCGGAGATCACGACCCCGTAGACTTCTACCGAAGCAATGGCCATCACATACATCAAACCGGCATTGACGTTAGCTAGCGCGACATCAGGACCAAACGGCACGACAGCCCAAGCAGCCATGGCCGGCATGATGGTCAGCACTGGCCCAATGAAGAACAAACCTTTACTGGCCGCAGCCGGTACCAGAATTTCCTTGGTCAGTAACTTCATAGCATCCGCAATCGGTTGCAACAAACCCCAGGGACCGACACGATTCGGTCCGAGGCGCACCTGCATCCAGCCCAGGAACTTGCGCTCCCAAAGCGTGGTGTAGGCCACGGCACCCATCAGCGGCGCCACCACGGCGACGATCTTGATAAGGGTCCAAATAATCGGCCAAGCCAGCGCTGCCCACCAGGGAGCAGCTAGCAAACCTGCACCCGCGTTGAAAATGGTATCGATCATGCCAGTGCCTCCTGTGCCGACTGTGATTCGTCAGCACGCGCATCCGCCGTTAACTGAAGGGATGTGGCTCTGCGAACGGTGCCATCCAATTGGTAGATCGCCGCAACAACAGGTTCAGTCACAGCCACACTGAAGTCAATGGATGCGTTACTGGAATTGCCCAAACGCGCAGCAGGCACAAAGTCAGGCACTCCGCCTTCTTCCTGATGCATGGCCAAGAGCACGTCTTGGGTAGATTCGAAATCGAAACCTGGCAGACCTAGCAAATTTGCCAACACGCGAATCACCTTCCAGGCAGGACGAGTTTCGCCGGCAGGGCGCACTACAGCGTGGAAGCTTTGCACACGGCCTTCTGCGTTCACAAAGGTGCCGGCCGTCTCCGTGAATGGTGCAACCGGCAACAGCACATCGCTAAAGGCCATGTTTGCCTTGAACGGACTCAGTGTGACCACCATGTCGGCCTTCGCCAAGTGCAGTGCAGCTTGTTCTCCAGCAGCGCTATCAAACACGGGCTCCGTGTTTAGCAACAGGGCTGCCTTCAGTCCCCCGGTCAGCATCTGTCCCGCGTTCAAACCGTCGTAGCCAGGCAGAGCGCCCGCTACTTGAGCACCCACTGTATTGGCGGCTTCGGTAAGGTATCCCACAGTCGCACCGGTTTGCACCGCGATCCAGTTGGCCAAGACCAACAGGCTGGAAGCTCTGGCGTGGTGCGCCGCTGCATTGCCCAAAAGAATGGCTTTACGATCACCGCTTAGCAGGCTGCGTGCAATGGCTTGGCCCACAGCATTGACTGAACCTGCAGCGGGAGCCGCAACGCCCTTCTCTGCCGCAACTGCGGCTGCAATATCTGCAAGTGCCTGCACCCAATTGTTTGCAGGAACATTCAAAGCATTGGCGACCGGCAGTGCCCAATCGTATGACTTAGCGTTCAACGCGCTAACCTGGCAACCCAGCTTCGCAGCCTGGCGAATGCGCTGTGCGAACAGTGGATGGTCCTTGCGAAGGTTGGAACCGACGACAAGCACACTTTCCAAATGGGACAAAGATGCGATTGAAGTGCCTAGGTAGCGCGCTTTGTCAGCCACTTCAAACTCGGCGTTGCGCAGACGGTAGTCGATATTTTCGCTGCCAAGGCCGCGCATCAATGACCCGGCCAAGTGCAGCTCTTCCAGTGTGCTGTGCGGGCTCACCAGTGCACCAATGGACATGGCGCCGTGGTTGGTCTTGATCTGCTTGAGGCCGTTGGCCACGTATTCGAGTGCAGTCTGCCAGTCAACCGTCTTCCACTCGCCACCTTGCTTGAGCATGGGGGCTGTCAAACGCTCGTCGCTGTTGAGTGCTTCGTAAGAGTAGCGGTCACGATCCGCAATCCAGCATTCGTTGACGTCTTCGTTTTCCAACGGGACGACACGCATGACCTTATTGTTCTTGACCTGAATAATCAGGTTAGCGCCTGTGGAATCATGGGGACTGACCGACTTGCGACGCGATAGCTCCCATGTGCGGGCGCTGTAACGGAAAGGCTTACTGGTGAGTGCACCCACCGGGCAAATGTCAATCATGTTGCCGGAAAGTTCCGAATCAATCGATTGACCAATAAAGGTTTCAATTTCTGCGTGCTCACCGCGATGGGACATGCCCAACTCCATCACACCAGCTACCTCCTGGCCGAAACGTACGCAGCGCGTGCAATGGATGCAGCGGCTCATTTCTTCCATGGAAATCAGAGGGCCAACATCCTTGTGAAAGACCACGCGCTTTTCTTCTTCATAGCGCGAAGACGATCCACCGTAGCCTACAGCCAAGTCTTGCAACTGGCATTCGCCGCCCTGATCGCAAATAGGACAATCCAGCGGATGGTTGATGAGCAAAAACTCCATCACCGACTTTTGCGCCTTGATCGCCTTGTCGCTCTTAGTGCGAACGATCATGCCTTGTGTCACTGGCGTGGCACATGCCGGCATAGGCTTGGGCATCTTTTCCACGTCAACCAGACACATGCGGCAGTTCGCCGCAATGCTGAGCTTCTTGTGATAGCAGAAATGGGGAATATAGGTACCAGCTTTGTCGGCAGCATGCATCACCATGCTGCCTTCAGAGATTTCTACCTTTTTACCGTCGAGTTCAATTTCGATCATGTGTTGCCTTTCGCCGGGCCGCCCCAAGAAAGGCGGGAGCCCCCTTGGGGGGCAGCGAACGATGAGTGAGCGTGGGGGTTCATAGTTGCACCCGGTCAGACGGTGGCCGAGACCATGCAGGTCTTGTGCTCAACGTGGTGCACGAATTCGTGCCGGAAATGCTTGATCATGGCACGCACCGGCATGGCCGCTGCGTCGCCCAGGGCGCAGATAGTGCGGCCCATGATGTTCTCTGCCACGTTGTCCAGCAGATCCAAATCAGCGGGGCGACCATGCCCCGTCTCGATACGATCCACCACACGTGAGAGCCAGCCCGTGCCTTCGCGGCAGGGTGTGCACTGCCCGCAGGATTCATGCGCATAAAAATAACTCAGACGCTGCAAAGCCTTGACCATGCAACGGCTGTCGTCCATGACGATTACTGCGCCGGAGCCCAACATCGAGCCGGCCTTGGCGATGGAATCGTAGTCCATGGTGCATTCCATGATGATGGATGCAGGCAATACGGGCGAGGACGATCCACCAGGAATTACGGCCT
This sequence comes from uncultured beta proteobacterium, assembly GCA_903876045.1. Classification (GTDB taxonomy): domain Bacteria; phylum Pseudomonadota; class Gammaproteobacteria; order Burkholderiales; family Burkholderiaceae_C; genus Allorhodoferax. The sequence continues at coordinate 3,548 of CAIQYP010000379.1, read as the reverse complement.
TAAGGGTGCGCCCTTTGCGCACGCCACCAGCGAGTTCAAGCAGTTTGGAAAAGGGCGTCCCCATGGGCACTTCGTAATTGCCGGGAAGTTCCACATCTCCACTGACGGAATAGATCTTGGTTCCACCGTTATTGGGCTTGCCACATTCCAGGTAAGCCTGGGCACCATTGCGGATAATCCAAGGTACAGCAGCGAAGGTCTCGGTATTGTTGATAGTGGTGGGCTTGCCATACATGCCAAAGCTGGCAGGGAATGGCGGCTTGAAACGGGGCTGACCCTTTTTGCCTTCAAGTGACTCCAGCAGCGCGGTTTCTTCACCACAGATGTAGGCGCCAAAACCGTGGGCGGCATGCAACTGGAAGTTGAACTCGCTGCCTAAAATTTTGTCTCCCAGATAGCCGGCAGCGCGGGCTTCTTCCAGCGCTTCTTCAAAGCGCTCGTAGGATGCAAAAATTTCGCCATGAATGTAGTTGTAACCCACCGTTGCACCCATCGCGTAGGCAGCAATGATCATGCCCTCAATCACGATGTGCGGATTGAACTGCAAAATGTCACGATCCTTGCAGGTACCGGGCTCACCTTCGTCTGAGTTGCAAACCAGGTATTTCTGACCAGGGAACTTACGGGGCATGAAACTCCATTTCAGTCCCGTCGGGAAACCGGCGCCGCCACGTCCACGCAAAGCGGATTCCTTGACGGTAGCGATTACCTGATCTTGTGTCATACCCACAAGGCCTGTCTCGGCATTCGCCTCTGAACCATCTTTGCCCAGCATTTTGCGTAAAGCCTGGTAGCCACCACGCGATTCATAATCCTTAAGACGCCAGTTAGTACCGTTCAATCCAGCATAAATATGCGGACTAATGTGGCGGTCATGAAAACAGGTTTGAACGCCAGTGGCGACAAATTGGTCAATGATGTCCTGTGCGCTCATGCCTTGCCTTCCGCGGCACGGATGCCGTCTACCAACTGGTCAAGCTTTTCGTCTGACATGAAACTGCACATTTTGCGGTCATTTACCAGCAAAACAGGAGAATCAGCACATGCACCGAGACACTCGCTTTGCTGCAAGGTAAACAGTCCATCGGACGTCGTCTCGCCCATATGAATGCCCAGTTTCTTTTCCAGGTGATGCAATGCCCTTTGGCCATCACGCAACTGGCAAGGCAGGTTGGTGCACACGTTGAGCTTGAACTTGCCAACCGGGCGCTGGTTGTACATGTTGTAAAAGGTGGTTACCTCGTGCACCGCCATGGGCGCCATGCCGAGGTAGTCGGCCACTTCCTGTTCACTCTCGGCACTGACATAACCCAGTTCATGCTGGACTAGGCCCAGACAAGCCATTACGGCAGACTGCTTCTGGTCAGCGGGATACTTCGCAACTTCTTTAGCGAAGCGCGCTTTGGTAGCGTCGGAGATCATCGATCAATCTCTCCAAAAACAATATCAATCGTTCCAATGACCGCGACGGCGTCAGCAATCATGTGGCCACTGGCCAACTCATTGAGACCAGACAAATGCACAAAACCCGGAGGCCGAATCTTTAAGCGATAGGGCTTGTTGGCTCCATCACTCACGATGTAAATGCCAAACTCACCCTTGGGGTGCTCGACTGCCGCATAGGCTTCGCCCTCGGGCACCCGGAAGCCTTCAGAAAACAACTTGAAGTGGTGAATTAACTCTTCCATACTGGTCTTCATGGACTCGCGTGAAGGAGGCGCCACCTTGTGGTTGTCGGTAATTACCGGGCCTGGATTGGCACGCAACCACTTCGCACACTGCTTGATCAGTTCATTGGACTGCTTCATCTCTTCCATACGAACCAGATACCGGTCATAAACATCTCCGGTTTTGCCCACCGGAATATCGAAGTCCAACTGGTCGTACACATCGTAGGGTTGCTTTTTGCGCAAATCCCATGCGATACCTGAACCACGCAACATGGGACCGGTAAAGCCCATATTCAAAGCGCGTTCTGGCGTAACAATTCCGATATCCACTGTGCGTTGCTTCCAGATTCGGTTATCCGTCAACAAGGTGTGATATTCAGCCAAACAGGCCGGGAAGCGCGTTGTGAAGTCGTCGATGTAATCGAGCAACGAACCTTGTCGATTGCGGTTCAACTCTTCAATGCCTTTAGCGTTACGCACCTTGCTCGCTTTGAACAGTGGCATCGTTTCCGGCAAATCGCGGTACACACCCCCTGGACGGAAATAAGCTGCATGCATACGCGCGCCACTGACGGCTTCATACATATCAAACAAATCTTCACGCTCACGGAACGTGTAGATGAGAATAGTGGAACTGCCTAAGTCATTGCCATGTGAGCCCAGCCACATCAAGTGATTCAGCAAGCGAGTGATTTCGGCAAACATCACGCGGATGTACTGTGCGCGAATAGGCACATCAACACCCAGCAATTTCTCAATCGCTAGGCAGTAAGCGTGCTCGCTACACATCATGGACACGTAATCAAGCCGGTCCATGTAGGGCAACGACTGAATATAGGTCTTGGATTCGGCCAGCTTTTCTGTCGCCCGATGCAAGAGGCCAATATGCGGGTCGGCGCGCTGGATGACTTCGCCATCGAGCTCCAACACCAGCCGCAAAACGCCGTGAGCGGCTGGATGTTGCGGACCAAAGTTGAGGGTGTAGTTCTTGATTTCAGCCATGCGTCAACCTGCCTATTGCAGGCCCCCGTAATTATCTTCCCGAATCACACGCGGTGTGATCTCACGCGCTTCAATCGTAACTGGCTGGTACACCACACGTGCCTGTTCTGCGTCGTAACGCATTTCCACATGCCCTTCAGTCGGGAAGTCCTTACGAAACGGGTGCCCGATAAAACCGTAGTCAGTGAGAATTCGGCGCAAGTCCTCGTGGCCTTCAAACACAATACCAAGCAGGTCAAACGCTTCGCGCTCAAACCAATTTGCAGTTGTCCAAAGTTTACTCACCGATGCGACCACTGGCATGGCGTCATCAGCCGCAAAAACCTTCAGGCGCAAGCGCTGATTTAGAGACACAGACAACATATGTACGACTACACAAAAACGCGGGCCTTGGTAGTCCCCGTTTTTGTACTCCAAGTAGTCCACTCCACACAAATCAATGAGCTGCTCAAACTGGCAACCTGTCGAATCACGCAGGAGTTTTGCAGCTGCGAGGTAGTCACTAGCAGCCACACAAACAGTCACCTCGCCCAGCGCGATTGCAATACTCTTAACCTTATCAGCCAACACTGCAATAACCGCATCGCGGGTTGCCTCAGGACGCACAGAAAATGTTGTCATGCTGCTCCTTTAGGCCCGTGCAATAGTCTGGGTACGCCGAATTTTTAGCTGGAGTTGCATGATCCCGTAAATCAACGCCTCCGCTGTTGGCGGGCAACCTGGCACATATACGTCTACGGGCACGATGCGATCGCAGCCACGCACCACCGCATAGCTGTAGTGGTAGTAACCGCCGCCGTTGGCGCAGGAGCCCATAGAGATAACCCAGCGCGGCTCAGGCATCTGGTCATAGACCTTGCGCAGGGCCGGGGCCAT
>CAIQYP010000378.1 GCA_903876045.1 uncultured beta proteobacterium | reverse complement strand
GGTTTCAATATACCTATTAACGATCTTTGGGAGTTAGTGGATGACCTGAAATCACAAAAAACCTATATTCCATGCGGGTTTCAAGGGTTTTTCATCACCGACTACTTAGTTTCACGGCATCATCCGCATCCTTGATTTTCTTTGGAAAAACGGCGATTAGTCTGCTGGCTGAATAATGTAGATTTTCACGAAGGCGACGGAAATCATTGGATTCATGCGTCACCTGGGCGAGAAACATCGCCTGCTCTGTGCGATCTTCAATGCCGGCGGCAGGCAACATGTGCAGTATGCGGGATTCGGCCGCACTGAGCGTCACGTGGGTGGGCCGATGGTGCCGTTCCGTAGTTTTATGAATGGCAACCCGTTCTGCTGCGGAGTAGCTTCGGGTGAGCGTATTGGTACCGGCATCCACCCAGCTAGCTCCTAGTCTGCTTGAACACAGCACTCCATAAAGTCGCATCATAAAATGGCTCCTAAACGATTGTTAGGGCAGTTCGAATTCGGTAATGTCGGCAGCCAGGCCGGCCTTGTTGAAAAGATCTGGTCCCAAATATGAAACTGGTTGCCCGTGGCAGCTAATATTCTTTATCAATTTGCCCGATTTCTCAATGGTGACGCCTGACTTATCACCCCAGGAGGAACTGACTGCGGTGTAAACAATATAGCTATATGGCTTGGCGTCAAACCGGAGGTATGCGCCCCCCCCGCCGGAAAACATCAATTGTCCGTAGACCGCCGATAGCGAAGGATTGGTGGGCACCTGAGGAATTGCCAAGTCGAGTGCTTCGCTTTTTCCAAAACGGTATTGCAATGAGCCCACCGTTGAAGACCAACCTTTTGACGCACAAATAGACACCGCCTTGGTCCCGGTCTTGCACGAAAAGAGGACGTCTTCCCCTGCTCGGCATAGGTTGACAGTTCCAGCGGCAAGGGCTGATTGCATGCTCAGCGCTGCGAATAGGTAGACCGACACATGACGAATGGTTTTGTCGCACATGGCTTAATTTCTGCGCTTGGCAGTTTTCTAAGGTGACCGATGGATCGAAGTCTATCAGTTGAGCTTCACGACTCGCGCAGTCCCGGGTCCATTCGACCATTTTAAAAGCGAAAACTTGGCAGTGTTGCCTATCTCGTCATGATGAAAGTGAATTTTTCACGAATCAATACGCTGGTATACCGATTGGGATTGCACAATCCGTACCAACAATAAACATCCAACACAAACGGGGAAATGAAGCCTATGGATGCAGTGGATACGATTGAGCTTCTTAAAGCAAAGATTCGGGAGATGGAACTCCTGGTGCGGCAGAACGAAGCCAAGCAGAAGAAATTCGATGCGCTCGAGCGCAAGTTGATTGGAGCTGGTTCTCTTGGGGAATTGCTATCAACTTTGGCGCACGATTACAGAAAAGACTTCTCGATAGACTGGGTGACCGTGGCCTTGGTTGACCCGGAGTGCGAGGTCCTTAAGCTGCTGGACCTTGCAGGCGAAGATCGCCACGGACTGGAAAACCATCTGGTAACGCTGGACTCCAATGCGGCGCTGATTAACAGCCTTGGCAACGAATTGCTTCCCTACCTTGGCCAAACCAAATCGAGTTCGATCGAGTTGTTTGGCGATTACGGGCAGACCATTGCCTCCATCGCGGTCTTGCCATTACTGCACCGAGGTCAAGTCCTTGGCAGCATCAATCTCGCGAGTGTGGATATCGAACGCTTCACCGCCGGATCAGCAACAGACTTTTTGGAGAGGCTTTCGGCCATCGCGGCTGTGTGTTTGCAAAGTGCACTGTCTGGGGAAAGGCTAAAAGCCGCTGGCCTGACGGACACACTCACTGGCGTAAAGAACCGCCGCTACTTCGAGGCCCGCAGCAAAGAAGAAGTTGCCTATGCGTTGAGAAGCAAACTCCCGCTTGCCTGCCTGTTCTTTGACATAGATAAGTTCAAGTCGATGAATGACACCTACGGGCATCAAGTCGGAGATCAGGTTCTGCGTTATGTGGCGAAAGTCATTCAAGTTCAATTACGCGCAAGTGAGGTGCTTGCCCGCTATGGAGGGGAAGAATTTGTCGTGCTGCTGCCGGGGGCGGGCGAGCCCAAGGCCATCGCAACCGCTGAGAGAATTCGCAGAATCGTGGCGGCCCAATCTATTCCGGTCGATGCAACGCAGACCATCCGGCTGACCATGTCCTGTGGCGTATCGGTTCTGGATCAGACTGCAGGCGCGCCATTAGGCATTGGCGTGAATGATGAATTGCTCTCGGCCATGATTGCGCGAGCCGATCAAGGGGTATATCGGGCCAAGGATGCGGGCAGGAATAGAGTGGTGTTTGTTGAGTAACCGCGATCGGTGATCCATCAGTGCCAGTGCGGTCTCAAACTTAAAGTTGCTGATGGCAGTTTCGATGGCCGTTTTGTTGGCCGTTGCAACCGGGTAGCGTGCCCTGCATTTTTCTCTTCAGTTGTGATCTGCGTGCTGAATCGCTTGCTTTTCAGACTTGCTTTTTCAGGCTTGCCTTTAGCAAGTTCAAACTGTCTCTGCGCGAAATTGCAATGCGGGCACATGCATCGATCATGTGGCCCAACATGTCTGTCGGTAGTGCGGCCAGAAATTGTGCAGGAGACAGCGCATCGTTTGCCATCTGTTGGGCATTGACCAAGGCTTTGGCACTGCCTGCAACGCCCAGACAGCAGTACATATAAGCCGTCAGTGGTGAAATGGTCAAGTCGTTACGGGAGTTCGCAGGTCGTCCTCTTTCCAGTACCTGCAGGATTCGCGTGTCGAGTCCCTGTGCCTGCGGTCCTGTTGGCAGGTAATCTTCCACACGTTCTGGTGTGCCGAAAGCGCTTCGGATATCGCCTAGAAACATGGAGACCGGGCCATTGCCTCCGGTTTCCAGAGCCAGGGCTTCGATGATGGAAATCGATGTCATTTTCAACTGCAGGAATGACAGGGCAAAGGCAATGTTGGAAGCCGCAGCGGCGGTCAGTCGCTCAAACTCGTCTGCTCGCGGGAACCCCGCATAGTGATGGAACACGCGCTCCGGCAGGAGCCCCTGGAGAAAAGTTTGCATGCGGGTCAATGCCTCGCGGTAGTCGCGCAAGGTGTAAACCCCGACCGCGGCCAAAGGCGCGTTGGACTCTTCGATCAGCAACCACGTGGCGGAGACAAATTTGGCCGGACTGGGCTCTGCAAAACCGCCCACGTCGCGATTCGCAATGGCGATGGCATCGCACATCACGGCCTCTGTGTATGCCGCAAGCGCGGCGGCTTCAGACAAGCCCAAGCGCCGGCCTGCCTGCTCGCGCACGCGTAACGCCAGCAGATCACAGCAATCTTGCCCATCGGCCCGGGGTGAGCGAAAGGGTACCGTCGCCTCAATGCAGGCGACCACTGCAATCAAATCTGACAGGGCCAGATACGGTTCCAGCAAACGCACGGCGACTGCCGCACTCAGGAACTCATTCATGCCGCGGAACAGGGGCAGCACCTGTCCAGCCCCGAAGCCGAAAATCTGAAAGCACAGTTGCATGGCGCGGTCCTGGTCGCTGACCTTGAGCAGCACCAGTTCATCCCTTTGCTTGCTGACCAAAGGTGTCAGAAAGTGCGTCACCCGTGCAGGGAAACCGTCGTCCAGTTGGTAATAGACCAGATCGTGAAAAACGGCAGCCAGCACCTGACGTGGGCTCATTCCTTCGCACATGTAAAGCGCATGTTCGGAGCAGTGGTAGCGCCTGCGCGGGCTTTCCATGGCGCTGTGTACCAGCACCGCCATGGTTTCTATGGCGGGCATGGGGACGTTCGCGCGCAACCCTTCAAATGCAGCGTGCAAGTGCTGAATGAAGCGGTTGATGTTTGCAACGGTCATGGACCTCCCGTGCATGCGTTTCGGTGAATCGTTCCTTGCAGGAATGGTATCGTAGGTAGCCCTCTCGTGGCATGCCGTTCCTAAAATCATAGTCATTTATCTCATTGCCTAAAAGGCGCAGTAGATAGATAACTTGGCACGTCAGGCGAACAGTTGTCCTGACGATTCGCACTACGGAGTCTCACCGCAGAAGGCCGGATAGCACCCAATGACCGCGTTGCCGGGGCCAGAGGTGCGGGTAACCCTTTCGGATCTCCCGACCGACCATGCGCTACATGCGCTGCTTTCAGGGATGCCCTTACCTTGCCCCACTGCGACCATACATGCTTCTTGCGATTTCCTACAGATACGCAGAAGGTGACATGACCACCGTTACGGGTCGGCACTGTGGCCTCCCGCTTCGGACAACGCTCAGACAAACCTAAACCTCTACGAGCGATGGCTATTGCCGCACCCATGTGTACCGATATCCCTTTGACCTGTGCATGGTTCACTGCACCGATCACTGATGTGTAGGCGGGATTCACCTCAATCACGTCCACTGCTGACCTGAAGGCCGCAGCTTTGATGCTGGCGATCACCTTGTTACATGCAAAACTCGACAGCATTCGAGCCATTGGTTTATGGGTTGCTTCGAGTTCGGCCTTCTTCTTTGCAAAGTCCAACTTCTCAATCACCACAGGCTTTCCAGTTTCCTTGGCCATCTGCACGACCATAACTGCAGCATCCCCGATCAGTGCCTTAGCCTGCTCTGTGGTCTTGCCATAGGTGTGCAAGTCAACCCGGATGCTGCGTACCAGATTGCCAAACCGATCGACTTCGCTCACGCCCAAATGGTCTGCATTGATGTCCACACCGATTGCACCAAGTGTCTGCGATGTATTAGCTTTTACTGCTGAGGCTTCACAACTTACAAACACCCGCCATCCCTTGTCATCACGAACAAACCGGTAACTCAGTGCACTTCCAATGCGTTTGACTGTTGGCTTACCTGCTTTGGTGACAGCTGCAACGCGTTGGCTGCTTGCAAGTGCTGCAACGATCACTTCATGCCCGTACGCAAATCGTAGACCGGTTATCGCAATGTACTTACCATGCGCATGCAAGGAATCAGGCAGCCGCAGCTTTAGGTTGAGTGTTCGGTCCTCGTTCATGTCGGCCTGGCACGACTGATTACCTGCGCTCTCATCCTGACTGCCCAACACAAAGAACTGGTTGGAGCGTGAGGCTTGCCAATCTGACTTCCATGCAGCGTGACTCGCATAGTCGTTGGCTTCCAAGTCAAACTGGGCGTTGAACAATCTTTTGGATCCAAAGCACAACCGAACTTCTGCGTTCTTGTGGTCTGCTTGCATCGCATTGAACTTTGTCTGCAGGATGTGCAGACGTCGCTTCTTCTGGTGCAACTTTGCGGCAGCACTGGGCTTGACGCTGAGTTTGGCAACCACCTTGATCGCCTTCTTGATGCGCGACTCCAACTCGGCAATGAGTTCTGGCCGGCGGGACTTGATGCTGTCAATCTTGCCTTCAAGCCCAACCCGAACTGCATTGAACTGGCGGGCAGTGATACCGAACTTTGGAAGGAATGCGCGTTTCAGCTCGTTGAGTGCGCCGCCCGCCTGTATCGCTGCAAAAAGAGTTCGCTCAGCACGCCCGTAAAGAGATGCGTAATCATCGAGCACTGATGATTGGACTGCGTCAAGTACCGGGCGCGTTTGGTAGGTAAAGATTGGGCGTTCACTCATGCGCATTCTCATGAATGGCAGCGAGTGCCTTCTGCGCCCGGTTCTTGGCCGAACGCTTGCCATATAGCCTTGCGCACATCGACACGATAACTTCATGCAGATCGCGCACGACGTCATCGGTTACTTCTTCTGATTCCATCACAATAATTTTGCGCCCCTGGGCTGCAAGTGCCGATTCGACATACTCAAAGCCAAACCGCATTAGACGTTCACGGTGCTCGACCACGACTATCTTGACGAGTGGATTATTCAGGATGCGTAGCATCTTGCGTCGATGACCATTGAGACCAGAACCAACTTCCGTTACTGCTTCAACTACGTGTATTCCTTCATTCGCAGCGAACTCACTTAATCGGGCTAGTTGGCGATCCAGATCACCCTTCTGGTCTGCACTCGATACGCGGGCGTACAACGCAGCTCCCTCACCGGGTGTTGTAACTGGCTCTTGCACGATTATCGTTCCCGTTGGCAAACGGGTAAACGGCACACCAAGCGTCCCGCTCTTGCACATCCGCCACGCCGTCTGGTATGTAATTCCTTGCTTTTTGGCCCAGACGCTAAGTTTCATTATTGAATAAAAGACTATATTAAATTATATTAACGCATGAAATGTGCAACGGTTGACAACCCTTGGCACCACGTGCCAGCACCTTGCCCACGCTGCCGTCCGGGCTGGCCAGCAAGGCGACATAGGACAGGCTTTTGACCGCCTGCGGTGGCGGTGGTGTGGCGCAGCCCAGCAGGAGGGCTGTTGCCATCAAGGCCAGCAGGGTATGGAGCGATGTCTGCTTCATGGCGCACTGCCATCCACGCTGACCACAAACTGGGTGCCGCGTACGCCAATGGTGCCGGTCGAGGTTTTGACGGTGACTGCATCGGGCTGCAACTTGGCAATCACGCCTGAGACATAGTTCAGGCTGCCTTTGGTAATAGTTGCCGCCAGCTTGAGCTTGCCCTGGTTGGGGGCGTAGAGGTATTCGTCAACGGTCAGCTCAGTATCCGGGCCGAAAGACATGACGGTGTCATCCTTGAATGTCACGCCCAGTGTGCTTTTGTGCCCGGTTTGCAATTTACTACCCATGAACAAGGGGGTGCCAAGCTGCGCGGCAATGCGGTTCTTGCCGGTGGTCAGGCTGGCCTCGCCTGAGACGGTCTTTACGTAGCCGATGGGCAACTCGTCAGCCCAGCAAGTTGCGGCTGCCAACGCAAGGATAAATAACGCAATTGATCATAATTGCATGGTTAAATTTCAAAAAGTTTACCCATGCTAGCAGGAGTATCTGTTTCAGTCGCAGCATTCGACCTGCACTGCGCAGTCGTAGAAAGTGGGGGCGCGTCCCATATCGGTGAGTCGCTGGTTGGTGAGTTCGTTGACGTTGCTGCCGTCCAAGCCCAGTTTGCGCCACC
>CAIQYP010000377.1 GCA_903876045.1 uncultured beta proteobacterium | reverse complement strand
CGCTTCCTTGGCTAACCAGCCGGCTTCGCGGGGTGATCGTAGTGAGCGAATGGCCTGAAATATTCGAATCTCCGCCAAGGTGGCCCAGGCTGCGGAAAAAGTGGGATCCAAGCTTATTGCCAGGCGCACGGCGCTGGCTGCCGTCTCAATATCATCCACGGACTGTCGGGCCAGAAATTCACGTGCACTAATCAAAGCTGCAATGGCATTCGGACGCATGGAATGGGTCAAAGAATTCAACGATGAGGACTCCTTCATGGTCACCTCACGCACCGGAACGATTACGCGGAAGCCCGAGTTGTAAACCGTTTCCACCACTTCAGGACCACCAGAAGACTGCATGGCCACGCGCAGTCGATACACCGTACGGGAAATACTCTCGTCCGAGGTTTCGGCGGTGCCCCACACCTTGACCATCAGGTCTTCCTTGCGGACGATCTGGCCACGAGCACATAAAAGCACTTGCAACAGACCTTTTTCTTTGGGCGGCAAATGAACGGGATGGCCATCGTAGACAAGCCCGGCATGCGCATCAAATGTGTAGTTTGCGAACTTGAATACTGTGGTCATAAATTAACAAAGCGTTTGCGCTTGTCCGTTGGCATTTCTGTAACGATCCGTGTTGTGCACGGAGCTTTCACGGGGGTATTCCCCCCGCGCAGACCAACTATCGTGTTTGAGAAAAAGACTCGATGGCTACTTTGTCCATTTTTGGACACTTTTAGAAAATTTATGTACGAACACCATCAGATGTATGTCGAACCTTGCCAACGGATTCAATGAGGTAAGGAATTTTGAGCTGGGATGCTTGATGGACCTAACAGACCAACAGTCCTATGAGAAACGGGAAACGCCAAAATCAACGCACTCAATGCGTCAATGGCCAGCCCGACTGGACTCGAACCAGTTACCCCGAACTTAGAAGGTTCGTGCTCTATCCTGATGAGCTACGGGCTGTGAGCAGTGATTTTACGTGCAGAAGTGGGCCAGCCTTTGTGGCAGTGAGGCGTGAATCGCCTCACCCACCACTCAAACCCGTTCTTCGTCCAACGATGCGACGTTATGGTGCTGCAGCAAGGTGTAGGTGGCATCGACCACCTTCTGCACCGTGATGCCGAAATAGGCATACAAGTCCTTGGCCGGAGCGGATTCGCCAAACGTTGGCATACCCACCACTGCACCGCTGCGGCCTACGTATTTGCGCCAGAAGTCCGGATGCGCCGCCTCCACCGCGACGGTCGGTAGTGCCAAGGGCAAGACCGACTCTTGGTACATCGCACTCTGGCGGTCAAACACGTTGCTGCATGGCATAGAGACCACGCGGGTGGCGATGCCCTGGCTCGCCAGCGCCTTTTGCGCCTGCAGTGCCAACTCCAACTCCGAGCCAGTAGACACAATCACAGCGCGTGCGTTGTCCATGTCCGACAACACATAGCCACCCTTTCGGATCGCCTTGACCATGCCCACATCCGTCACGCGCGGCAAATTCTGGCGTGACAGACACAAGGCGCTCGGCCCGTCCTTTCGCTCGACTGCATGCGCCCAAGCTACGGCTGTTTCAAGCCCATCGGCCGGACGCCACACGTCCAGACCCGGAATGATGCGAAGACTTGGAATGTGCTCAATGCTTTGATGCGTTGGGCCGTCCTCACCCAATCCAATACTGTCGTGTGTAAATACATGAATAACACGCAACTTCATCAACGCCGCCATGCGGATGGCGTTGCGGCTGTAATCACTAAATGTCAGGAAGGTACCGCCGTAGGGGATATAGCCGCCATGCAGCGCGATACCGTTCATGATGGCGGCCATGCCGAACTCGCGCACGCCGTAGCTCAGGTGGTTGCCCCATTTGTCTCGCCCAGCCTTGACGCAACCCTTGAAGTTGGTCAGGTTGGAGCCGGTCAGGTCGGCGCTGCCGCCGAAGAACTCGGGCAGCAGGGGCGCCAGCGCGTCCAATGCGTTCTGGCTGGCCTTGCGTGTCGCTACGGCGTCCGGCTTTTCGGCGATGGCTGCCAACAGTTCGGGCAACTTATCCGCATAGGCCGTCTGCAAATCACCCGCCATCCGACGCTCAAACTCGGCTGCTTCCTTTGGATAGGCGGCGCGATAGGCAGCGAAGCGCGCGTTCCAAGCGGACTCAACCGCTTGACCACGCGCCACGGCATTCCAGGCGGTGGCGATGTTGGCGGGAATCTCAAACGGCGCAGCAGTCCAGCCCAAGGCTTCTCTGGTGGCAGCCACTTCGGCCGTACCTAGCGCGGCGCCGTGCACATCGTGGGTGCCAGCTTTGTTAGGCGAACCCATGCCGATCACTGTCTTGCAGCAAATCAGTGTTGGCTTGCCATCGGGTAAAACGGCCTGTGCCTTGGCAGCGCGCAAGGCAGCATCCAGCGCCTGAGGGTCATGTCCGTCCACTGCGGGAATCACGTTCCAGCCATAAGCCTCAAATCGTTTCGGAGTGTCGTCGGTAAACCAGCCTTCCACATGGCCGTCGATGGAAATGCCGTTGTCGTCGTATAGCGCAATCAGTTTGGACAGGCGCAGCGTGCCCGCCAGCGAGCAGACCTCGTGGCTTATGCCTTCCATCATGCAGCCGTCGCCCAAAAAGGTATAGGTGAAGTGGTCTACCACCGCGTGCGCATCGCGATTGAACTCAGCAGCCAGCAGTTTCTCTGCCAACGCCATGCCAACCGCGTTGGAAATGCCCTGCCCTAGCGGCCCGGTGGTGGTCTCCACGCCCGGCGTGACGCCGACTTCCGGATGTCCCGCCGTCTTGCTATGCAGTTGGCGGAAATTTTTTAGTTCCTCCATCGGCAGGTCATATCCGGTGAGGTGCAGCAGCGCGTAAATCAGCATGGATCCGTGGCCGTTGGACAACACAAAACGGTCGCGATTGGCCCAGTGCGGATTGCGTGGATTGTGCTGTAAATGCCGGTTCCAAAGCACTTCGGCGATATCGGCCATGCCCATGGGGGCACCTGGGTGGCCAGACTTGGCTTTCTCAACGGCGTCAACGGCCAGCATGCGAATGGCATTGGCCATTTGTTTGGCCATAGCGAGTGTGGGAGTGTTCATGTGCTTAGTCCTTAATGTGCGATCAGCGCGCGTTTGCGACGCTCCATCATGCGCCAGACAAAGGGCGTAAAAATCAATTGCATTGCCAGCTCCATCTTGCCGCCAGGCACCACCACGGTGTTGGCCCGGCTCATGAAGCTGTCGCCGATCATGTTGAGCAGGTATTGAAAATCGATCCCCTTGGGGTTGGCAAAGCGAATCACCACCATGCTCTCGTCGGCGCTGGGAATGTCGCGCGAAATAAACGGGTTCGAGGTATCAACCATGGGCACACGCTGGAAATTGACATGGGTGTGGGCAAACTGAGGGCATATGTAGTTCACGTAGTCGGGCATGCGGCGCAGGATGGTGTCGGTCACCGCTTCGGTGCTGTAGCCACGCTGGTGTTTGTCGCGCCAGAGCTTCTGAATCCACTCCAGGTTAATGACTGGCACCACGCCAATGAGCAGATCGGGATGTTTTGCAATGTTGTGCTCTTCCGTCTGTACCGCGCCATGCAAACCCTCGTAAAACAGGATGTCTGTTTCTTGCTCCAGGTTCTCCCAGGGTGTGAACGTGCCGGGTTCCTGCTGATACGGCGCAGCCTCATCGGCATTGTGCAAGTACTTGCGCGCCCGACCCTGCCCGGTTTCGGCATAGGTTTGAAACAGACTCTCCAGTTCACCGAACAAGTTGTTGTCGGGTCCAAAGTGGCTGAAATTTTTGTTACCTGTGCTTTCAGCTTCGGCTTGCCGCAGTTTCATTTCCTTGCGGTCGTAGCGGTGAAAGCTGTCACCCTCAATGATGGCCGCGCGCACGTTTTCGCGCCGAAAAATATTGGAAAACGTGCGCGTTACGGTGCTGGTGCCGGCACCGGACGAGCCGGTTATCGCGATGATGGGATGGCGTTCTGACATGGGGACTCCTTAAGATAATTTGGATTAGTCGCGGAACAGGCTGCTCTTGCCGAAGAGCGGATTGCTCATTTCGACTTCGGCCGGCTCGGTGTGATATCGCTCGATACGCTCCACCTCATTTTTAGACCCGAATACCAAGCCAATGCGCTGGTGCAAAGAGGTGGGCTTCACGCCCAACATCGGCACCCGTCCGGTAGATGCCCTGCCACCGGCCTGCTCCATGATGAAACCGATGGGGTTGGCCTCATACAGCAAGCGTAAACGGCCAGGTTTGGCGGCATCCTTGGTGTCGCGTGGATACAGGAACACACCACCGCGCATCAGAATGCGGTGCGCCTCGGCCACCATGCTGGCGATCCAGCGCATATTGAAATCCTTGCCACGTGGCCCGGGTTTGCCGGCCAGGCATTCGTCCACGTAGCGCTTAACGGGTGCCTCCCAGAAACGACTGTTAGATGCGTTGATGGCAAATTCCTGCGTGTCCACCGGCACCTTGATGTCGCGGTGCGTCAGCATGAATTCACCCAGAGTCGGATCCAGGGTAAAACCCACCACGCCATTGCCCACACTGAGCACCAGCATGGTGGTAGGGCCATATAGCGCATAGCCCGCAGCCACCTGCTTGCTGCCGGGCTGCAAGAAGTCTGCTTCCACCACATCGCGTCCACTCTCAATCACATCCTGCGGCGCGCGCAGGATGCTGAAAATGCTGCCCACCGACACGTTGACATCAATATTGCTGGAGCCATCCAACGGGTCGAACACCAGCAGGTACTTCCCGCGTACGTGCTCGGCTGGGATCTGATAGGGATCCTCCATCTCCTCGGAAGCCATACCAGCCAGATTGCCGGCCCACTCGTTCAGACGGGTGAAGTACTGGTTACTCAAGACGTCGAGCTTCTTTTGCGTTTCGCCTTGCACGTTGATGGCGCCACCCAAGTCTGCATCCTGATTGCCCAGCACGCCGCCGAGTTCACCAAAGGCTACTGCTCGGGCAATTGCCTTGCACGCCAATGCAGCATCCAGCACCAGCGCATTGAAATTTCCGCTGGCACCAGGAAAACGGCGGCGCTGTTCAATCAAATACTGTGTAAGGGTAAAGCGCTTGGAAAAAGGCATGGGATTCTCCGGAAGTTAAATGGGGTAGCAAAAAAGGCCTGGGCGGTTCTTTTTGTCTGGTGATGTCAGGCCATTGCAACAGCAGTTTCATGCCATGACCTCAATTGCGTCAGAGTGACACCGGCCAAGTTGGGCAAAACACGCAAAGCGTCCCGGAAATTTTGGTTTCTGGTGTAGTCGGTCGGCGTAATGACCGTGGCCAACCCGGCCGCTGTTGCAGATTGCAGGCCATTTAAAGAATCTTCAAATACCAGGCAGGCGGTGGCCGGCAGTTGAAGCCGCTGCACTGCCTGCAAATACACCTGGGGATGGGGCTTTTTCAGGGGTGCCGTAGCAGCATCCTCCACCACAGCAAACAACTGATGCCAGTGCGTACCCATGTTAGCTTTCAGCAAAGCATCGATGTTGGCAGGCGTGGTGGTCGTTGCAATAGCCAGTTGCAAACCTGCGTTGCGGGCAGCCTCGATCAAAGCCAATACGCCTGGGCGCAATGAAACCGCACCATCCCCAACGGCTTGCTCGTAGGCAAGCGTCTTGAGCGCGTGCAGTCGATCCACAGATTCCTGCACGCTGTCGCCGTAGAAGGGAATCAGTTCCGGCCCCACCTGCTTCCAGTAATGCAGGATGCGTTCCTTGCCTCCAGACACCTCAAGCAATTTTCCGTAAATTTCCAGGTCCCAGACCCAGCCACAGCCGGCCGCAGCAAATGCTTGGTTGAAGGCGGCGCGATGCGCTTCCTCGGTGTCGGCCAGTGTGCCGTCCACATCAAATACCAGGGCTTGCAACATGTCTGCTTTCTTTCTCTGGACTTGGAATTTAAGATTGCCCCTATGACAACCACGGATTTACTTTAGCGGCATGAACTCATAAACTCCAATCACGTTTTTTAGAAAACCCATCAGCTTTATCTAATGTGATGAGTGACTCATGCGACCCTATACCCTAAAACAAATCCAGACCTTTCTGGAGGTTGCGCGCCAGAGATCGGTATCCAAGGCTGCCGAACGATTGTTCGTGACGCAACCTGCCATATCCATGCAAATCCGCCAGCTTGAGCAAGCCTTTGGACTTGCCTTGCTGGAACCGGTGGGCCGCAATATTCGGCTAACCCATGCCGGAGAAGTGTTCCTGAACCATGCACTTGCCGCCATGGGGCAACTCAAAGATCTGGAGGCCCAGATGGCCGACCACATCGGCCTGAAAAAAGGCCGTATCGATCTGGCCGTTGTCAGCACCGCCAAATACTTCATGCCCATGCTGCTGGTGCAGTTCGGCAAACTGTTTGACGGCATCAATGTGCAGCTACAGATTGACAACCGCGAGAACGTGCTGGGCCTGCTGGCACGAAACGAGGCCGATCTGGTGGTGATGGGCCGTGCTCCATCCGATCTGGACTGTGAAGCCATGGCCTTCGCCACCAACCCACTGGCCATCGTGGCGGCGCCCGACCACGCCTTGGCGCGACGTAAGAAGCTGCCCTTCTCAGCCCTGGCGGACTACAAATTTGTGGTGCGCGAAGAAGGCTCCGGCACCCGAGCCGCCATGGAACGTCTGTTTTCGAAGCACAAGATGCCGATCCAGATCGCCATGGAAATGCCCAGTAACGAGACGATCAAGCAAGCCGTCATGGCGGGCATGGGCTTGAGTTTTCTATCTATGCGAACCGTGCGGCATGAACTGGCGACTGGCCACATTGCAATAGTGGACATCCAGGACATGCCGCCTGCGGGCCACTGGTATGTCACGCACCTGAAACAAAAGAAGCTGTCGCCCGCAGCACGTTCCTTTAAGGAGTTTTTGATCGAACAGGGTGGCCCTTTGATGGACACCTGGAGTTAACCCGGAAGTTGTGCCGCTTCAACGCAGCACCTTGTGATAGCCACGCAATACAAGCGAGGTCAGTCGCAGCGGCAGATTGCGCAGCACAGCAGGAATCCACTGAGGCGACGCCATCGAAATACGGGTGGCCCAGCGCGTAACCGGCCTAAGCCATTGAGTGGCCTCAATAAAGCGGCGTTGATCTTTGGGGGTGCGGGGCGATTTCATGTCTGGTGTCTGCTGATGGTGGCATCGTGATGACCTCTGCATCCACTGTACCCCGATTGCCATTCAAGCACGCACTTGTGCGATGCAAGTCCAGCAATTCATCAGAAAAACCTGATTCAACGAACAGATAAATTGAATTTTCATGATGAATCAGCCTGCCTATAGTTCGCTCCACTGGTTGAATATTTTGAACACCACTGGAGAAAAAGCATGGACCAATCGAAACGCTACGCCGACCTGAGCCTGACCGAAGCCGAGCTAATAGCGGGCGGCAAACACATTCTGGTGGCCTACCAGATGAAGCCCAAGTCGGGCCACTCTTACCTGGAGGCTGCTGCGCACTTTGCAGCGGAGTCTTCCACCGGCACCAATGTAGAGGTAAGCACTACAGACGATTTCACGCGCGGCGTTGACGCTCTGGTTTACTGCATTGACGAAGCCACGGAGGACATGCGCATCGCCTACCCTCTCGACCTTTTTGACCGCAACATGACCGATGGCCGCATGATGCTGGTGTCATTTTTGACTCTGGTAATCGGCAACAACCAGGGCATGGGCGACATTGCCCACGCCAAGATGATTGACTTCTACATGCCAGAACGGGCCATCCAGTTGTTTGACGGCCCGGCCAAAGACATTTCTGACCTGTGGCGCATTCTGGGCCGCCCGGTCAAAGATGGGGGCTACATCGCCGGCACCATCATCAAGCCAAAGCTGGGCCTGCGCCCCGAGCCCTTTGCCGAAGCGGCCTACCAATTTTGGTTGGGTGGTGATTTCATCAAGAACGACGAACCGCAGGGAAACCAGGTATTTGCGCCGTTGAAAAAGGTCATCCCGCTGGTGGCCGACGCCCTCAAGCGCGCCCAGGACGAGACCGGACAGCCCAAGCTGTTCAGCGCCAACATCACGGCGGACGACCACTTTGAGATGTGTGCGCGCGCCGACTTTATTCTCGAAACCTTTGGATCGGACGCAGATAAGGTAGCCTTCTTGGTAGATGGGTTTGTCGGTGGACCCGGCATGATTACCACCGTACGTCGCCAATACCCCAATCAATACCTGCATTACCACCGCGCCGGCCACGGCATGGTTACGTCACCATCAGCCAAGCGCGGCTACACCGCCTTTGTGCTGGCCAAGATGGCACGCCTACAGGGTGCCTCTGGCATCCACGTCGGCACCATGGGATACGGAAAGATGGAAGGCGAGAACGACGACAAAGTGATTGCCTACATGATCGAGCGCGACGAATGCCAAGGCCCAATCTACTTTCAGAAGTGGTACGGCATGAAGCCCACCGCGCCCATCGTGTCAGGCGGCATGAACGCGCTACGCCTGCCCGGCTTCTTCGAAAACCTGGGCCATGGCAATGTGATCAACACGTCGGGTGGCGGTTCATACGGACACGTCGACAGCCCCGCCGCAGGCGCTATATCCCTGCGTCAATCGTATGAGTGCTGGAAGGCGGGCGCCGACCCGGTTGAATACGCCAAGGAGCACAAAGAATTTGCCCGGGCCTTTGTCTCGTTTCCTGGTGATGCAGACAAGTTGTATCCAGGATGGCGTCAAAAGCTGGGCGTATAACTACACGATAAAAATGGAAAAGCCGCTAAGTGACAACACTTAGCGGCTTTTTCAGTACTTATTGGTCGGGGCGAAAGGATTCGAACCTTCGACCCTCTGGTCCCAAACCAGATGCGCTACCAGGCTGCGCTACGCCCCGACAAAGTGTATTCTAACCGCTAGCCTCCACGAAGCCGTTTGGGTACGCACTATTTTTCACAATTCCACACCACGCACTTCCAACATGTCGAAACCAGCCCCACTTCCCTGGCTTGAACCGGGGGAAGAATTTCCAGATGTTGCGCATGCCTGGGGTGCAAATAGTGACGCCGCAGGCCTTCTAGCCGCAGGAGGTTGTCTGGATGTGGAAAGTCTGGTGCGCGCCTATTCCCATGGCATCTTTCCCTGGTATAGCCAAGGACAGCCGATTCTCTGGTGGAGCACGGACCCGCGCATGGTGCTGGAAGTCAGCCGCTTTAAACTTCACCGCTCTCTAAAAAAGACCATCCAACGCTTTCGCGCCGATGAGCACTGCGAAATTCGCTTTGACACAGCATTCAACACTGTCATAGAAAACTGTGCCCACATCGAGCGCAATGGTCAAGGCGGGACCTGGATTGTCCCCGAGATGGTTGCCGCCTACCAAGCGTTGCACTTGGCAGGTCATGCACACAGTTTGGAGACTTGGGTCGATGGTGAACTTGCTGGCGGACTCTATTGCGTCAATATCGGCAAGGCCGTTTTTGGGGAATCCATGTTCGCCGACCGCACCGACGCGTCGAAGTTGGCACTGGCAGCATTGGTCTGCTTTTGCCGGGTCCATGGAGTGGCCTTCATTGACTGCCAGCAGAACACCGCGCACCTGTCATCGCTAGGGGCCCGCGAAACGCCTCGAGCACAATTTGCCTCTCAAGTGAAGGCAGCCATTGCGCTTGAGCCACCGCTTTGGCACTTTGACGCCCTATACTGGCAGCACCTACTGGACACCTGACGATGCTTCTGTGACAGATCTCAAGGACCTTCCGCTTCAAACTCTGCAGTTTTATGCAACTGCTCCCTACGAGTGCAGCTACTTGCCTGCTCGCATGGCACGTTCTCAAGTGGCTACGCCAAGTCATTTGATCAACAACTCCACCTATTCGGAACTGGTGAGCCGTGGATTTCGTCGCAGTGGAATGTTCACCTACCGCCCTTACTGCGACGGTTGCCATGCCTGCACGCCGCTGCGCTTGCCAGTGCAGAACTTTCAGCCCAGTCGTAGCCAGCGCCGCGCATGGACTCAGCATGGCGATTTGGCCGTGCGGGTGTTGAAACTTGGTTTTGAGGAGGAGCACTATGCGCTCTATCTGCGTTACCAGAACAGCCGCCACTCAGGTGGCGGCATGGATGAGGACAGCGTTGACCAGTACACCCAGTTCCTGCTGCAAAGCCGGGTGAACTCACGACTTGTTGAATTCCGAAAAACTCTGCCAGATGGCACGATTGGCGCCCTCAAAATGGTGTCGATCCTAGACGTGCTTGACGACGGTCTTTCTGCCGTTTACACCTTTTATGAACCCGAGGAAAAAACCAGCTACGGCACCTATAACGTGCTGTGGCAAATACGCCAAGCCAAACATTTGGGGCTTGGCTATGTGTACCTGGGCTATTGGATAGCGGGCAGCCCAAAAATGAACTACAAATCCCGCTATATGCCTTGTGAGGTTCTTGTGGACGGAAACTGGCGCATTCATGAGGCGGCGTCGAGCAATTTGCCCTGATACTTCACTATGGCAAAAAAAGACCCCGATCTACCAAGCGTACCCGCTGTCCAAGTACTTGAACGGATGTTCACTCTTATTGATGTGCTGGCCTCGCGTGAAGAAGCTGTATCGCTTAAAGAAATCAGTGAAAAAGCGGGGCTGCATCCGTCAACAGCCCACCGCATTCTGAACGACCTTGCCACCGGCCGCTTTGTTGACAGACCGCAGCCTGGAAGTTATCGGCTTGGTATGCGCTTGCTGGAATTAGGCAACCTGGTGAAAGGGCGACTCAATGTTCGGGATGCAGCCCTTACCCCCATGCGCGAGTTACACAAGCAGATTCAGCAACCAGTGAATCTGAGCATGCGCCAGGGTGACGAAATTGTGTACGTGGAACGAGCCTACAGTGAACGCTCAGGGATGCAAGTAGTGCGCGCTATTGGTGGCCATGCGCCCCTGCACCTGACATCAGTAGGCAAGTTATTCTTGGCTGCTGACGATCCGCAACGCACACGCGCCTATGCCACCCGAACCGGTTTGCAAGGTCACACCAAGAACAGTATTACCTCACTGGAAGCCCTGGAACGTGAACTCGCCAAAGTGCGCCAATATGGCCAGGCTAGTGACAACGAAGAGTTGGAGCTTGGTGTGCGCTGCATGGCTGCAGGCATTTACGACGACCAAAACAAACTCGTGGCTGGACTTTCAATTTCGGCACCTTCGGGGCGACTGGAAGATGAATGGCTACCCAAGCTCAAGGAAACGGCTAAAGGCATTTCTGAGGCACTAGGCCACAAGCCGAACAGTCCACGTTAGTCGCCGGACTATCCGACACGCCTATAAGTTGATAAAGACGCGTTGGTCTGAAGTATGGCTTGCAAGCGGCACACCCTTGCGACTTAAGAGAGGGCTGTTTTCCACCCAGTGGCGGACGCGCTCGGCATCGGCAATACGGCTGAGCTTACCGGTGGAGTCGAGAAAAACCATGATTAGCTTACGCCCTGCAATTCTCGCCTGCATCACAAGGCATTGCCCGGCTTCTGTTATGTAGCCAGTTTTTTGAATGCCGATATCCCATGCCGGGTTTTTCACCAACCGATTGGTATTGTTGAACTGCAGAGTGCGACGCCCCACTTCTACCTGGTATCCCGTGGAGGTTGAGAGTTCGCGCAAAGTGGGGTCGCCGTAAGCAAAGTTAACCAACGTGGCCAGGTCGCGCGCACTCGACTGGTTCTTACTGGATAGACCGGTAGGCTCGGCATAGTTGGTGTCATTCATGCCCAACGCTTTGGCGCGCGCATTCATTAACTCAACAAAATGCTGCAATCCACCGGGATAGGTGCGACCCAATGCGTGAGCAGCGCGATTCTCGCTTGACATCAGAGCCAGGTGAAGCAACTCGCCACGGCTCAATTCTGTTCCGACTGCCAAACGCGAAGAGCTACCCTTTTCGGTATCTACATCCGCTTGGGAAATCGTAATGTTTTCATCCATGGGCAAATCGCCCTCGCTTACCAACAAGCCTGTCATGAGCTTTGTGATGGATGCAATCGGCAACACGGCCTGTTCATTTTTGCTGAACAGTACTTCCTTCGTATCCTGGTCCATTACCAGTGCAACGCTCGATTTCAGGGCCAACGCATCATGTTCACCATGCAAACCAGCAAGTTGACCGAAGGAGGGTTTGAGGGGAATGACCTCTGCAGATTTTCGAACGACTTGGTGCGCCGCATGACTTCTGGCTGAGTGCGTTGCCTTTTCCTTCCTGTGCTGCGCATTGGCGCAGACCGGGGCAATCGCCATGAATCCAACGAGGGCCACAAGCCCCATTCGCAATTTATTTTGATACACAGTGGTTTCCATTCATTCGGCTAGGCAATTGATGGCAATGACCCGGCGGGACGCATGCTTATGAGCCCGAGTGTAATCAAAAAAGTTATGCAAGATCAAGTACTTGCATAACTATCTTAATGAAAAATCCGTTCTTTACCTCGTTTAACCCTGAGCTGCGACGCGGTCAGCCTTGCTTTGCAACTTATTCAGCGCGCTCAGGTAGGCTTTGGCTGACGCCACCACGATATCAGGGTCGGCGCCGACACCGTTTACTACCCGTCCGCTATTTTGAAGGCGTACCGTCACTTCACCTTGGCTCTCGGTTGAGCCGCTGATGGCGTTGACCGAATACAGCACCATCTCAGCGCCGCTCTTGACGTGCGCTTCAATAGCCTTGAGAGAAGCGTCTACCGGACCGTTGCCCTCGGACGTTCCCTTCACCTCTTTGCCGTCCACTGTGAACACGATACTGGCCTGCGGGCGTTCCCCTGTTTCACTATGCTGCGACAAAGACACGAAGACAAACTGCTCCTTGTGCTGCGCAACGTTTTCTTCACTGACCAGGGCCAGGATGTCTTCGTCAAAAATCTCGCTCTTGCGGTCGGCCAACTCCTTGAAGCGGGTAAACGCTGCATTGATTTCGGCTTCGCTCTCCATTTGTACGCCGAGTTCCTGCAAGCGCTGCTTGAAGGCATTGCGCCCGCTGAGCTTGCCCAGGACGATCTTATTCGCACTCCAACCCACGTCTTCGGCGCGCATGATTTCGTAGGTATCGCGAGCTTTGAGCACACCATCCTGGTGAATACCTGAGGCATGCGCGAAAGCATTGGCGCCCACCACCGCCTTGTTGGGCTGAACCACAAAGCCAGTGGTTTGACTGACCATGCGGCTGGCTGCCAAGATGTGGCGTGTGTCGATGCCCATATCCAGGCCGAAATAGTCCCGGCGAGTCTTTACCGCCATGACGACCTCCTCAAGGCTGCAATTGCCGGCACGTTCACCTAGGCCATTGATAGTGCACTCGACCTGACGGGCACCGCCGATCTTGACTCCGGCCAACGAGTTGGCAACCGCCATACCCAAGTCGTTGTGGCAGTGCACAGACCAGATCGCTTTATCGGAATTGGGAACCCGCTCGCGCAAGTCCTTGATAAAGTTACCGTAGAGTTCAGGAATGGCATAGCCCACGGTGTCAGGAACATTGATGGTGGTAGCACCTTCCTTGATCACAGCCTCAATCACGCGACACAAAAAGTCCGGGTCGCTACGGTAGCCATCTTCCGGGCTGAATTCAATGTCTTCCACCAGATTGCGGGCAAAGCGCACTGCCTGTTTGGCTTGCTCAAACACCTGGTCGGGTGTCATGCGCAGCTTCTTTTCCATGTGCAAGGCTGAAGTGGCGATAAAGGTATGAATGCGGGCCCGGTTGGCGCCCTTCAAAGCTTCCGCCGCGCGCGCAATGTCTTTGTCATTGGCCCGGGAGAGCGAGCAAATGGTGGCGTCCTTAATGGTGTTGGCAATCAGTTGCACCGCTTCGAAATCACCATTGGAACTCGCGGCAAAGCCGGCCTCGATCACGTCAACCTTAAGGCGCTCCAACTGGCGGGCAATGCGCAATTTTTCATCGCGCGTCATGGAGGCTCCGGGCGACTGTTCACCGTCGCGCAAGGTGGTGTCAAAAATTATCAGTTTGTCTGTCATTTTGATGTCTCCTGATCAGTGCAAGCCGCGCTCGTCCGGCTCATCGGTAGATGTGCTGATGACACTGGTTTGCACGCCACGCGATTTGCGCAGGCCATACACCACATATCCGCTCAGTCCATACATCACAAACAATCCAAAGATTACTTTGGGTGGATCCAGATTCACGAGCGCAATGGCCAAGGCAATCGCGACGATTACCACAAAGGGCACACTGCGTTTCATGCTCACATCCTTGAAGCTATAGAACGGCACGTTGGTAACCATGGTCAGACCGGCATACAGGCACACCAGGAAGGTCGGCCAGGACAGTTCAGCGCCTTTGAAGCCCAGGTCTGTGGCCAGCCAGATAAAGCCGGCCACCAGCGCCGCCGCTGCGGGGGAAGGTAAACCTTGAAAATACCGTTTGTCCACCACGCCGGTATTTACGTTAAAACGCGCCAGACGCAGGGCCGCACAAGAGCAATAGACGAAAGCCGCAAACCAGCCCCAGCGCCCCAGGCCATGCAACGACCAAACATAAGAAATAAGCGCGGGCGCAGCACCAAAGGAAACCATGTCCGACAGCGAATCCATTTGCTCACCAAACGCGCTTTGCGTATTGGTCATGCGCGCCACACGTCCATCCAAGCTATCTAGCACCATGGCACAGAACACGCCGACTGCAGCAAGGTCAAAGCGACCATCCACCGCCATAACAATGGCATAAAAACCGCCAAACAACGCTGCTAAGGTAAACAGGTTCGGCAGAATGTAGATCCCCTTGCGTGGCTTGCGCACAACCACTGCATCAGTGTCATGGGCTGAGTCATTTCCATCTTGCATACTTGTTCCTGACCTTTATCTAACATCCAACGAAAAATAGGCGCCGCATTTCTGCAACCCATTCGGCGCACCAGTGTAAGGCAGAGAGTGATTGTCGCAGGCCCCACAGAACCCGCACTATCGCCCAATATTTACGACTGCCTCCCCCGGGCGAGTCTTGGCTTGGGGCACGGCGACGAAGGATCCCTCCAGGCCCCATAGAAAAAGGCCACCGAAGTGGCCTTTTCATGGTCAATAAAAAAATTAATTGCGTGTTTTGTCCACCAGTTTGTTCTTGGCAATCCAAGGCATCATGGCGCGAAGTTTAGAACCTACCACTTCAATTTGATGCTCGGCAGTCAAACGACGGCGAGCCGTCATGCTGGGGTAGCCGGTACGGCCTTCCAGAATGAACATCTTTGCGTATTCGCCAGTCTGAATGCGCTTCAGTGCGTTGCGCATGGCTTCGCGGCTTTGTGCATTGATAACTTCAGGGCCAGTTACGTACTCGCCGTATTCGGCGTTGTTGGAGATGGAATAATTCATGTTGGCGATGCCGCCTTCATAGATCAGGTCCACGATCAATTTCAGCTCGTGCAGGCATTCGAAGTAGGCCATTTCAGGTGCATAACCGGCTTCCACCAAGGTTTCGTAGCCCATCTTCACCAGTTCAACCGCGCCACCACACAAAACGGCTTGCTCGCCGAACAGATCTGTCTCGGTTTCTTCCTTGAAATTGGTTTCGATGATGCCAGCCTTGCCGCCGCCATTGGCCATGGCGTAGCTCAGGGCCAGATCACGGGCTTTGCCGGACTGATCCTGGTGTACTGCCACCAGGTGGGGCACGCCGCCACCCTGGGTGTAAGTGTTCCGCACGGTGTGTCCGGGCGCCTTAGGCGCGACCATCCAAACATCCAGATCTTCACGGGGAACGACCTGGTTGTAATGCACGTTAAAACCATGGGCAAAGGCCAGCGATGCGCCCTGCTTAAGGGACGATTCAATCTCTTTGTAGACACCCGCGATGTTTTCGTCAGGCAACAAAATCATGACCACATCGGCCGAAGCAACTGCTTCGATGACTTCAGCAACTTGCAAACCGGCCTTGGCAACCTTGTCCCAGGAAGCTCCACCCTTACGCAGACCAACCACAACCTTCACACCGCTGTCGTTCAAGTTTTGCGCGTGGGCATGACCCTGACTACCATAACCAATAATGGCAACCGTCTTACCCTTGATGAGGCTCAGATCGCAATCCTTGTCGTAAAAAACCTTCATATCATCTCTCCGTTGTAAAAATTTAAACGCGCAAAATGCGCTCACCGCGCCCGACTCCACTAGAGCCAGTGCGCACAGTTTCCAGAATGGCCGACCGCTCAATCGCGTCCAGAAACGCATCGTTCTTGGACTGATCGCCGGTCAATTCGATGGTGTAGCTCTTCTCGGTTACGTCAATAATCCTGCCCCGGAAGATGTCTGCCATGCGCTTCAGTTCCTCTCGCTCCTTGCCTACGGCGCGCACTTTGACCATCATAAGCTCACGCTCTATGTAGGCGCCTTCT
>CAIQYP010000376.1 GCA_903876045.1 uncultured beta proteobacterium | reverse complement strand
TGATGATGAAGATCCACGGCGGCTAATCGGACCTTATTGATCCAAAGCAAGACCCGCGTAAGCGGGTTTTGTTATTTTGGAACACTGAAAAGTGTGTTTGCAGCCAAAATGGCCTAGCAAGCAATCAGACGCAATCGGTTGTCCAAAAATAAATGAGAAATTGGTGAAAATTCTTGTCGTTGATGACCATGCATTGGTGCGCGAAGGGTTGCGCCAGGTGCTAAAAGGTCTAGAAGAAAATCTCGAAGTTCTGCAAGCGGGGAACTGCGAGCAGGCGTTCGTCCTCGCGCACAGGCATGGTGACCTCGATTTGGTGCTGCTGGATTACCATTTACCGGACATGAACGGATTAGACGCACTGGCGATTTTTGGCGAGCGTCACCCCGAGCTTCCCATCGTTTTGTTATCTGGATCGGCCAACACACAGATGATGCGCCAGGTTCTACAAGCAGGTGCGGCTGGGTTTGTCACCAAATCTTGTGTCAGCGATGAATTGCTTCGCGCTGTTCGTAGCGTCCTGGATGGCGACATCTACCTGCCTCAGGAACTCACCAGTTCCCCCCCGCTCATCCAACAAGACCCCGTTGGAAGACCCTTGCTGACGCAGCGACAGGATCTGGTACTGCGCTGCCTGCTTGATGGCCTTGCCAACCGCGAAATTGCTGAACAGTTGCATGTCTCTGAAGAGACCGTAAAGACACACGTTGCGGCTATCCTGCGCCATTTCGACGTACAGAACCGAACGCAGGCCGTGGTTGCTGCCGCGCGCATAGGCTACCGCCCTCTCAGCGCCTCGTAGTTCTGGCTTAAAGGCCCTGTAGCTTTCAAGTCTGCTCTCCCGCAAACGCGCGGCAGCATGGACAATACGGGCATGCCAGATAAAACACAGCACCGTATCGTGCCCCTTATAGATCAGCGTGCGGGTTCGCTCACCGTCCCTTTGACAGCCATGACGGGCGACAGACTAAAGCCAACCCAGGGATTGCTGATTGACACGCGAGGTCGCCCCCTGCGTGACTTGCGCATTAGCGTGACCGACCGCTGCAACTTCCGCTGCAGCTACTGCATGCCCAAAGATGTCTTCACCAAAGACTACCCCTACCTGCCGCACGCCTCACTACTGACGTTTGAAGAAATAGCCCGCATCGCCCGCCAATTTGTGGCACACGGCGTGCAAAAGATCAGACTCACTGGTGGCGAGCCCCTGCTGCGCAAGAACATCGAGCTTTTGATTGAACAGCTATCCGCTCTGCGGACAACCGACGGTACTGCATTGGACTTGACTCTGACCACCAATGGCGCTTTGTTGGCGCGCAAGGCCCAAGCTTTGAAGGCAGCAGGACTTAATCGACTTACGGTCAGTCTGGATGGACTAGACGATGCGGTATTTCGGGCCATGAACGATGTGGACTTTCCTGTAAGAGAAGTTCTGGATGGCATTGAGGCCGCACGCAAAGCAGGCCTGGGGCCGATCAAGGTGAATATGGTGGTCAAGCGAGGCACCAACGACAGCCAGATCCTGCCCATGGCCCGTCACTTTAGAGGCAGCGGCATAGTGCTGCGCTTTATCGAGTACATGGACGTAGGAGCCACCAACGGCTGGCGTATGCACGACGTGATGCCCTCGGCAGAGGTGGTCGGGGTTTTGCAAAAGGAATTGGCGTTGATTCCTCTGGAGGCATCTCAGCCTGGCGAGACCGCACAGCGGTGGGGCTACGCAGACGCGAATGGCCAACACGACAGAGCAGCCGGTGAAATTGGCGTGATCAGCAGCGTGACCCAAGCCTTTTGCTCGGATTGCAACCGTGCGCGCATGTCGACTGAAGGCCAGATTTACCTCTGTCTTTTTGCCAGTCAGGGTCACAATCTTCGGGACCTGGTGCGCGGCGATTACACCGACACCCAACTGGCTGCGGCGATTGCGCACATCTGGACCGGGCGTGCGGACCGCTATTCGGAGCTGCGAGGTTTCGAAGGCGCTGCGCCGCCGGGCGATGGCAAGCGCCGTGTGGAGATGAGCTACATCGGCGGATAGCCTGGAGTAACTTGATGATTTCCGCCGCTTCTGTCTGTGCAGTAATTCTGGCCGGTGGCCGTGCCACACGCATGGGTGGCATGGACAAGGGTCTGCAACTTTTCAATGGCCAGACACTTGCAGAAGTCGCTCTGGGACGCCTGCGTCTGCAAGATGGCGGAGCGCCAGAGCTTATCGGCATCAACGCCAACCGCAACCAACTGCACTATGAAAACCTGGGCGTGCCAGTGTGGTGCGACACCGTACCCGACTACGCCGGGCCGCTAGCCGGATTCCTGACTGGCTTGCGGCAATGCGAAGGAAGGTACGAATATTTGTTGACCGTTCCCTGCGACTCCCCGCTGTTCCCCCTTGACTTACTCTCCCGCCTAAGCGCCGCCCTGGTCGCCGAAAAGTCTGAGATCGCCATGGCCATGGCACCGGAACTGCAGGCAGACGGCAGCACACTGCTGAGACCACAGCCCGTTTTTTGCCTGATGCGCGCAGACCTGGCTGACAACCTACAAGCCTTCATCGATGACGGCGGGCGCAAGATCGGCGCCTGGACTGCCAGCCATAAGCAAATCAAGTTGGGATTCAACGCGCCGGGTGACGACACTCGCGCATTTGCCAACGCCAATACACTGGACGAGCTACGCGCTTTGGAGTACCCATGAAAACCCTGGAACAAGTCGCTGCCAGTCTGCAGGGCTATGACCCACAAGCATTGCGCGCGGATACCGCACTGAAGTTTTTGCAGAAAATGGTGACCCCGGTT
>CAIQYP010000375.1 GCA_903876045.1 uncultured beta proteobacterium | reverse complement strand
CCACAGTCTATGGCGACCCGCAGCGCCTGCCGCTGACTGAGGACCACCCGCTTTCGGCAACCAACCCCTATGGCCGTACCAAGCTGGTGATTGAAGAGATGCTGCGCGACACCTTTGCGGGTGACGCCAGCTGGCGCTTTGGCATCTTGCGTTACGTCAACCCGGTGGGCGCGCACGAGAGCGGCCTGATCGGCGAGGACCCGCAAGGTGTGCCCAACAATCTGCTGCCATTTGTGGCGCAGGTGGCCATTGGGCGACGCGAGTTTTTGAATGTGTGGGGCAACGATTACGCAACACCCGATGGCACCGGCGTGCGCGATTACATCCACGTGGTGGACCTGGCTCTGGGCCATTTGCGCACGCTCGAAGCACTGGGGCGCGCGCTACCCGACAACGCGCAGGGCCAATGCCTGTCCATCAACCTGGGCACGGGTGTGGGCTATAGCGTGCTGGATATGGTGAAGGCCTTTGAGCAAGCCAGCGGCAAGCCTATTGCCTACAAAGTGCAGCCGCGCAGACCCGGCGATATTGCCGCATGCTACGCGGAGCCGACGCTGGCAAAGGAGTTGCTAGGCTGGCAGGCCACCCGTGATTTACAGCGCATGTGTGTTGACACCTGGCGCTGGCAAAGTGCCAATCCGCAGGGGTATGGTGAGTGAGTGTTCGCCAATGACGGCACAAACAAAAAAACCGCATGTCAGCGCGGTTTATTTATTCGGCCTATCGAAGCACGCTCAAGGCGTGCAACGTAGCTTAAGACTTGCGACGGCGGCGGGCGATCAAACCCATGAGGCACAGGCCAGATAAAAACATGGCGTAAGTCTGGGGCTCGGGTACTGAGGCCACCAGCAAATAATTGCCTATCGTAGGCATATAGGTGGCTTTGTAGGTGGCGCTACTACTCTGGAAATTCCAGGAATTAGGGCCGACATCTAGACTAAACGAACCACTCGCGAATCGCGTACCCGTGCCTAAAACGTTGTCGAAAATTAAGGCCGCCGCATTACTTTGTTGTGATACCACCGCCGAAAACCCACATCCGAGCCCCCATGCCAGGCTATTGCATGTCACCGATGTGCTTCCACCTGAAAAAGAAAAACCAGTGGTAGAAGTACCAACAATCTGGTCAAGAAAGGAAAAACCTACGAAGTCTCTCGCGGTTAGCTGACCAAGTTTGCCATTCGTAGTGATCGTTCCGGTAAGGATATCAGTACTGCTTGAAAGATTAACGTTGTAGGTGGTGTTCGCATTTGCCATCGCGCATACGCCGATTAATAACATGGCAGCAAAAGACCGAATCGTAGATTTAAATTTCATTTATTTTCAATAAATAGATAAATTGACGCGGATTTATGCGGTAGGCCGTGACAGTAGCCATTTGTACCGCGTCGCTCCCGCATACGCATCTTGATTTTCATCTATTTATGCCGATGAACAGCGGCTCACCTAGGCATTTTTGATAAAAATTACAAATTTGCAACACTTGGCATTGACCCAGCCCGTAGGGTGCAAGGCACCCTGATCGCGCTATACCGAAGTGGATGCCAGACTTGGCAACATGGTGAGCGTTGCCTGACGCAGGCGACCGACGGTAACGCCTAGCAGCATCAACAAAAACTTGTTGCCCAACATAGGGTATTCGGCCAGCATTTTGTGCAGGTTTTCATGGGTGAGCACCGCGAAGTCGCTGGGCTCAACGGCTATGCAGCTGGCAAAGCGCTTTTGGCCATCGACCAGTGACATTTCGCCGATCATCTCGCCAGGCTTCAGTTCTTGCAGAACACGCTCTCTGCCATTGAAGGTTTTGACGATGACGGCCCTGCCGGTAACCAGAATGGCAAGAAAGTTACCCTCGTCGCCCTCGCGCACCACCACGGATTTCGAGGGGACACCATAGCAGTCCAGATAGTCAGCAAGTATGGCTGTTTGCTCTCGGCTGAATCCGGCGAATAGGGGTTTGGGCTGCACGACTTCCATAAATTCGTCGACGAAGCCACTCACGGAGCCTAGGGGCTCAATGTTGGGTTCTAGTTCGGCGAAGCTGGATGGCATGGGAGTTATTTTATGGGCTTAATTTGCGCTGCAATTTTTAGCGCAAGTCAAACTATTTGCAATAGCCCGATTGAGTCAACCAAAAAAGAAACCCGGCGCACTTGCCCACAGGTAAAACTGAGGCCTGCTGGTAATGCCGGGCGAAGTGTCCAGCGTGGGGGCCAGGTGCTCCAGAGCGTGCTTGCTCAAACGTGCGGTAGCGCTCATCGTGCAACCTTGTTTGCGTCCGCCTTGAATACCCATTGCGCATAGCGCCCGGTGCCGTTAAAGGTTTCGTCAGCGTCTTCAAAATAGCGCTTGATGCTGCTTTGCTCCGAGCGGCTGTGCACCCCCACGATGCGCTCGCCCGCAGTCACCAGAACCCAGTCGGCCTTGCCAGTCATCGGGTCCACATAGAGGCGACGCAAATGGCGCAGCGTGACTTGGGAGCGGCGGTCGTTCAACAGATCTTCCAGGCGTTGCGGATACTGCTGCACGCCGCCCACTTTGCTGGCGTAGTAGCTGGCCAGTGCCTGGCGGTATTGATTGCCTGCAAACAATAAATCGGCCTCGCGCTCGCGCTGCGCGGTGGTGTACCAGACGCGCCCTGCCCCCGCAGCCATCAGGCCCAGCGCGGCGATGGCGAACAGCGCCATCAAGTAACCAAAGCCACGCTGACGCTGACGTTGACGTTGACGTTGACGTTGACGTAATGGAAAACGCAAATTGGAGCGCGAATGCTTACCACTCGGCATACGGCTTGGCCTCTCCACCGGCACCGCTGTGCACATCCCAGATGCCACCGCCATCCGGCAGTGGCACCGTAATCCAGGTGTCTGCGGTTTCAGAAAACGGGTCGCGCGGCAGACGCGCCAAATAGTGTTTGTTGACCAGTTCTTCAAGGGCTGCTGGGTAGCGGCCATTGTCGCCATGGAACTTGTCGATAGAGTCGCGCATCACGTTCAGGGTCTCGCGCAGAGTGGACTCACGCGCCCGGTCCAGGTGCTTGAAATAGCGCGGTGCGGCAATGGTCAGCAGCAACGCAATGATGGCCATCACCACCATCAGTTCGATCAGCGTAAAACCGTTAGTAGCTTTGCGTTTATGCATCACCACTCCCGGTAGGCAATGCCGTTGAGGCCAACGCGCTCGGAGCGCGAATACACATCGAATACGTCCTCACCCTCCATCGGCATGTCAGGGTCGCTCGCATACGAACGCTTGCCCCAGGTGGCTGCAGACGGTGCATTGGCGTCAGAGTAAAACGGGTCGCGCGGCAGACGACGCAGGAAATATATTTTTGCTTTGTTGGGGTTCTTGACGTCCACCACGCCACCCGCCAGTTCTTCCAGCGTGCGCGGGTAGCCGCTGCCATCGGCACGCCGCTCTACCCTGCCCGCATCGCTGGCGCGTTTATACGCATCCAGGGCTTCGCGGATCTGGCGCAGGCCGCTGCGTAACTCGCTCTCGCGCACACGCTGGATGGTCAACTCGCCCAAGGGCACGGCGACCATGGCCATGATGCCGACAATAGCGACGGTCACCAGCAGCTCGAGCAGAGTGAAGCCACCTGCACGTTTGCTGAAGACACGTCGGTTCATGGTCGCATGGGTTGAATAACTACGCTGGAAGGCGGCATGGCGCTTATTCCCTCGGGTAGGGCAACAACAGGGGCTTTCGATTGCTCTGGCTCTACCGGCACGGGTTCCGGCGTTGGGGCTGGCGATGCGTCTTGCTCCGTCTCAGGTTGATCCAAAATTGAAGACTTGCGTGTTGCCTTGCCTTGCGCCGTGTCACGTGGCCCACCTGGCGGATTGGAAGACATGGACAGTGCACGCAGCTCCGCATTCTTTACCTGCAGCGCGGGCCTGAAGCCTACCGAGGCTTCAGAGCCGGCTGGCACATTCAGGCCGGCCCCTTGCGGTTGTGCCAGGTTGCGCACGATATGCGGCGTGATCAACAAAATAATTTCGGTCTTATTTTTCTCATCTCGCTGACTGGAGAACAGCCGGCCCAGCACGGGCACATCGCCCAGCCCCGGCAGGCGGTTGGCGCTGCTGCGCTCTTCATCGCTGATGAGGCCGGCCAGCACCTGCGTCTCACCATTTTTCAAACGCAGAACAGTGGCGGCAGTGCGGGTGCCAATCTGGTAGGCCTGCGAACCGGCAGGGCCGGAAATCTCTTTGACGATG
>CAIQYP010000374.1 GCA_903876045.1 uncultured beta proteobacterium | reverse complement strand
CCGCTATCGACCAGCCTGCCCTGCTGCATAACCAAAATGGCGTGCGCATTCACCAAGGTGGACAAGCGGTGAGAGATCATCACAACCGTTCGGCCAACGGCTATGCGCGACAGGTTGCGGATAAAGATGGCTTCACTTTCAGGGTCCAGTGCACTAGCCGCTTCATCCAGGATCAGGATGCGCGGTTTGGTCAGGAGCGTGCGGGCGATGGACAACCGTTGCTTCTGCCCACCGGACAGGTTGGTGGCCCCCTCTTCCAATGACGTGTTGTAGCCTTGGGGCATGCGTTCAATGAATTCGGATGCGCCGGCGGCATCGGCTGCCTCCACGATTTCCTCGAAGGTTGCTTCCGGTCTACCGGCGGCGATGTTGTCTCGCACCGTGCCGCGGAACAAGAAGTTTTCCTGCAAAACCACACCGATTTGCCGACGCAAATGGGACAGTTCAATTTCCCGCGCGTCCACTCGGTCGAATCGCACAATGCCCTCTTGCACACTGTACAGGCCCTGAATGAGTTTGGTCAGCGTAGTCTTGCCCGAGCCGCTGCGCCCCACCACACCAATGACCGTACCGGCAGCAATGGTCAGACTGGCACGGTCCAGTGCCGTGGCGCTGGAGCCTGGGTAGCGGAACGTGACATCTTCAAAGGAAATTTCACCGGCCAACTCGGGCCGCAGCCCTCCTGCGGTGGCCCTGCCCTCCGGCGCGCGGTTCATCACCTCGCCCAGCATGCGAACCGATAGCACGGTCTCCTGGTATTCATTGATCAGCCCTACGATAGACAGCAGTGGTGACATGACCCGCCCGGAGATCATCTGGAAACCAATCAGCGCACCCACAGAAAGGGTCTGGTCAAACACCTCCTGCGCCCCCACGATGATGATGACCACCGGCAACAGCTTTCCCAGAAAGTCGGTGATCGAATTTCCAAAGATCGCAATCTTTCCGACCCGAAAATGCATATTGATCGCTTGTGCAGAGCGTTGATCCCACAGACGCCGCTGGGTCGGCTCGATAGCTAGAGCCTTGACCGTGCGCATGCCGTGGATGGTTTCCACCATCATGGATTGCCGCTGCCCTTCGGCTGCATAAAGATCATTGAGTCGCTTTTGAAAGGTGGGAACCATCACCATGACAATTGCTCCAATCATTCCGGTAAAGGCCAGCGTGATAAGTGCTAGCTTGGCGGAGTAGGTGAACAGTATGGGCAGAAAGATTAGCAGCGAAGTCACATCCAGCGCGGAAAAGAACATTCGGCCGGTCAGGAAAGATCTGATCTTTTCCACCTGTTGCATGTGTCGCGCAATGACGCCTGCCGTAGTAGTTTCGAAATAGTCAATTGGCAAGGACAGCAGGTGCGAGAAGGTGCGGCGCGTCAGTCGCATATCAATCTTGTTCGACGCCGCCAGGGTCACAATTTGCCGCAACAACGAGAAAAGCGACTCCACCACCAACGCAATCACTACGCCAACACCCAGTGCCCAAAGAGTGGATGAACTCTGATGCACTAGCACCTTGTCTATCACCAACTGGAAGAACATGGGTGAGGCCAAACCCAGAAAATGCATCGCAATAGCAGCAATGGCAATATCCCGAAAGGCTGCCTTCTGCTTCATGATTTCCGGGACGAACCAGCGAAATCCAAACGGTTGATTGGCCTCGGGCGCATTGAATATGCGCTTCATCAAAAAGACTTCTCCACCCCACTGACTGCAGAACTGGTCTTTGCCGAGAAAGGTTGCACCGCTTGCCACATCGGCTAAGGGATTCAGGATGGCAATCTGACCGCCGTCATTGTCATTGGCGGCCATCACGATGAGACTGGTGCCGTCCTTCATGCGGGCAATCAGGGGGTACACACCATTTTGGGCGCGTAGAGTTTCCCAGGTGAACTTGTCTACCTTTGCCTTCAGGCCAATGTCGTTGGCAATGTTCAGCACGGTGGCAGACGGCGGTTCCTCAGGGCCTAGCGCGTAGTCCTCAATCAGGCGCTCAGGGTTGACTTGCAAGCGATGATGTTGCGCGATAGCAGCTAAGCACTGAATGGTTGTGTGAGGGAATCGGTCAGCCATAGTTGAAATCCCTTTGTCGGGACAATGCATTTCAACATGGGCACTCAAGGATCGATCAGGACAATTGACTGTTCTTTACCGCCCACTTCCGGGTTGGCCAATTCACTTGTTGCAGCAAGTCAAACTATAAAGCGATCGGGCACTGAAGATGGGAATTTGCGTCCCCATCTTCAGTCCTGCCTACGTCAATTACTCCGCTCCTGACATGCCGCCCTAGCCCTTGCCGCCAGTAGTTAACAATCCATTGTTAGCGGGGTTCGCTTGTCCCGGGAGTGTGAGTGAAGTTGTCGGAGAGGCTGCCGCAACGGCCCCACCGATCACGTTTCCATTAGCGTCAAATTGCTTCATCACATCCACCATATTCACGACCGCCACCGCTGCTGGCGAATTGACAGAAGGTGTCGCAACCTGTGATGTCAATGACACACCAGATGATGGATCCCCCGTTGCGGACAGGCTGTCGGTAAACGAGCCAATGGCCTGTGCTAGCGCACTTACATTGCCCCGCATATCCACGACCGGAGCGCCACTCGCCGTATTGACGCCAACCACCGCGTCTGGTGTCAATGCTGCAGTAGCCGAATCCACACTAGGCAAGGTCAATGGCACCGTTGCTACAACTGCAGGCGCATTCTCCGGCCATGACAACGCCGTGGCGAGAGTCGCTTCGGGTGAAGGTGTCACCACCGCTGACACAACAGGTGGCGCAGCGGGTGCTACGGCAGCAGACTTATTTGCCAGGAACCATACATCCGCCGCGTCATGGTTGGCACCATCCGTGGTCTGGTACGTTGAGGTCAGCCCAAGGGTGTTACCGTTGTCCGTCGCATTGCCAACCTTCGCATTGACGTTAATGGACGCAATGTTCAGCGAAGCCAGCGACTTCAGTTCGCCGCCCTCTGTCACACCATCTGAATTACTGTCCACCCAAACCTTCAGATCGTTATAAGCCGCATCCTTGTTATCAATGACACCGTCGTGGTTAGTGTCCAGTTCACGCAAAGCGGCATAGCCGTCAGGTGCAGTCTGTCCATTGGCTAATTTGGTGGCGGAGCCGAAAAGCTCCGAGCCATCATTGATCTGGCCATCATGGTTGCGATCCAGTACCAGCAGACCGTCACCACTGCTCACCCAACCCGTGTTGATGGCTCCGCCTTCTGCAAAGAGGTCAAACTTGACTCCCGAGTTGATGCTCAGGGTCTTCACTCCGTCGCCATTTAAGTCCAGAATGATAGGGGTTCCGGTAGCCAGTTGACCCCAAGCAGCCGTGCTCAAAGCAGCAATTTGGGTAGATGAAAAAGCCTCAACCTGGGTTGTAGTCAGCACACTCGCTTGCAAGGACGAGAGTCCACTAAGTTGTGCCGTCGTCAATGCCTGGATATCAGCTGTCTCTATCGCCCGCACCTGGTTGCTCGTCAGCGCATTGATCACTGTGGTCGTCAGTGTGCTTACCTGACCCGTCGTCAATGCAACCACCTGGTCGGTCGTCAGCATCCGCGCGCTTGCCGTGGCCAGTCCTGCCAACTGCGTGCTGGTCAGGGCCTGGATATGCGCTGTCTCTATCGCCTGCACCTGAGTGCTCGTCAGCGCGTTGATCACTGTCGTGGTCAGTGTGCTTACCTGACCCGTTGTCAACGCCACCACCTGATCGGTCGTCAGCGCCTGCACTG
>CAIQYP010000373.1 GCA_903876045.1 uncultured beta proteobacterium | reverse complement strand
GGAATAGCCCCCCTGGGGGGCAGAGAGCCACACGCAGTGGGCGAACGTGGGGGCAACACTAGCCAAACAACGCACCGCGTGCGGCATCGGTGATCGCGACCACGCAGGGGTGGGTGATGCGCTTTTCGACGGACACGGCGTAGAACTCTTCTCGTAACTCGTCGCTGCGGCCAATCACTTCCACGCCAAACTGCTGCGCCGTCTCCTCTTCCACCACGCTGGGTGCCATGAAGACACCGCGGCCTTCGCGTCCAAAGGCCGTCATCAGCGCGCCGTCGTCAAACTCGCCGACGATGCGTGGCACCACGCCATGGCGCGTCAGCCAGCCCTCAACCTGCTGGCGTACCGAGGCCTGCGCTCCCTGGATCAGCATGGGCTGGCCGTTCAGACATTGCGGGAATTCGCCGTGCAATTGAGCCTTCAGATCCGGGGTGCAAAAAAAGCTCATGGCTGTTCCGCCCAGCGGGTGGTTAAAGGCGCGCACGCTCAGGCGGCGCGACATGGGTTCGTCGGCAATCACCAAGTCCAATCGGTTGAGGGCCAGTTGCGCCAGCAGATCAGGGAACTTGCCCTCGCTGCAAATCAGTTGCACAGGCTCGGCGATGGTCAATGCCGGCTCAAGCAGACGATAGGCAATCGATTTGGTCACCGAATCCGCCACGCCCACCTTGAACTCCAGCACTTTTCTGCCGCCACGACTAGCGCGCACAGCGGTTTCCAACTCTGCACCCAGGGTAAAAATCTGGTCTGCATAGCCCAGTGCCAACCTGCCGTCCTCGGTCAACTCCAAATTGCGCCCGGCCTTTTTAAATAGCTTGCGTCCCAGCCAATCCTCAAGCAGCTTGATCTGGCCGGACAGGGTATGCGGCGTGGTGTGTAGTTGTTCGCCCGCGCGCATCACGCCCCCCGCTTTGGCGGTGACCCAGAAATACATCAGGTGTTTGTAATCCATCGCATTAATCGAAGTGAAATTGTTGAAATAACGACTTTTCGCGAAGCATTGTCGCACCTACATTCAAGCCTTACCAGCGCCTTCGCGCTGTACATAGGAGTAAAAACCATGCGACTCAGTACCCGTGGACGTTTTGCCATCACCGCCATGATCGATCTTGCCTTGCGTGAAAAAGGCTATCCCGTGCCCCTGTCCGACCTGGCCTTGCGGCACGGCATTTCTCTGTCCTACCTGGAACAGGTATTTGCCAAGCTGCGTCATTGCAGCCTGGTGGAGAGCACGCGTGGGCCCGGCGGCGGTTACGCGTTGGGTTTTAGAGGCGACAGCATCACTGTGGCTGACATCATTGGTGCCATTGACGAAGCAGGTGATGTGCCGGGCACCCGCAAGGTGCGTGTCGGCGTCATTGATACCCAGGCTTTGTGGGACTCACTGAACACGGCCGTGTTCGACCACATGAAGACCATCACGCTCAAGAGCCTGGCGGATGCTCAGCGCGCCAGTGGCTTTAAGGTGAAAGAACGCCGCAAAATCACCAAAGGCGTTATGGCAGTGCCGGTGCGTCAGACGCCCTTGCCCAGGGTGCCGAATTCGGTATTCGCACTCGGGCAAGCCATGGGCATGTAGAGGTGCGAGCAATTGAGTTGGTGTGGCCCGTAATTTGCATATTCGTTTTTGGTACGTTCCATTTCGTTTGATGGTTGTCAAAATGCAGTGATGTTGTCACCACCACAATGTAAACGCACTGTAAACATTAATTCAAGGAGTGACCCCATGGCAACGACCAGAAAGCCTGCATCGACAGCGGCCGAAAAAGCAGCACCCGCTGCCAGCGCCAAGCCAGCGGCGAAACCTGCTGCCGTGGCCAAGCCATCAACTCCTAAGACAGTGGCTGCACCTGCGGCGAAGAAAGCCGTCGCGAAGAACGTGGCCAAGGCTGCGCCCAAGCCCGTTGCAGTAAAGACGGCAGCACCCGCAGTTAAGGCCAAAGCACCGGCCAAGAAGAAGGCTGCGCCCGCAGCCAAGGCAATCGACGCGGGTCAGCGTGCCAACTATATCGAAGTGGCTGCTTTCTATATCGCCGAACGCCGTGGCTTTACGCCCGGAAATCCAGAGCAGGATTACTTGGATGCCTCTGCCGAAATCGACCGCCTGATCGCGGCTGGCCACTTCGGCAAGTAAAACTTCTGGCTGTTGTCAGTCCGTGATGCGCACCCGTTGCGGGTGGCGTACGTTCAGGCGGGCTTCGCGAAGCCGGACTCTGCCCAAGTCAGTGCGCTCTGCACATTCAGTTTGAATGTTGGCGACACGGGCGCGCGGCCCAGTTCCACTTCAAAGGCATCGGTCGCGATCAGGCATGCGGTTGCACCTTCGTCGTCTGGCACGATGCTGAGCGCGACCCGTATGCGCTGGCCATTGACGGTCACGCTGACATTGCGGTTGAGTTGCGCGTAGAGCTGCTGCTCGTGGCGACGCAGCACTTCATTGGCCGTCTTGACCAAAGTGTTGAATGCGGAAACGTCCAGCGGTTTGGGATTTTTCTTGTCGCGCCCCATGGTCCAGGGCCCTACCAGCGCGGGCTCTGACTCTGAGTGCAACGTCATGGCAACCGCCCAGCCATCGTCATCTTCGTTTTTGATGACGCGCGCCGTCCAGCGTTCATCGCTCCAGACGCGGGCTTCGTGGATGGGCTCAAGGGTGTTTTCAGTCATCGGCCCATTCTGGCAGACGCCGCCATCGCAGCTCGGACTACGCGCGCTCAAGCTGGCAACCAGCCTGCCTCTTTAGTCAATGTCCGCTGTTTGGCGGTAGTGCGTCCAGCGTTGCAAGGCGGCGCCGGCAATGATGCTGGGCACCACCCACAGCGCTTCCGGATTGCCAAAACCTAGCGATGCAATGGCCGGGCCGGGGCAGTAACCGGAGAGACCCCAGCCGATGCCAAACAGCGCGGAGCCGATGATCAGGGGTTTGTCGATGGCCTTAGGCAGTGGCATGTGAAAAATGTCATCCCACAACGGAACGCTGCGTCTAAGCACAATGTGAAAGGCTACGGCGCTGAGCACCACGGCCCCACCCAGAACCAAGAGCAGGCTGGGGTCCCAAATGCCACTCATGTCCAGAAAATTCAGCACCTTGTCGGGGTTGGTCATTTGCGCCATTGATAGGCCCAGACCAAACACGATGCCGCTTGCCAATGCCGTCAAATTGCGTAACAGACTCCGGCTCATGCGGCTACTCCCGCCACATGGCGCAGCACATAGGTGGTGATGATTGCCACGACCAGGAAGGTGCCGGTAGCCACAAACGACCGCATTGAAAAGCGCGCCATGCCACACACGCCGTGGCCGCTGGTGCAGCCATTCGCCTGCGCTGTGCCATAGCCGGTGAGCAAGCCCGCAACGATCAGCAGCGGCAGCGGAAAGCCCTGTCGCAGGGGCGTGCTGTAACCCAGCCAGCCATACAGCACAGTCCCTGCAATCAAGCCGATCAGGAACAGCAGGCGCCAGCCCGGCGCCGTGGAGGGCTTCACCAGCAGGCCGGTAATCATGCCGGTGACGCCGGCAATGCGGCCATTGAGCCAGAGCAACAAGGTGGCGGAACTGCCGATCAGCAGACCGCCGATCAGGGCTTGAATAGGAGTGAAAGAAGTCATGTCTGAAGCATACCCCGACCGTTGTCCAAACCGCTGCCCGAGCGCGGGGCGGCGGTTGGTTGCTTAAGTGGCAGACAGTGCCTGGTCCAGGTCCGCCAGCAGATCGTCAATGTGCTCAATGCCGATCGACAAACGCACCGCGTCTTCGGGCACACCGGCCTTGACCAGTTCTTCGGGCGAGAGTTGGCGGTGTGTCGTGGAAGCGGGGTGCGTGGCCAGTGACTTAGCGTCGCCAATATTCACCAGGCGCGTGAACACCTGCAGCGCATCCAGAAAGGTGGCACCGGCTTCGCGGCGCTTGCCCTCAGCCGCTTTAACGCCAAAGGTCAACAGGCCGGAAGGCTTGCCGCCCAGGTACTTTTGCGCTAGCGCGTGGTCGGGGTGCTCGGGCAGACCGGCGTAGTTGACCCAGCCCACCTTGGCGTGTGACTGCAGGAACTTGGCGACCTTGATGGTGTTCTCGGTAATGCGCTCCATGCGCAGCGCCAGGGTTTCAATGCCTTGCAGAATCAGGAAGGCGTTGAACGGAGAAATCGCCGCGCCCATATTGCGCAGCGGCACCACGCGGGCACGGCCGATGTAGGCGGCCGGACCAAAGGCTTCGGTATAGACCACGCCGTGGTAGCTCACGTCCGGCTCGTTCAGGCGCTTGAAGCGTGCTTTGTGC
This sequence comes from uncultured beta proteobacterium, assembly GCA_903876045.1. Taxonomy (GTDB): domain Bacteria; phylum Pseudomonadota; class Gammaproteobacteria; order Burkholderiales; family Burkholderiaceae_C; genus Allorhodoferax. Next base: position 3,619 of record CAIQYP010000373.1, on the reverse strand, counting down.
TCGGCCCAGGGGAACTTGCCGGAATCGACAATCGCGCCGCCAATGCTGGTGCCGTGGCCGCCCAGGTATTTGGTCAGCGAATGCACCACGATGTCAGCGCCATGCTCGATCGGGCGCAGCAGGAAAGGCGATGCCACAGTGTTGTCCACAATCAGCGGAATGCCGTGGCGGTGGGCGATCTCGGCGACACGCGCGATGTCGGTCACATTGCCTTGCGGGTTGCCCAGCGACTCGACAAAAATGGCCTTGGTGCGCTCGTCAATCAGCGGCTCAAAGCTGGCCGGATCGCGGTGGTCGGCAAAGCGGGTGGTGATGCCGTATTGCGGCAGCGTGTGGGCAAACAGGTTGTAGGTACCGCCATACAGCGCGGTGCTGGAGACGATGTTGTCACCGGCCTCGGCAATGGTCTGGATGGCATAGGTCACCGCGGTCTGGCCCGAAGCCACGGCCAGCGCCGCAATGCCGCCTTCCAAGGCTGCCACGCGCTTTTCCAGCACGTCCTGCGTCGGATTCATGATGCGGGTGTAAATGTTGCCCGCCACCTTCAAGTCAAACAGGTCCGCGCCATGCTGGGCGTTGTCAAATGCATAGGCCACGGTCTGGTAAATCGGCACCGCCACCGCCTTGGTGGTGGGGTCAGGCGTGTAACCGGCGTGGACGGCAAGCGTTTCGAATTTCAAATTTTCAGACATGGGTTGAATCCTCGTTTGGGTTGTAAATCTGCGAGCCCCGCAGTGTGGCCTATTTTGCAGCCACGCTGCGGACATTGCAGTGATTGCCGGCTGACTTTAGTGGGTTCTGGCCCAATTCACTCGCCGTACCGCAGCGGTTAACCAGTCCACTTATTTGCAGGTGTTGTAAAGCGCCAGCGATGGGCGTGCGCAAGAGGCTTTAAAAGGGCTGTTGCGTACTCTGTGAGTTCTTAAAATTGCCCGGATTCATCCGCATGTCTCAGTGCGGTTGGTTGTGCTGCCATCGAAGGGGATGCTGAATAGGCCAAGAGCCATTTTCCAGGCACGGGGACGGGTGGTGTGCTTGACATGTTGAATTCCTCCTTGCACGGTGGGTACGATGGAATCATTCTGGGTGGCAAGGAGTGCGAGGCGAACGAGGCCACGATGCCCACTCCCATGCCAAATTTCACATAAAGCTTAATAACGTCTGCGTCAATGGCGGTTAGCTTAAACGGGCAGTATTGGATCAGGCAGGATCTTGAGGTAGTCCAGAAAGTCCTGCCCAGCCTTGAATTTTCCCGCGGGTCCACCTATGTGGTCGCGCAGCATGTAAATCCGCACATTGCTGTGGGCGATGCCGAGGCCGTTTTGCGGTGCCGTGACCATTACCTGGCGCACTTTTTCGACCACCGGGTCGATTTTGGTAAACGGAGTGAGGATCCAGAAACTCATGCCTTCCCGGGCAATCAAGTCCGTACCCCGAAACGCGTGGGTCAGGCATTCGGCTACTTCGCTTAGTTTGTTAGCCGCATCGCTGGCCCCGAAGGTCAGGTCCCGAATGTCCTGCGCGTCGTACTTAATGTGCACCAAGCCGGGCTCCAGCACGTCGGCATGGCGTTTCTCCAAGGCAAGAATCCACTCCAGCATGACCAAAAACTTGTCGTGTGCCGTCAAATCGTCCAAAACCATCGTGTCCCCCTATTTGCTGAGAAGATTATCAGCCCATTAAGCAGGTTTCAGCGAGACGGACTGGTGCCACTCTGTAAGGCTACTTTCTATTTCATCCAGCTGGTGTGGTCTGGTCGGCCAGGCAGCTTCAACCTGCTGGTGGAAGCGGGCGACTCTGCGATCACCTTGCCTGCCTTGAATACTTTGAGGCGGGTCGCGCGCAAGCGAATAGCCTCGATCGGGTCTCTCGCTTGCAGCAGCACCAAATCGGCCTTGCAGCCCGCTTCCAGTCCGTAGTCCCGTAAGCCCATCACGCGCGCAGCATTACTGGTAACGGCTTCAAAGCACTGGCGCATGGCAGTCTGGCTAGTCATTTGCCCTATGTGCAAGCCCATGTGAGCGACTTCCAGCATGTCGCCACTTCCTAAGGAATACCAAGGGTCCATCACACAGTCGTGACCAAAGGCTACGTTTACGCCAGCAGCCAGCAGTTCTGGCACGCGTGTCATCCCACGGCGTTTGGGATAACTGTCGTGTCGGCCCTGCAAGGTGATGTTGATCAGCGGGTTGGCGACCACATGCAACTGCGCTTCTGCCATCAGCGGAATGAGCTTGCTGACGTAGTAGTTGTCCATGCTGTGCATAGAGGTCAGATGCGAACCCGTGACGCGACCCTGCAGGCCAAGTCGCTGCGTCTCGAACGCCAGTGTTTCGACATGGCGAGAGTGCGGGTCATCGGATTCGTCGCAATGCATGTCCACCAGCAAACCGCGTTCTGCGGCCAATTCGCACAGCAGCTTTACGCTGAGCGCACCATCGGCCATGGTTCGCTCGAAATGCGGGATGCCACCCACCACGTCCACGCCTTTGTCTAAAGCGCGTACCAGGTTGTTCATGTGCTGCTGTGGCCCTTGCAGCCCGCGCAATACGCCGTCTTGCGGGAATGCGACAAGTTGCAGTTCGATATAGGGCGCCACCATCTTCTTCACTTCCAATAGTGCATCGACCGCAAGTAGGCGCGGGTCACACACATCCACATGGGTACGAATGGCCAGAAGTCCCTTGGCCGCAGCCCAGTCGCAATAGGTAAGGGCGCGTTCTACAAGCGCTTCCTGCGTTAGCAGCGGTTTGAGTTCTCCCCAAAGGGCAATGCCTTCAAGTAGCGTGCCACTTTGATTGACGCGTGGCAGTCCATAGGACAGCGTGGCATCCATATGGAAGTGCGGGTCAACAAAGGGGCTGGACAACAGCAAGTCCTCTGCGTCCAAGGTATGGTTTGCTGGCGCCTGCAGACCTTGCGTCACCTCAGCAATTCGCCCGTCTTGGATGGCGACTGCCATATTGCGGCGCCCGTCTGGCAGCGTGGCATGGATGATCAGCTGGTCTAGCATGGCAACGTCCTCTACGAAAGCCACATCGTAGTGCTGACTGCGCCCATAAATAGAACCTTGTGTGGCGGTGCAAGTCGCTGCACATCCATTTAATCGCACTTCTTTTGAATCAATTTACGGCACTATATGAAAGAGTGCAAAACCGTGCCATAATCGAAGGCTGCACTGATGACGGCGCAGGCGGATTTCGAGATAAGGTAAGTAAAAAGACTTTACGTAGAAATTTGCAGAGCAGCCAAAAACTGTGTCATAATTCAAGGCTTCGCTGATCGCAGCGGAGTTAGCAAGTAAGGGGTAAAGAAGCCTGCTTGTGTTCCTTAAAAATTTACAGCCGATAAGCGTGGGCGTTTGAAGGCGATTGCCAAGTTCTTCGGAACTAGGTCTTAACTGACCTACAAACGCTCATGAAGTAAAAAAGATGTGAAAGTCAGAGATGATATTCACGTTGATTCCAATTTATGAGTTGCACAGAGATGTGCGAAAAAATTCAAGATCGAACTATAGAGTTTGATCCTGGCTCAGATTGAACGCTGGCGGCATGCCTTACACATGCAAGTCGAACGGCAGCACGGGAGCAATCCTGGTGGCGAGTGGCGAACGGGTGAG
>CAIQYP010000372.1 GCA_903876045.1 uncultured beta proteobacterium | reverse complement strand
GGGTGTGCGCTACGACATCACCGAGCAGGAAGTCGAGCGCCAGAACGCGCGCGGCATCCTCAATGCGATTGATGCCTCTTATGCCTATATCGAATTTGATCTGGGCGGCCATGTGCTGGAGGCCAACGCCAATTTTCTGCAGACCATGGGTTACCAGTTGGCCGATATCAAGGGCAAGCACCACCGTATGTTTTGCCCGGCGGAGATTGTTAATTCGCCCGCTTACCAGCAGTTCTGGTCTGACCTGAATGCGGGCAAGGCCCAAAGCGAAGTTTTCAAACGCGTTTCCAAAGCGGGCAAAGAAATCTACCTTCAGTCCGTGTATGCGCCGGTGACCGATGAAATGGGGCGTGTCGTCAAAATTGTCAAAATTGCTACCGATGTCACAACCAATGTCACGGCCGCCAACATGCTCGGGACTGCGGTGGAGCAAGCCAACCGGGTTACCTCAGCGGCGCAGGCGGGAGACCTGAGCCAGCGCATTGCCATGCAGGGTTTGAGCGGACCGATCGAGTCCTTGTGCGCGGGCGTCAATTCGTTTATGGAAACCACCTCGGTCATACTTTCCGATGTGGGTCGGGTCATGGGTGGCCTGTCCGAAGGAGACCTGACTCAGCGCATTACACGCGAATACGTTGGCACCTTCGGTGATCTCAAGCGTGATGCCAATGCCACCAGCGAAAAAATAAGTGCGGTGGTTGAAGAAATGGCGGGGATGTTCTCCGGACTGGCCGAGGGCGGCTTGACCAAACGAATCACGCGCGACATGCAAGGCTCCTTCAATCAAGTCAAAGACGACGCCAACGCCAGTTTCCAAAAGCTCGCAGAAATCATTGACGAAGTGCGTGGCGCGGCCGATGCGCTCACGGGAGCGGCCAACCAGGTCAGCGCCACAGCGCAATCACTCTCTCAGGCTGCCAGCGAGCAGGCGGCCAGTGTGGAGCAAACCACGGCCTCGATTGACGTGATGTCGGCCTCGATTGCGCAAAACAGTGACAACGCCCGCGTCACCGATGGCATGGCCACCAAGACCAGCAAAGAGGCCGGCGAAGGCGGCAGCGCCGTGAGTCAGACCGTGACCGCCATGAAGCAGATCGCCTCCAAGATCGGCATCGTCGACGACATTGCCTACCAGACCAATTTGTTGGCGCTGAATGCGGCCATCGAAGCAGCGCGGGCCGGCGAGCATGGCAAAGGCTTTGCCGTGGTTGCAGCCGAGGTGCGTAAGCTTGCAGAGCGCAGCCAGCAGGCTGCCAAGGAGATTGGGGATCTGGCGGGCAACAGCGTGTCGACGGCGGAGCGCGCCGGCAGGTTGCTGGAATCTATCGTGCCCAGCATCCAGAAGACCTCCGAACTGGTGCAGGAAATTGCGGCGGCCAGTGCCGAACAGAGTGAATCTGTGGTTCAAATTGGTGGCGCCATGGGGCAACTCTCCAAGGCCACACAGCAAAATGCCTCGGCCTCTGAAGAGTTGGCGGCGACCAGCGAAGAGTTGAGTGGCCAGGCCGAGCAATTGCAACAGTCCGTTGCTTTCTTTGACACCGGCAGCGGGTCGTCAGCCAGCGTGCCCAGTCGCCATGATGCCGGCAACAAGAGCCGTAACCGTGCTGCCCCGCGTTTGAGCGCGCCGCTAACGCCGGTCGCTGTCCGCGGTGGCGGATCATCCAACTTCAGACCCTATTGAGGCCGTATCGCCATGCAAGTCGAGAATGCTCCCACACCCCATGGTCCGGCTGATTACGGCCTTGCCCTGCAGTACCTGACATTTTCCTTGGGGGACGAAGTCTTCGCCATGGACATCCGCTGTGTGCGCGAGATCATCCAGCACGGCAACATGACCATCGTGCCCTTGATGCCCGCCTTTGTGCGCGGTGTGATCAATTTGCGTGGTTCGGTGGTGCCGGTGATCGACCTGCAGTCGCGCTTTGGTCGCCCGCGTGCCCAAGTGGGTAAGAAGACCTGCATCATTATTTTTGACGCGACAGTTGAAGACGAGAAGCTTGAACTGGGCTTACTGGTGGATGCGGTTAGCGAAGTTATCGACATTGCCCAGGCCCATATTGAGCCGGCGCCCCAGTTCGGCACCACGATCCGACGCGATTTCATCCACGGTATGGGCAAAGTCGGGGGCGATTTCATCGTGATTTTGGCACCCGAGCGTGCGCTCGACATCAACGAAATGGCCGCACTGGCCGAACAGGCCTGAACACCATGAACCTCTCCATTCGTGCACGCATCCTGCTCGGCTTTGCCTTGCCCATAGTTTTGTTTATTGGCTTTACTTTCTGGCTCAGTACACAACTCAGTCAAGTCAAGCAAAGTATGGTCACCGTGGAGGAAGAGGGGGTGAAATACGCCCTGCTTGCGGCCGCCATGGACAAGAACGTCGTGCAGATACAGCAGTTCCTGTCGGACGTCTCGGCCACGCGCGGCAAGGATGGCTTGGACGATGGCTTTAAAAACGCCCAGGAGAATTTCGATGCGCTGAACGCGTCGCTGGCCGAATTCGACAAGCACTTCCAGCGCATGGGTGACAAGGCTGCTGCGCAGCGCATTCAGGAAATCAAGACCGGCGCGGCCCATTATTTCGAGGTAGGTCAGGCCATGGCCAAAGGCTATGTCGCCGGGGGCCCGGAAGTCGGCAACAAACAGATGAGCGGTTTTGATGCGGCTAGCGATGCCCTGCAAAAGTTGCTGGTCCCTTTTGTTGCGTCCCAGGTTGAAATCATGCGGCATGAGGTCAATGATTCGGTGACCAGTGCAGACCATATTCTGCAAACTGCAATGATCATTGTGGCGTTCACCGTGCTGGGCGCATTGCTGCTGTCCTGGCTGGTGACTTCCAGCATTACCCGCCCTTTGATGAAGGCACTAGGCGTAGCCAATCAAGTGGCCTCCGGCCAACTAGACACGGTGATTGAAGCGGACCAAAGTGAGATCGGCCGGTTGCTGGCGCCACTGGCCAAGATGCAGGGCACGCTGCAGCAGTTTGAGTCAGAGCAAAGTGAGATGGCTCGCCAGCATGAAGCAGGCGCGCTTGACTACATCATGCCGACTAACCGCCTGGAGGGCAGCTACCAGAGCATGGCGCAGTCCATCAATACCCTGGTTCAGTCGCACATCGCCGTCAAGATGAAAGTGGTGGAGGTCGTTGGTGCTTATGCCTCCGGAAAACTGGATGTCCAGATGGACAGACTGCCGGGCCAGAAGGCGCGTATCAGCGAGGCCATGGACAAAGTGCAAATCGCCATGAAGGACGCCGCCGCGGCCGCTACTTTTAACCAACGCATTCGCCTGTCGCTCGACAGCCTGCCCGTATGCGTCACCGTGTCCAACGCCGAAGCGCTGCTGGTGCATGCCACGCCGCCAGCTAAAGAGTTGCTTAAGCTTTTTGGTGGTGCCAGTTTCAACACCGATGCGTTTTACGGCAACAAGCTCAGCACCTTGTTCAAGAACCCGGATGACGCTGCGCGTTTTGACCAGGCCGTGCGATCTGGTGAAACCGTAGACATGGAAATTCAAGGGCGCAAGCTGCGCCTGCTGGCGCGACCAGTGCATAACGAACAAGCCCAGCCCATTGGACGTATCACCCATTGGATTGACCGTACCGAAGAAATTGCTTCCGAATTGGAAGTCTCCGCTATCGTGTCTGCTGCGGCCCATGGAAACTTGTCCGGGCGCGTGAGCCTGGACGGCAAGAGTGGCTTCTTTGCCAGTCTGTCAACCGCCATGAATCAGTTGCTAGCCACCAGCGAAGGGGTGATGAACGACACCGCCCGTGCCTTGTCGGCTTTGGCCGAAGGCGACCTGACGCATCGCATTACGCGGGACTATGACGGTCTGTTCGGTCAGGTCAAAGCCAGCGCCAATTCCACGGCAGAGAACCTGACCAAAGTGATTGGCGAGGTTCGCTCTGCGTCCGACGCGCTGACCGGCGCCGCCGATCAGGTGTCTGCTACAGCGCAATCCTTGTCGCAGGCTGCTAGCGAGCAGGCTGCCAGCGTGGAGCAGACCACGTCCAGCATTGATGTGATGTCGGCGTCCATTGCCCAGAACAGCGACAACGCCACGGCCACCAACGGCATGGCCACCACCACCAGTGCCGAAGCTACGCAAGGTGGACAGGCGGTAAGCCAGACTGTTACAGCCATGAAGCAAATTGCTTCCAAGATCGGCATCATCGACGACATTGCCTACCAGACCAATCTGCTGGCACTCAATGCCGCCATTGAAGCGGCGCGGGCGGGTGAACACGGCAAGGGCTTCGCTGTGGTGGCAGCGGAGGTGCGCAAACTGGCTGAGCGCAGCCAACTCGCCGCCAAGGAAATTGGTGACCTGGCTGGCAGCAGTGTGGCTACCGCTGAGCGGGCTGGCAAGTTGCTCGATGCCATCGTGCCCAGCATTCAGAAGACATCGGAACTGGTGCAGGAAATCGCTGCGGCCAGCACCGAACAGAGTGAGTCAGTCGTGCAGATTGGTGGCGCCATGGGGCAACTCTCCAAGGCCACCCAGCAGAATGCATCCGCCTCCGAAGAATTGGCTGCCACCAGCGAAGAGCTTTCCGGGCAGGCCGAGCAATTGCAGCAAAGTATCGCCTTCTTCAAGACCGGCGCGACTGGCACTGCACACCGTGCGAGCGCCCCTGCGGCGCTAGACCGTCGGGCCACTGCGCCGCGTTTGACCACACGGGTCAGCGCCGCTCCCGTGCGGAGCGGTGGCGGCACTAATTTCCGTCCCTATTGAAAGTCCCCGTTTGGCTAATCTTGTATTCAGCGATAAGGAATTCCAGCGGATCGCCGACTTGATGTACGAGGCGGTAGGCCTCTCGTACAACGAATCTAAAAAGTCACTTATCCAGTCCCGCTTGTCTCAGCGCATCCTGAAACTGGGGTTGGGTGGTTTTGCCGACTATATTGCCCTGCTGGAAGACGAAGCAGAGGCCGCTGAGTTTCAGATGGCGGTGGATTTGCTGACCACGAACGAGACCTATTTTTTCCGCGAGCCCAAGCACTACGATTTGCTGCAGCAAGAGTTGCCCAATTTCGCCGGCAAGGCTGCGCTGTCCGTATGGAGTGCCGCGAGCTCGTTTGGCGACGAGGCGTACAGCACGGCCATGCTGCTCAACGATATGCAGATCAATGGACGCATTGGTCCGGATTGGTCGATTCTGGCCACTGATATCAGCCACCGCGTGCTCCTGAGCGCCAAGGAGGCGGTATTCCCGGAAGACCGCCTGCGTGCTGTGACGCCCGAGCGCCTGCGCCGCTATTGTTTGCGCGGCGAGGGCGAGTCCGAAGGGCAGGTGCTGCTGCAAGACAAAATTCGCCAGCGCGTGCAGTTCGGTCAACTCAATCTGTGCAAACCTTTCAGTGGGTTGGGTCCGTTCGACGTGATCTTTTTGCGCAACGTGCTGATCTATTTCGACCCCCCGACCAAGGTCGATGTGGTGGATCGGGTGCTGGCCACGCTCAAGCCGGGCGGCCTGTTCTTTTTGGGAACGGCCGAAGGACGCGTGCCGTGCAAGACGCCGCTGCAGACCGTCATCCCTGGTGCTTTCCGTAAGTTGGCTTGATATGGCAACCCTCACCAAACTTTACCCCTCCAAACCCATACCTGCCAAGCCGGTAGAGATTATGCCGGGCGATGTCGCCATCGGGCAGTCCGGCGACCAATTGAAGACGTTGTTGGGCTCCTGTGTTTCAGTGATCTTGACAGACCCGCGGCGCACGGTCGGTGCCATGTGCCACATCGTGCATGTGGGCGTGCCCAATGCCGCCAATCGCCACAACACCGCTTATGGCGTGGCCGCTATGCACGAGATGTTTACCGGTCTGCGGGCAGTCGGAATAAATCCGCGCATGTGCGAAGCCTATGTGTTTGGTGGGGGCAATATGTTCCCGCACCTGTTTCGCGAGAAACATGTAGGTGCCAGCAATGTGGATTGGGTATTGCATTATCTGGACACCCACGGTGTGCCGGTGTTGGACCATTGCCTTGGCGGCAATGGCTATCGCAAAGTAAGCTGGATCGTGGGTAACCAGGAACCGGTGGTTGAAACCGTATTTTCAGATCAAGGCGCGCGTCATGGTGGTTAAGGTATTTGTGGTCGATGACTCGGCTATTGTTCGTCAGGCGCTGGCGCATATTCTGGCTGGAAATGCAGAAATCGAACTGGTCGGCAGTGCACCCAATCCGCTGCTGGCCATGGAGGCCATTCGTAAGAGTGCGCCAGACGTGCTGTTGCTGGATATCGAGATGCCCGGCATGGATGGCTTGACATTTCTACGCCAGATCATGGCCACCAACCCCATACCGACGGTGATCTGCTCCACGCTATCCACCGAGGGCAGCAAGGTGGCATTGGAGGCCTTGTCGGCCGGTGCCATTTCGGTCATGGCCAAGCCCAAGCTGGGCCTTAAGGCGTATCTGGAAGACTCACGACGCGAAATGATTCTGGCGCTCAAAACCGCAGCGAAAGCGCGGCCTCGCGTGCGCACCAGCGTGCCGGATGCGGCGGCAGCCCGCCCCACAACAGCGCGTGCGCCGGTGTTGTCGTCGATACATGCCTTCGCCATGAACAAGCCGGTGGTCATCGGTAGCTCTACCGGTGGTACGCAGGCACTGGAGCTGGTGCTGACCAGCTTGCCCGGTGATGCCCCGGGCATTGCCATTACCCAGCATATGCCCGAAAAGTTCACGGCCATGTATGCGCAACGCCTCAATGGTTTGTGCGCGATGCAGGTCCGGGAAGCCAAGGATGGGGACCGACTGGAGCGCGGCCTGGCGTTGATCGCACGCGGAGGCTTGCATATGCAGTTACGCAAGGTTGCAGGCCAGTACTACGTGCATGTGGTGGACGGGCCGCCTGTAAACCGCCACAAGCCGTCTGTTGACGTGCTGTTCAAGTCAGCGGCTGACGTGGCCGGGCGCGATGCGCTTGGCATCATCATGACGGGCATGGGGGATGACGGTGCACGGGGTATGAAAGTGATGCACGACGTTGGCGCCCGCACGATTGCGCAGAACGAAGAAACCTGTGTGGTCTTTGGCATGCCCAAAGAGGCTATCAAGCTGCAAGCGGTTGACGACATCCTTCCGCTGGAGCAGATTGCGCGGGCTATTCTGCAGTTCGACTCGCGAGCCTAGAGAAAATAGCTTCCCTAGCCTCGCCCGACAGTCGTGCCGGGGGTCAACACTGCGCTGCAGACACGAGCAGGGCCGGTGTGCTTCGCCAGATACAACTGGCTGTCGGCCAGACCGATAAGGTCTTGCACATCACTGTGGGTATTGCCTATGCGTGTTGCCAGGCCCAGACTGATGGTGATCACCGAGGCGACCCCGGAGCTCTGGTGCGCAATCGCAAGCGCACGCACATTGCGCTCCAACTCGTCGGCGATGGTTAGGGCGTCTTCGTAAGATGTTTCAGGCAATACACAGGCGAACTCCTCACCTCCGTAGCGCGCCACCAGATCGGCAGGGCGGCGCAGGCTGGTCTTGATTGACGAAGCGACCACGCGCAACGCATCATCGCCCGCCTGATGGCCGTAGCTGTCATTGAATAATTTGAAGAAATCCACATCCAGAAGAATCAGCGAAAGCGGCGTGTCGTTGCGCGCGGCACGAGACCATTCGGTAGTGATCTGCTGGTCAAAGTAACGTCGGTTGAAAACACCCGTCAGGCCGTCCAGAAAAACCAGTTTGCGCAGCAGGTCAGATTGAAACTTCAGCGTCAAATGGGTTTTGACCCGCGCCCGCACTACGTCCGGATTGATCGGCTTGGCGATGAAATCCACCGCGCCCAGACTTAAACCATGGGTCTCCTGGGTGGGGTCTGTGTGGGCCGTAACAAAAATAACCGGAATGTGGCTGGTGGTTTCGTCAGCTTTAAGTCGCTTGCAGACCTCGAAGCCGTCAAGGCCTGGCATCACCACGTCGAGCAATATCAGGTCGGGAGGGTTGCTTTTGCAAAGGCTTAGTGCCTGCTCGCCACTGGTCGCCATGAATACCTGGTAGTCACCCGCAAAACAGCGATACATAACCTGAATATTGATTGCCTGATCGTCAACAACCAGTAGCTTGGGTTTTCCGTGCGTGCTCTCCAGCAACTCGGCTACGGGTTTCTCAAGGTCGATCATGTTTTATTGGGCGCACTGAAGTCACTAATCAATTCGTCACATTGAACCACAGCTTTTGCAAAATTAAAAACTTTGAGAGTGGGAGTCAATGCCTGCAATTGTGCAGAAGCCGCAGTATGCAGCCCACAAATCGCCTTGTGCCGCACCAAGGCCCGCATATCAGAGCGTGCCAGCAAGTTGCGTAGTGATATCAAGTCTTCGACCAGTGCCCGCGCGTTTAGTCCTGAAATAACTATTGCACTGTTATGGGTGACAAGGCTTCCCAACACCTCGGTAATGGCCTGGCGGGTATTGGAAGCAGTGCTTTCCAGTGAAATCTGCATGGCCTGACGGGCACTATCCTCCAGGGCCTGTTCGTTTTGTCGTAGTGCCTTGAGCTGCACTTCAAACTGGCGGCATAACTCGGATAAAAGATTGGCGCCGACCGTCAGAGATGCTCCCTTGCAGGTATGCAGCGCGCGAACGGCCTCTTGAAGATCGGCCTTGCGCAGCAAGCTATCCATGCGCGCCGGCAGATTGGCAATATCCTCAAAGTAACTCTGTACGGCTTCCAGGTAAAGCGCGGTGCTGTTATCCAATAACTCTATGGCTCCAACGAAATTCAGTACCTGAGGCACAGCAACATCCTGCGGCTCTGAATGGCCGTCAGCGTCCGGAGGAGTTGCAGGATATTTCATTCGTTTTATATAGGGAATATTTATTGTCGCATGCAGTTTGCAATCTTGATGCAGCCTTGTAACCACACGCAAGCCCCAACCGTGTGAAAATGGAAAGATTATTCCAAGGAGATAGAAATCATGCCACGTCGCGCCACCAAAATTGTTGCCACCCTGGGCCCTGCTTCGAGCGATCCGGCAATGCTGGAGCAGATGATCCGCGCTGGCGTCAACGTCGTGCGCCTGAACTTCAGTCACGGCAAGGCGCAGGATCATATTGATCGCGCCCGGCTGGTTCGCGAGGCCGCCAAGCGTGCGGGTCGCGAAGTGGCCATCATGGCCGACCTGCAGGGTCCAAAAATCCGCGTTGGCAAGTTTGCCGAAGGCAAGGTGTTTCTCGAGCCGGGACAAAAATTCATCCTGGATGGACAGCGCGTCGAATTGGGCGATATCGACGCCGTTGGTCTGGATTACAAAGAATTGCCACGCGAGGTAAAAGCCGGTGACGTTCTGCTGCTGAATGACGGCCTGATCGTGATCACGGTCGATGCGGTGCGCGGCGAGCAGGTGCACACCACCGTCAAGTTGGGCGGCGAGTTGTCTAACAACAAGGGCATCAACAAGCAGGGCGGTGGCCTGACGGCACCGGCTTTGACCGGCAAGGATATGGAAGACATCCGCACTGCGATGAGCTTCCAGGCCGACTATGTGGCCGTGAGCTTTCCCAAGAATGCCACTGACATGGAAATGGCCCGCCAACTCTGCAATGTGGCGGCGCACGAATATGGCCACAAACCCGCTCTGATTGCCAAGATCGAACGCGCTGAGGCTATTCCCCGTTTGCTGGAGATCTTGCTGGCCAGCGACGGCATCATGGTGGCCCGCGGCGACTTGGCGGTGGAAGTGGGCAATGCCCTGGTTCCCGGTCTGCAAAAACGCATGATCAAGCTGGCCCGCGAGCATGACCGCGTGGTGATTACCGCGACGCAGATGATGGAGTCCATGATCACCAACCCGGTGCCCACGCGTGCCGAAGTGAGTGACGTAGCCAACGCTGTGCTGGATGGCACCGACGCCGTGATGCTGTCGGCCGAGACCGCAGCCGGCAAGTACCCTCTGGAAACCGTGGTCGAAATGGCCAACATCTGCCACACCGCTGAACGCGAGGAAAACTTTGAGTTGGAAGCGGACTTCACCGGCAAGACCTTTGAGCGCATTGACCAGACCATCGCCATGGGCGCTCTGTTTACGGCCCACCACCTGGGTGCCAAGGCGATCGTCGCCATGACCGACAGCGGTTCCACCGCCTTGTGGATGAGCCGTCACCTGATCCGCGTGCCGATTTACGCACTCACCTCCAAGGTGGCTACGCAACGCAAAATGGCGCTGTATCGCAACGTGCGCCCCCTGTTCATCGACACCAGTGCCGACCGCGACACGGCGCTCAAGCAGGCCGAAGCGCACCTGAAAGAGCGTGGCATTGTGCAAAGTGGCGATGT
>CAIQYP010000371.1 GCA_903876045.1 uncultured beta proteobacterium | reverse complement strand
CTAGCCGGGCGGCTGCACTGGCCCCTTCTCCGACTATGACGAGTGCTAGGAGTCTGGGCGGCAGAAACTTTTGGAACGAGACGCTCAATTTTCGACCTCTCAGAATCGCCCAGGAGCGATTATTTTCGATATGCCAAGGGGTGAAGTACCCCCCAAAATGCCTAATTTTTCATCACGGAGTTTCTGCCGCCCAGACTCCTAGGACTTCATTGCTGAAAATGTTGCGCGACCAAGGTGTAGGCAGGGCGTTGTGGGCGGTGGCATTGGATCAGGAACGATGCACGTGGTGCATGGCTTGCGTGCAGTTGTGCAACACCTCTGCAATCCGATTTGCCTCAGATTTGCAGCTGTCCAAAGGCTCAGACCAGAAGCTGCGCATGCCGCGAGGCCTACGCGAAGCAGCAGGGCGGTTCACTTTGGACATGCAACGCTGCACTGGCTGCGGTGTTTGCGTTGACGCCTGCGACCATGCGGCGCTGCGCAACGTTGCTGTGCAGGTCTCGAACCAGCCGGTTACCAGGCACATTGAATTGCGACACGCAAATTGCTCCCAATGCAAAGTGGGTTTTCATCACGTCGCTATAACTACGACTGCACGTTCTCGGACTTCGGGCAATTCCGTCACTCCCGATGAGTCGATGATTTGCCCGGCTTGCAGGCAGGGCCGCCCAAAACAATATGACCGCTGGGTGCAAACGGAGGAGGGTGCATGAGCCGTATCCCGGTGCTGGACCTTGCAATCCAGTGGCTGCATGCTAAGTTACCGGCGCTTCATGCGCGCCCTCCACAAGTCAACTTTCAAAACCTTATTGATGCCTTGCCGGACCCGGTGCTAGTGATCGGGCAGGACTACAAAATCCGCTCTGCCAATACCGAATATGCGCGCTTGGTCGGTCGCGCCATGGCTGACGTAGTTGGGCATACCTGTTATGCCGTAGGCTGCGGACGTGACCAACCTTGTACGTCGACCTTGACTACCTGTCCGGTGGTAGAAATACAGGTCAATGCCCGCAGCCTTCGCACCGTGATGACGCTGCGCCACAGCCAAGGCATGGAACTGCCGGTGCAAATCGAGGCTGCGCCGCTGATGGTTGATGGAGAACTACAGGTGGTGGAGGTACTAATTCCTCTGGAACGCAGTATCCGCTTTTCTCAGGAGCAAAGGCTGTCCACCATCGGCCTGCTGGCCAATGGCATTGCGCACGAGGTACACAACCCGCTGGCATCCATACGCTTGGCCTTGCAGGCAAGTTTGCGTGGTTTGAAAGAACAGAACATGGGACGTGAAGAGTTGATGGAGTATTTGGAACTGGTGGACCACGAAATCGACCGCTGCGTCCTCATTACCCATCGCTTGCTGCAAATGAGCGCGCCGCCGCAAGAGACGCTGCAGCCGGTGTGCTTTGCATTGGCGTTGGACGATGTGCTGAGCCTGCTGCGCCATGAATGTGAAACACGGCAGGTTCTCATTGTGAAAGGCCTGCTTCAGCCAGAGTTGTCTGTATTAGCAGACGAGGCTGAGTTGCGCCAGGTCTTTATCAATGTGTTGCATAACGCGTTGCACTCCATGGCGGGTGGCGGCCAAGTCACCGTGACGGGCAAACTGACGGCCGACGGCCGCCATTACCAAATGGACTTTGCAGACACCGGCGGGGGCATCGCATTGGAAGACAAGGCCCGTATATTCCTGCCATTCTTCAGCCGTCGTGCTGACGGCGTGCGAGGTACCGGGCTGGGCCTGGCAATCTGCAAGGGGGTGATGGAACGCTTTGGTGGAAAAATAACGGTGGACAGCGAGTTGCATCGCGGAAGCGTTTTCCACCTGCTGCTGTGCCTGGCACCGATGGACCTCGCGACAGAATGAGTCGGGCAACATGAGCACTCCAAAATCACCAAACTCCATTCTGGTGGTCGAAGACGACCCGGTACTCAACCGCCTGCTGGTCAAGGAATTACGCAAAGCAGGTTACGAAATCAGCAGCGCGGCCTCATGGGCCGAAGCGCGTGAGCGAATTGTCAGCTTTGCACCCAACCTAGTCTTGCTGGACATGAAACTGCCCGATGCCGAGGGTTTCGGCCCCTTAACCGAAATTGCGCACTCTCGCCCGGTGGTGATGTTGACTGCCTATGGGTCGGTACTGCATGCGGTAGAGGCCATGCGCCTGGGTGCTGCGGACTACCTGATCAAGCCTGTCAATCTGGATGAACTGGAACTGGTGCTGCGCCGTGCCCTCGAAGAAAACCAGTTGCACACCCAGAAAGAGTTGCGCTCCTCCGAGGTCCACGGCCGCAGTCAAGATGCGTTGATTGGCGAGAGTCCCGCCATGCTTCGCCTAAAGCAAACCATTCGGAGCGTCGGGCAAAGCGATGTCACGGTGCTGATTCAGGGGGAAAGCGGTTCCGGCAAGGAACTGGTGGCGCAAGCCGTGCATGCCAACAGCCCGCGCCAACGCGAAAACTTGGTTCCCATAGACTGCTGCACCCTTCAGGAAAGCCTGTTTGAGTCCGAGTTGTTCGGCCATGAGCGTGGGGCGTTTACCGGCGCTGACCGGCGCAAGCAAGGGCTGATCGAAGCAGCCGCGCAGGGCACCCTGTTTCTGGATGAAATTGGTGAGATCGGGCCTGCGATACAGGCCAAACTGTTGCGGGTACTGGAGACCGGACGCTTTAGGCGCGTAGGTGCCACGGCTGATTTGCGTGGTGATGTACGCATAGTGGCTGCCACCAACCGTAATCTGGCGTCCCAAGTTAGCAAGGGCCTGTTTCGCGAGGACCTGTATTACCGCCTGTCCACCTTTGTGATTGACGTACCACCCTTGCGTGAAAGGGTTTCCGACATCATGCTGCTGGCACACCACTTCATACACCGCAGGCGTCATTCTCAGGGCCTGCCCGTGCTGGCTATAGGTGGCGCTGCGAGCGAGCGTCTGTGTGCCTACGCCTGGCCAGGCAATGTGCGAGAACTGCGCAACGTGATCGAGCGCGCCATTATTCTTGTCGGAATGGGTGACACCATCGACCTGGCACATCTGACTTCCCTGACGCCGGGTTTGCCGACAGGCTTGGCTTTACGGCCCTATGAACTTGAGTCCGCCCCATCGCTTGCGGGCAACCCGCCTGTGCTGCAAGTCGTGGCCGAAGCGCCGGGCCCCTTGACTAAAACGCAGGTATTTCAGGGTGAGCCCACGCTGGAGGCTATAGAGCGCGACTACCTGCTCATCCTGCTCAATCGGTACAAAGGCAACCGCTGCAAGGTTGCGCGGGCACTCGGTGTATCTGAACGTACAGCTTACCGGATGATGGACCGGCATGGGGTCGGTAACTGATATTGCGCAGCTCTGCCACTATGACAGGCGTTGCGTCAATATGTCCTGTCATTTTGACAAGCCCATGGTTCGCAGGCATTTGCGGATAGGAAATAGTCCATATAAATCAGTGGGTTACAAAGATCTTATAGGTGGCATGCGCTTTGCTGAGTGTGTACCAAGGTACTGAGGCGTGCAGATGTTGCAGAGCCTGGTGCTGGTGCAACATCTTTGGAGTCTCAATGAAATTCGTACATATCCTGTTAGGTGCATCTGTTCTCGCTAGCACCCCTTCCTTCGCCAGCAGTCAATTGGCCACCCAAAAGGCCTGCCTGGCATGTCACACAACGGGGAAAAAATTGGTTGGCCCCGCTTACCAGGATGTGGCAAAGAAATACGCTGGTCAGAAAGATGCCTTGGCAGTGCTCACCAAAGCCATCAAGACGGGTGGTGTCGGTAAGTACGGTCCTATTCCCATGCCGCCACAGCCGGCCTTGAGCGAACCTGACGCCAAAACATTGGCTGCCTGGGTTCTGGCCGGCGCCAAGTAGTCGTCTACTTTTACCGGAGAATGACTTGAACCTTAATGAAGACCCGGATACCGCCCGTTGCGGGGGGGCGTCATGCCAATGCTCAACGCAAGCGGCGCCGGCGAGCCCCTTTCAACCAGAGACCAAACCGTCACGTCGCGGATTTCTGAAGGCCGGCAGCGCTGTGCTGAGTGTGTCGTCGCTCATGGGCACCGCAGCGCTGATGGCCAGTTCCACCGATGTCAAGGCCACAGTTGAATGGGCCGAGCAATTTCAGGGCAACTACCGCCTGATGACTGCAGAAGAAAAAGCAGAAGCGCGCGCACGGCTTGAAAGACGCTACACGGCAGAGTACCGCAAGAAAGTCACCGTGGATGGGACAGAGGCCGCCCCAGGCGTTCTGATGGGTTACGCACTGAACATCAAGAAATGCATCGGCTGTCGTCGTTGCGTCAAAGCGTGCGTGGAAGAAAATAACCAGTCACGTGGCGAGAAACCCGGTGAACGTATCGAGTGGATACAAGTGCTGCGCATGGAGCGTGGCGAGTTCTCCAATGAAAAGATGAACCAGGGCTACCCGGAGGGTCTTGGCATTCAGGTTGGCGGCAATGCCTACACCCCGGCAGGTGCCGTCCTGGAGGGGCAATACCACTACGAACCTGAAGCCGTTCCTGAAAAAGACGCCAACTACATGCCGATTGCCTGCATGCAATGCGAGAAGCCGCCATGCGTCAAAGTGTGCCCAGTACGCACCACGTACCGGGAGGCCGATGGCCCGGTGGTGATCGACTACAACTGGTGCATCGGCTGTCGTCAGTGCATGAGCGCATGCCCCTATTGGGCACGCCGTATGAACCTGACTACACCTGTTTTGCCCAAGGAAGATATGAACCCGGTGACCCACTATCTGGGCAACCGACCCCGCATGCGCGGTGTTGTCGAAAAATGCCACTGGTGTTTGCAGAGAACCCGCCAGGGGCGATACCCGGCTTGTGTTGAAGTGTGCCCTGTGGGCGCGCGCAAGTTTGGCAATCTACTAGACCCTGAAAGTGAAGTGAGCCAGATATTGGCACGCAAGAACGTGTTTCGCCTGAAGGCCGAGTTGAACACTTTCCCCAAATTCTTCTACTTTTACGATTGAAGAAGATCGTGAACAAACTAATCCGTTTCGTGGTCGATTATTGGGGCTACGTTCTTAAAGGCGGCACCAAGTTCTATATCTGGATGGGCTTCTTGGTCGTCTTGAGTTCCATCGCACTGTACGGTTTCTACCTGCAAAACACCGAAGGCTTGATCGTGACTGGCCTCACCAGCCAGATTCATGATGGCCTGTACTTTGCCAACCTGGTTTTTCTAGTAGGCGTTGCCGCTGGCGCCGTCACCATCGTCTTTCCGGCCTACATTTTCCACAACCAAGCGATGCACAAAGTCTCGGTGCTTGG
>CAIQYP010000370.1 GCA_903876045.1 uncultured beta proteobacterium | reverse complement strand
GACCCACGGGGATCGTCATGGTGCCTGTTACAGCAACCGGTGTTAGGTCTTTGATGGTGGCTTCGCGCGTGTTTGGCACGACTTTGACCCATTTATTGTCGGCGGCAATCATGGCTTCAATGTCTGCCACCGGCACGTCTTTTTTCAGTTTGAAGGTCAGCGCCTGGCTGTGGCAACGCATGGCGCCGACGCGTACGCAGAATCCGTCAACCGGTGTTTCGATAGAGCCGAAATTCGCACCCTGGCCCAGAATCTTGTTGGTCTCAGCCTGGCCCTTCCACTCTTCCTTGGACATGCCCCAGCCGGGTTCATCCCGGCTTTTGCCGATACCCAGATCTTTGTCGATCCAGGGAATGAGAGACCCGCCTAGCGGTACACCAAAGTTTGCCGTTTCGGACGCTGTGAGGGCGCGTTGCTTGGCAATGACTTTGCGGTCGATTTCCAGAATCGCGCTCTTTGGGTCATCCAGCATGGATTTCACTTCAGCATTCAGTGTGCCGTACTGCGTAAGCAGTTCGCGCATGTGCTGAGCACCGCCGCCCGACGCAGCTTGGTAGGTCTGGGTCGACATCCATTCGACCAGGCCTGCCTTGTACAGTGCGCCTACGCCCATGAGCATGCAGCTCACGGTGCAATTGCCGCCGATCCAGTTCTTGCCACCGCTGGCCAGTGCCTTCTGGATCACTGGCATGTTGACCGGGTCCAGAATGATGACAGCGTCCTTTTCCATGCGCAGGGTGGATGCGGCGTCGATCCAGTGACCGTTCCAACCCGCCGCGCGCAGCTTGGGGAAGACTTCGGTCGTGTAGTCACCGCCCTGGGCACTGATGATTATTTCGCAGCGCTTCAATGCATCGATGTTGAATGCATCCTGCAGCGTTGTTTCATTTTTGGCCAGCGCCGGGGCTTTGCCGCCCGCGTTGGAAGTGGAGAAGAACAGGGGCTCGATCAGATCGAAATCACCCTCTTGCACCATACGGTCAATCAATACCGAGCCGACCATGCCACGCCAGCCGACCAGACCTACCAACTTACTCATTTCATCGCCCTTTCAAAATACAAAAACAGTGCCGTACACGATTGCTTTTAGGCTGCTTGCCCGGCTCGTCTGGCCGGGAGGGGCGCACGACGAACCAGGCTGGATCAGCCCTTAATGGTCGTAGTTTTGGTGGAAGTTGCACGCACTGGCACACCAACCGTAGAGGCGGGCGTGGAGTTCAGGTTGAACGATTGGGCGTGAAACATGGGGTTGCATTGTAGCGGAGGCTTTTTGGCATCTGCCTTACAAAAGAGACCGGCTATTCTTCTCAGCCTGTCTCTTTGTTGCATCGGGGTGTGGATTCTTAGATCAGCGCCTTCACAACGGCATCGCCCATCTGCACGGTATTAACCTTAGTCGACCCTTCACTGTAGATGTCGCCAGTGCGCAGGCCTTGATGCAACACTTTTTGCACCGCGGCTTCAATGCGCTGGGCAGCTGCTTCCTGGTTCAGGCTGAAACGCAGCATCATGGCCGCGCTCAGGATAGTGGCCAGGGGGTTGGCTATGCCCTTGCCTGCAATGTCCGGCGCGCTGCCATGACTTGGCTCATACAGACCCTGGCCCTTGCTGTTCAGACTGGCAGACGGCAGCATGCCGATGGAGCCGGTCAGCATGGAGGCTTCATCGCTCAGGATGTCTCCAAACATATTGCCGGTGACCAGCACGTCAAATTTCTTCGGTGCCTTGACCAATTGCATGGCGGCGTTGTCCACCAGCATGTGATCAAGTTCCACGTCGGGGTATTGCTGACCGACCTCAATCATCACGTCTTTCCAGAGTTGCGAGGTTTCCAGCACGTTGTTTTTGTCCACGCTGGTCACGCGCTTACTGCGCTTGCGCGCAGCCAGAAAGGCGACATGGGCAATGCGCTCGATCTCGGGTCTGCTGTAGCGCATGGTGTCAAAGGCTTCTTCGGCACCGGGGAAATGGCCATCTGTGGCAATACGGCGGCCGCGCGGTTGACCGAAGTAAATGTCACCCGTCAGCTCGCGGATGATGAGGATGTCCAGGCCAGCAATCAACTCGGGCTTGAGACTGGATGCCCCCACCAGTTGCTCGTAGCAAATGGCAGGGCGGAAGTTGGCAAACAGGCCCATGTTCTTGCGAAGGCCCAGAATGGCTTGCTCAGGGCGAAGGGGGCGGTCGAGTTTGTCGTACTTCCAATCGCCCACCGCGCCAAACAGCACAGCGTCAGACGCCATGGCCAGCTTCAGCGTGGATTCCGGCAGCGGATGACCGTGTGCCTCGTAAGCGGCACCTCCGACCAGCGCGCTTTCCATTTCCAGGGGCAGGTCCAAGACTTTTAGGACTTTGATGGCTTCTGCGACGATTTCGGTACCAATGCCGTCACCCGGCAATACTGCAATTTTCATGGTTTCTTTCGGTTCAGGAGGTCATGGAGCGGGCAAGCCAGGGCTTTTGCGTCAGGCGTTCGGCTTCAAACGCTTTGATCTTTTCGGCATGACGCAGGGTCAATCCGATGTCATCCAGGCCATTGAGCAAGCAGTATTTGCGAAAACCCTGTACTTCGAACGGCAGTTCCTCCCCATCCGGCTTGACCACCACCTGGCGATCCAGATCAATGGTTAGCTGGTAACCGGGAAAAGCAAGGGCTTCATTGAATAGTCGCTCAACCTGTGATTCGGTCAGAACGATGGGCAAGAGGCCGTTCTTGAAACTGTTGTTGAAGAAAATGTCGGCGTAGCTGGGCGCGATGATGGCTCTAAAGCCAAACTGGTCCAATGCCCAAGGCGCGTGTTCGCGCGAAGATCCACAGCCGAAGTTCTTTCGCGCAAGCAGGATGGATGCACCGGCGTAGCGCGATTGGTTGAGCACAAAGTCCGGGTTGGGTTTGCGACTGGCTGGGTCTTGGCCGGGAAAGCCTGCGTCCAGGTATCGCCATTCATCAAAAAGATTCTGGCCAAAGCCAGTCTTGCGAATGGACTTAAGAAATTGCTTGGGGATGATGGCATCGGTGTCCACGTTTTCGCGGTCCATGGGCGCCACCAAACCTTTGTGTACGGTGAAGTCTTTCATTTTTGCACTGCGCCTTCTATTTTTTCGCCCGCCTTTTTCAGGTCCTGGCCGATGCCTTTGACGGTGTTGCATCCGGTAATCAGCAACAGGGCGACCACCATGCAAAGCGTGAAGAGTTGTTTCATGGTGCTTCCTTTAGCTGAACTTGCGGATGTCAACAAAGTGGCCATGAATGGCAGCAGCTGCTGCCATTGCTGGGCTTACGAGATGCGTGCGTCCACCAGCGCCCTGGCGGCCTTCAAAGTTGCGGTTGCTGGTGGAGGCGCAGCGTTCGCCGGGCTCAAGGCGATCGGCATTCATGGCCAGGCACATGGAGCAACCGGGCTCGCGCCATTCAAAGCCGGCAGCTTTGAAAATTTCATGCAGGCCTTCGCGTTCGGCCTGGTCTTTCACTAGACCAGAGCCGGGTACCACCATCGCCAGCTTGATGTTTTTGGCAATCTTTTGGCCCAGCTTTTTCACCACGGCAGCGGCTTCGCGCATGTCTTCGATGCGGCTGTTTGTGCAGGAGCCGATAAATACCTTGTCGACAAAAATATCGTTGATCGGTTTGCCCGGTTCCAGGCCCATATAGGTCAGGGCGCGCTCAATTGCCCCACGCTTATTGGCGTCTTTTTCCTTGTCCGGATCTGGCACCAAGTCGTCAATGCCCAGCACCATTTCGGGCGATGTGCCCCAGGTGACTTGTGGAATGGTTTTGTTGGCGTCCAGTTCCACCACGCTGTCGAAGCGGGCGTCGACGTCGGTGTGCAAGGTCTTCCAGTAGGCCACGGCCTGGTCCCATTCCACTGCCGCAGCCTCAGGTGTCGCTGCATTGGCGCCGGGACTTAGGGGGCGGCCTTTGACGTATTCAATGGTCTTTTCATCCACTGCCACCAGTCCGGCGCGGGCACCCGCTTCGATGGCCATATTGCAGACCGTCATACGGCCTTCCATGCTGAGCGCGCGTATGGCTGATCCACCGAACTCAATGGTGAAACCCGTGCCGCCTGCAGTGCCGATCTTG
>CAIQYP010000369.1 GCA_903876045.1 uncultured beta proteobacterium | reverse complement strand
TTTCAAACCAGACTGCGCAGCCCAGGCGTCCGGCAAATAACCGGATTCGCGGGGTCGCTGCTCCACTCGTACCAGCCCCCGTCATAAACGCTGATGTGCTCCCAGCCCATCAGCCAGGCGTAGAAGAACGCCATCGAGGCACGCCAACCGGTGCCGCAATAAAAGACGACTTGCATTTCCGGCCAAATGCCCGCCTCTTCCCACAAGCCGGCAATTTCCGCCGCCGGTTTCATTCGGCCCCGTTCATCCTGGAAATTGCTCATGCTGTTGACGTCGCCATCTCGCCCGGCGTGGCCCCAGAGCGCCCCGGCAATTTCGCCGCGGGTTTGGATATAGCTGTAGCCCGAGGTCTCGCCCAAGTATTCAGCACGGGTGCGGATGCTGACCAATGCACCATCGGAACGCGCCTGCAATGACTTGACCTGCGCGGTGTGGATCAGGTACCCGGGGCGCGCCTTAAAGCGCATCGGCAAAGCTGCGCCAACTGCGCAGGCGACGTTGTTGGCGTCGCCATTTACGCTCTTGGCTTCGGCGGGTAGCAGTGGGTGCCCCGCCTCCGGCTCGTGGCCTGCGTGCAAGGCATAGCCTGCTGCGCACCAGGCGCCTGAACCACCATCGAGCAGGCGCACATCCGCAACACCCGCTACCAGCATCAAATGCGCTACGCGCGCGGCAGCCAACATGTTGCGGCCACAAAGAATGACCGTGCTCGCAGGGCGAATAGCAAATCGCTCCAGCACGCGCAGCAATTCCTCATCAGGCACTTTATTCCAGAAGGGCAAGCGTTCAAACTGCCGCGTGTCCAGATACTGCGCGCCAGGGATATGCCCGGACAAAAATTTATCAAAACCATCGCAAGCCACATCGAACAATTGGAAATCCGAAGCCGGTGCGGCAGGCACCAATTCACCGGCCAGCAACGCGGCCAACCAGTCCACAGATACGAGTTGCCGCCAACGCTGCAAATCAGCCCGAAATCCTGACGGTACGGCGTCTTCTCGACGGGGCATAACCGGCTACGGGACTAACGGACCTAGGCGAGCTTTTCAGACAGCCATTGCAGCGTGCGCCCGCGCGCCAAGGCGGCTGCGCGCTGGTTGAACATGGGTCGTCCCCAGCAGTTAAAGCCGTGGCCCACGCCGGGATAGATGTGAAATTGCGCCTTGTCGTTGCCGGCAAATGCTTCTTTGACCGAAGCCACCGCCGTGGCCGGAATGTGGTCATCCAGTTCGGCATAGTGAAACAGGATTGGCACCTGAATGTTGGGTGCAATGCCAAGGTTGCTTTGAATACCACCACCGTAGTAGCAGACTGCTGCGTCCGTGGCACCCGTCGAGGCCAGCGCATACGACAAGCGCCCACCCATGCAAAAGCCGACGGAGCCAATCTTGCCGTTCACCTCAGGGCGCGCGCGCAAGGCCTGGGCGGTGGACACCAGATCATTCACGGCATTAGGCCCATCCAGGTTCTGCATGTATTGGTAGGCAAATTGGGTATCGGACTCGGTGTATTGCAGGTCCACGCGTGGCTGCTGGCGCCAGAACATATCAGGGGCCAGCACGACATAGCCGTCCAACGCGTATTGGTCGGCCACGCTGCGGATGTGCTCGTTCACACCCCATATTTCCTGAATGATGATCAGGCCCGGGCCCACACCTCTGGGTGGCAGGGACAGGTAGGCGTCAAAAGTCTGGCCGTCGTGGCTGGGAATGGAAATGGTGGATGCGTTCATAGTGATTCCAATCCTAGCGGAAATCCTGCCGGTTTGATTGCTAGTGAATCTGGCTGTACACCGCGTCGGCCAACGCCATCAGCGTAGCCTTGTCCACCTGCCCGGACAGGGCATAGCCAAAGCCCTGCTCTGCCCAATAAAAACTGGGCACAGGGCCATTGGGTTCAAAGCGAAACTGCGTCGCCTGGGTATCCTGACTGCTCTGGTTAGCGGCCGTCGGCTTCATCGCGCCGAGGTACAAAGTGATGCGTTGTGACTGGCTGTTCTGAAACATGAACTGCGCGCGCGCACCGCCATCACCGGGCAGCAGCCGCCCACCCACCAACTCAAAACCAAGCGCTTCGAGCTTGGGGATTTTTAAAGGTCGGCCCACGCGCTTGGACAGCCACTGCACCAGATGCTCCTGCTCGGGCGCTGCCACCTCCACCGGGTGGCGCTTTTCCGGCATGTAGACCGAATAGGCGAAACCGGCCTGCCGCACAAATTCACGCTCCATCGAAACTTTGGTTAACCCGGTGGCGCTGTCGTACCCCGCGCCAAGCTGGCCATGGGACAACCAGCCCACCGAGAAAGCCAGCATGACCCCGGCCGCCATACCACCCCAGTGACGCACGCTGGTTGTGCGCTGCTGCAGGCGGGAGAGCCGCAGTGCACTGTCCATCAGGGCTGGCGGTACCGGCTGAGCAAGCACGTCGCGGTGCAGGTCACGCAAGGCAGCGTCCAGCGCGCGGTCAGCAGCGTCGGCCTGCGCATCAGGGTTGCGGGTTAAGGTCATGGCTGTACTCGCAAGGTCATTTCAGTACTCGCAATAGAGGCGCTTGGTGCGATACCGGCGCTGACTGCGTGTCAGGCGTTACGGCCGGTGTATCCATCAGCGAGCGCATGCGCTCTCTGGCGCGGGACAAGCGTGACATTACCGTACCCACCGGCACGCCAGTTACCTTGGCCACTTCGTCATACGACAGTTCTTCCAGCGTAATCAGCAGCAAAACGGCGCGCTGATTGGGAGGCAGTTGCATCAGGCAGCGCTGCAAGTCAATCAGATTGCCAGGCTCTGCTGCGGGCGCATGCAGTTCATGGGCCACAGCATCCAAATCAACGGAGTTGCCCCAATCGGCACGACGCCGCAGTTGGCGCACTTCACTGATGAAAAGGTTGTGCATCACGGTAAACAACCAAGCCCGCAAATCAGATCCTGCCAGCCACAAACGCCAGCGCGAGCACGCACGCTCCAGGGTGTCTTGCACCAGATCGTCGGCCGCCCAGGGATCCGAAGTCAGCGCCCGCGCATAGCGCCGCAATCCTGGAATGTGTTCGACCAAGGACTGACGGCTCATGGCGTGCGGCTGATTTGGCGGCTAAGGTTTAGCGTTTAAGGTTTGACGCTTAAGGCTTGGCGACTTGCCAGACCTTGTTGAAACCGTCGCCGGTCTTGTCACCAGGCTTGGTGTCCTTCGCCCAGTAATACAAAGGCTTGCCCTTGATCGCCCATTGCTTTTTTCCATCGTCGCGGGTGATGACGCTATAAGCGCCCGTGCTCTTGTCGCTTTCGGCGGCCATCAGTGGCGGCCAGTTGGTGGCGCAGGGGCCGTTGCAGACGGACTTGCCGCTATCGGCTGCGTCCTTGTCAAAGGTATACAAGGTCATGCCGTTGGGGCCGACCAGCACACCATCGGCCACGCTGGCGGGCGCGGGTGCCATGCTGGCGCAAGCGCCCAGCAAGGCAACGCCAAGAGTCAAAGCCCAGGCGAATTTGCGGGCGGGCTTCTGAAAAGCAAAGGACATGGGATTCTCCAAAAAGGTAAGCGCAGCAAGGCGTACGCACTGGGATAAACGCCGGGCACCCGAACTTTATTCCACCCTTTGGAAAATAATTTTGCCGAGCCAGATAACCTTACCTGGGTTTGGCACACGTCACCCGGTACGCAGGCGGGGCCCGCGCTGACCAAGCCTCAATACGGCTACGTCACCATCGATCGGGGCCGATGTTCATCCGAATTAAATGCCTGGTTCGCGGCACTTACCGGGTAACCGGCTTGCTGATGCTCCAGTGCGGCGATCAAAAGGTCGACCTTCGCAAGGAAGTCATCCTTGTTGACGCAAGGGTCCTGGGTAAAAATCTGCGTCGAATGCTCAGAAATTTCAGTTTCGCCCGCCTGGCGTGCCCAACTCCGCACCTCGCAGTAGGCCAACAAGGCGAGCCTACCCAACTCCTGGTGCCGACGGGCATGGTGCAAGTCGGCAAGCAGGTCTTCAAGACCGAGTTGGATGCTAAGAGAAGTTGTCATGTTGCAGCGCAGCATAGGTCCGCATTCTGACTAGTTTCTTACAGAACATTAGAGGATAGCCTCTCAATATTTGGCTTCGCAACGCGGATAGCTACGGGCGTCAGTACACTGCGCCAAACCACACTTGGAGCCCCATGAAGCTGCTTTCTCTCGCCCAACGCAAAGCACTTGGCACCTTACTGGTAGGCTTGCAATTTACCTGCATGCTGCTGCTTCCCGCCCTGGCCGTACCCGCCCTTCGAAAGGGAGACATTCCTTTGGCCACGCTACTGCTGGGCGGCACCTCGCTGGCGTTGATGATCTGGACTCTGCTGCACAACCGGTTGGGCAACTTCAATATCCGGCCCCTGCCCAAAACCTTCGGCACGCTGGTCACCAGTGGCCCCTACCGCTGGATCCGGCACCCCATGTACTCGGCCATTTTGCTGGGTGGTGCAGCCTTGGCTTTGATGGCCGACCCTGCGCCGGGATGGTCGGTATGGGCTTGCCTGGTCATCGTCCTTTTTGTCAAATCCACTTTTGAAGAGCGCTGGATGCGCGAGCAGCACCCGGCCTACGGTGACTATGTTGCGCGAAGCAAACGCTTTATCCCGTTGATTTTTTAGGATTGCAGCCCAACCCCGAGTCGGACACCATCGCGTAACGCCAACAATCAGAAAGTAGAAAGTGGAGACCATGGAAGCCTATATTTTTGACACAGTGCGCACCCCGCGCGGCAAGGGCAAGAAGGACGGCGCACTGCACGGCGTGACGCCCATGGAATTAGCCGCCACCACACTGCGTGCGCTGCGCACGCGCAACCATTTGGACACCCGCCTGGTCGATGACGTGGTGCTGGGCTGTGTATCGCCGGTGGGTGAGCAAGGTGCCTGCATCGCCCGCGTTGCAACGCTGGCTGCCGACTACGACCAGAGCGTGTCGGGCGTACAGATCAACCGCTTTTGTGCCTCGGGCCTGGAGGCGGTGAATATGGCGGCAGCGCAGGTCATGTCCGGCCAATGCGGGCTGACGATTGGTGGTGGCGTTGAATCCATGTCGCGCGTAACCATGGGCTCCGACGGCGGTGCCTGGCCGGTGGACCCGCGCGTGGCCCTCAAGACCTACTTCACGCCGCAGGGTGTTTCGGCCGACATGATTGCCACCCAGTCAGGCTTTAGCCGCGAGGATGTGGACGCCTATGCGGTGGAAAGCCACCGCCGTGCGGCCCACGCCGTGGCCAATGGTTTTTTCAACAAATCCATCGTGCCGGTAACCGACCTCAATGGCCTGCTGGTGCTGGGGCACGATGAAACTATCCGGCCACAAACCACCCTGGCCTCATTGGGCGCACTCAAGCCTTCGTTTGCCGACATGGGCGAAAACTACGGTTTTGATGCCGTGATCCGCCAGCGTTACCCCGGGATCGAGCGCATCCAGCATGTGCACCACGCGGGCAACAGCTCGGGCATCGTGGATGGCGCTGCCGCCGTGCTGATTGGCAACCGGGCGATGGGTGACCGCACCGGCATGAAACCCCGTGCGCGCATACGCGCCTTTGCCACGATTGGCTCGGAGCCCGCCATCATGCTGACCGGCCCCAGCTACGCCGCTGAACGGGCGTTGCAGCGCGCCGGCATGCAGGCCAGCGACATTGACCTCTTTGAACTCAATGAAGCTTTTGCCTCCGTGGTGATGCGCTTTATGCACCTGCTGCAGGTGCCGCACGACAAGATCAACGTCAACGGCGGCGCCATTGCCATGGGCCATCCGCTGGGTGCCACGGGTGCCATGATTCTGGGCACCCTGCTCGACGAAATGGAGCGCCGCGACCTCAGCACCGGCCTGGCCACCCTGTGCGTGGGTGCCGGCATGGGCATCGCCACCATCATCGAACGCGTTTGAGGACACCCCCACCATGATCGACTACCAACTCGACGACGCCGGCATCGCCACGCTGACCTGGAATATGCCGGGGCGCAGCCAAAACGTATTGAATGGCGACAGCCTTTCTGCGCTGTACGCCCGCATCGCCCAAGTCACGGCGGACCCGGCGGTCAAGGGCATCTTGATGACCTCGGCCAAGCCAGACTTTATTGCCGGTGGCGATCTGGAATGGTTGCTGGCCGCCAACCAGGCCCAGCCCCTTTTTGATGCCATCCTGACCTTGCACCGCAACCTTCGCCTGCTCGAAACCTGTGGCAAGCCGGTGGCTATGGCTTTACCGGGTTCTGCGCTGGGCGGTGGTCTGGAGTTGGCGATGGCCGGTCACTACCGGGTCGCCGCTGACAACGCAAAGGCACGCTTCGGGCTGCCCGAGGTGACACTGGGCCTCTTGCCCGGCGGTGGTGGCACACAGCGCTTACCGCGTCTGATCGGCGTCATGAATGCCCTGCCGCTGTTGCTCGAAGGCAAAAAGCTCAAGGCCGCTGAAGCGCTCAAGCTCGGCCTGTTGCATGCGGTCGTCGCAGCGGGCACCGAAGTGGCCGCGGCCCATGCCTGGTTGCTGGCACAGACCGCAACGGTGCGGCAGCCCTGGGATGTCAAGGGCTTCAAAATTCCGGGCGGAGGCGTCAGCAACCCCGGCGTGCAACAGATTTTTATGGTCGCCAATGCCAAGCTGCGCGAGCGCACCTATGGCAACTACCCGGCGCCGGCCAACATCATGTCCTGCATCTATGAAGGTCTGATCACCGATTTCGACACCAGCCTGAAAACCGAGGCGCGCTACTTTGTGAACTGCGTGCTCAGCCCGGAGGCCAAGAACATGATTCGCACCCTGTTTTTCAGCCTGGGCGAAGCCAACAAACTGGCCGCCCGACCCAAGGACGTGCCGCTGCAGAAATACACCCAGGTCGGCATTCTGGGCGCCGGGATGATGGGTGCGGGCATTGCCTACGTCACAGCCAAAGCAGGCATCCGCGCCGTGCTGCTGGACACCAGCCAGGAAGCCGCAGAGCGCGGACGGAGCTACGCCCAGAAACTGGTCGACAAACAAGTCGCACGCGGCCGCATGGCGCAAGACAAGGCCGACGCATTGATTGCGTGCATTGTTGCCACGACCGACTATGCGCAACTGGCAGGTAGCGAACTGGTGATTGAGGCCGTGTTTGAAGACCGCGCCATCAAAGCCGATGTCACCCGCCGTGCCGAAGCGGTGCTGGGCAACGACGCCGTCTTTGCTTCCAACACCTCCACCCTGCCGATTACCGGGCTGGCACAAGCTAGCGGCAGACCAGCGCAATTCATTGGCCTGCACTTCTTCTCTCCGGTAGAAAAGATGCCGCTGATCGAAGTGATCGTGGGGCAGCAGACCAGTCAGGCCACGTTGGCGCGTGCGCTGGATTTCGTCAAAGCCGTGGGCATGACGCCCATCGTGGTGAATGATGCACGGGGCTTCTACACCAGCCGCTGCTTTGCCACCTATGTGTTTGAAGGCCTGGCCATGCTGGCCGAGGGCGTGGCCCCTGCGCTGATTGAGGGCGCCGGTTTGCAGGCCGGCATGCCGGTGGGCCCGTTGGCTTTGACCGACGAAGTCAGCGCGGAACTCTGCGTCAAGATCGACCGGCAAACCCAAAGCGACTTGGGTGCCGCCTATCAAAAGCCGGTGGGCATTGCGGTGGCACAGCAATTGGTGTCGCTGGGGCGCATCGGCAAAAAGTCCGGCAAAGGTTTTTATGACTACGCCGAGGGCGGCAAGAAGGCACTGTGGCCTGGTCTGGCTGAGCAGTTTCCGGTTGCGGCGCAGCAGCCCGCGCTGGACACTTTGGTGCAACGCCTGGTGACCATTCAGTCGGTCGAGAGCGCGCGCTGCATGGCCGAAGGTGTGGTGACCACCGCGCGTGATGCCGATGTGGGCTCGGTGTTGGGTTGGGGAGTGCCACCCTTTAGTGGCGGCACCATCAGCCATATTCACAGCACGGGCGTTGCAAAATTTGTTGCGCAATGTGATGCACTGGCAGCACTGCATGGCGAGCGCTTCAAGCCGCCGCAATCCCTGCGTGACATGGTGGCCCGGGGCGAAAGTTTCTACACACGCTAGGCGCGTGGTTGGCGCGGGCACGGAGATTCCAATCCGTAGGCTCCGCTGACCAGCAATAATAGGGGCATGAATACCCCCATTCCTTTGCAAAACCTCCCCCAAAAATCCATGTTTCGCCCGGGCGATGTGTTCGTTCTGTTCGGCGAACTGTTCGGACGCGGCTACGCCAACGGTCTGGTCAACGAAGCCCGCAAAGCTGGCATGACCATCGTCGGAATTACCGTGGGCCGCCGCAACGAAGACAACGCGCTGCGGCCCCTGACCGAAGAAGAGTTGCAGGCGGCCGAGCAGAACCTGGGCGGAAAGATCATCAACGTGCCACTGATGGCCGGCTTCGATATGGATGCCCCCGCGGGTGAGCCCACACCCACCGCCATGCTGGGCGGCATGACGCTGAAGTCCTGGACGGACGACAAGCTCGATTGGGCACACATTGAAAAGTGCCGTGAAATGGGTGTGAAGCGCTTCACCGATTCATTGGCCGAGGTGATGACCCAGCTCAACGGAATGATCCCGGACGGACGCCATGTTTTCTTCGCCCACACCATGGCTGGCGGCATCCCCAAGGCCAAGGTATTTTTGGCCATTGCCAACCGTGTTTACAAGGGCCGCGGCGAGCGCTTTATGTCGTCCCAGGTGATGCTGGATAGCGACCTGGGCAAACTGATTCTGAAGAACTTTGACGAAGTTTCTGCCAACACCTTCCAGCACCTGATTGATGGCAGTGCCGCAATCCGTGCGCGCGTGGAAGCATCAGGCGCGCAGGTGCGCTACTCGGCCTACGGCTACCACGGCACCGAAGTCCTGGTGGGCGATGACTACGTGTGGCAGACCTACACCAACTACACCCAGGGCCTGGCAAAAATGCGCCTGGAGCGCGTTGCCCAGGCGGCGTGGGACCAAGGCGTCAAGGCCACGGTCTACAACTGCCCCGAAATTCGCACCAACTCCTCCGACATCTTTGCTGGTGTCGAGTTGCCGCTGCTGCTGCTGCTCAAGGCGCTGAAAAAAGAGAACGGCACCGCATGGTCTGAAGCGCAATGGCAGGCCTGCCGCGATCTGCTCTCGGAAGGCATCACACTGGAAGAGGTGCTGCAAAAGGTGACCGATTTCCAGAGCAACGCCGTGATGGTTCGCTTCCGCGATTTCGCCGCCTGGCCCATGCCCAACAGTGCTGATCAGGCTGACCTGACCATTGGTACATCAGACGAAGTTCAGAAGATGCACAAGGACAACAAGGCCCTGATTACTGACCTGCTCAGCAGCCTGGTGATTGAGGCCACCGGCCCCTTGATGTTTAACGAGTCATCGGCCCCCACCGGCCCGGTGCTATGGCTCAACCATGACATCATCGCGCGCCAACTGAATCTGCTGCACGCCTGATGGGTACGAACTAAATTTGGTGAGCGCGCTGTTTGCTATGGCATATCGCTGTATGCCAAGGAACCCTTGGGCATCGATCTGGATGCAACCCTCAACAAGTTCGGATCCGAATACCGTGCCTCAATAACTCGTTCGGCTACTACCCGGATTGGACGATTAAAAAACGATGACATTGGACCCGCGTAGGCAAAGTCATTGGAGCAGGCAGATCGAAATCTGCTTCGACCGGAATCAGCCTCCTGCCGTCCAAGTCCGGCACATCCCATTCGCCAGAGCCGCCTGGGTGGTGTCATATCGACTGCGAGAAGTGGCGAAGACAAGCGGCGGCTGAAGAATTCAATGAACTGCAACCACCCCACAGAGTTGCTCAAGCTGCCTGGCTTTTAAGGCGGAGATGTCATTGGTCAGAAGAATGCTGCCGTACATGCCGAGCAATTGAACAAAGCCTCCAGGCAGTGAAATGATTTTCACACCGCATTCAGCGAGGCGCTTGGATATGTCT
>CAIQYP010000368.1 GCA_903876045.1 uncultured beta proteobacterium | reverse complement strand
TCCTTGATCAAATTGACGATCAAAAATTCCACATATTGCTTAAGCTCTGGCTTGACCCGCACCATCCCTGCGTTCGCACCTTTTCCGCGCATAAAAAAGGACTGCATTTGGGCCGGGCTAATCCCTTTGAGTGACTCCGCTTTGTAAACTCCATTAGAGGCAGTGGCCAGCACTTTGGAGTCGATATCGCTCGCCTGGAGGGAAAAGTGTGGGCGCGCACCCAGCGCCTCCAGTGCTGTCATCACAATCGAGTACGGCTCTTCGCCAGTAGATGCAGCCGCGCACCAGACTCGCCAAGAATGGGTGGCCGGCCTGGAGCCCAAATGGTCTGCAAAAATCTGGAAATGGTGCTGCTCTCGAAAAAACGAAGTCAGATTAGTAGTCAAAGCGTTTACAAACTCTTGCCACTCCGCACCATCGGTCGACTCCAGCCAACTCAAATATTCCTTAAAGCTGTTGTGGCCCGTGTCGCGCAGTCTGCGCGACAAACGGCTGTAGACCATAGCGTGCTTGCCATCATGCAGACTGATTCCAGCGCGCTTGTAAATCAAGTCTTGCACTCGATCAAAATCAGCATTGGTCCAGGTAAATTCCCGTCCCTGCATGCCAGAGGCATCCCCCAAGGAATCCGTGGCAAGACGTGCATTCATATTGCGTCAATCACCCTGTTCATTGCTTTCAACACCCCGAAGGGTATGACTAATCGTCGGAACTGACCAAGCCCATATCGGGCGCTGACATCAGGCGTTCGATATCCAGAAGAATCAGCATGCGGTCCCCCAAGGAGCCCAGCCCCATAACCGCAGCGCTATCGATCACGCTGTCAATATCCGGCGCCGCTTTCAACGCATCCGGCGGCAGTTCCATGACGTCGCTCACCGAGTCCACCACGATGCCGACAATGCGTGCCCGCAGATTCAGGATGATGACCACGGTAAAGCTGTTGTACTCCGCCTTTTCGCAGTTGAACTTCAGACGCATATCCACAATGGGAACGATCGTGCCGCGCAAATTCACTACGCCTTTGATAAAGTTTGGCGCATTGGCGACCCGCGTGGGCGGCTCGTATCCACGAATTTCCTGCACTTTAAGAATATCGATACCGTACTCTTCCTGATCGAGCCTGAAAGTAAGGTACTCGCGGGCACCAGCGGATGTAAGTTCTTCCATTTTTTCCATCATTCCCATAGCGTGCTCCCTTAGTGCCTGGACCGACGCACAAGGGCACCGGTGTCAAGAATTAGTGCGACCTTGCCATCCCCCAAGATCGTAGCGCCCGACACATTGGGCACCTTGCGGTAGTTGGACTCCAGGTTCTTTACCACCACCTGCTGCTGACCAAGCAACTCGTCCACAAGCAATACCACGCGGCTTCCGTCAGCCTCCACAACCACCATGATGTCGCTGTTCTTGTCAAAGTCGAAACGTGGCACCTGGAACACTTTTTCCAACTCGATCACCGGCATGTACTCGTCGCGAACCTTGACCAACTGCGAGCCCTGCCCCACGGTGCTAACCGCATCCGACTTGACCTGGAAGGACTCGACCACTGAAGACAAAGGAAGGATGTAGACCTCTTCACCCACGCCCACCGACATGCCATCCATGATGGCCAAGGTTAGTGGCAGACGCACCGCAACGCGCATGCCGAAACCTTCAGCTGAGTCAATTTCCACGGTTCCATTAAGTGCCGCGATATTGCGTTTAACCACATCCATTCCGACACCTCGACCGGACACGTCGGTTACCACCTCGGCAGTCGAGAAGCCGGGGGCGAAGATCAAACCCCAGACATCGGCATCCGACATCTGGTCAGACACATCCATGCCGCGCTCCCGGGCCTTTTTGAGAATTTTCTCGCGGGACAGGCCCTTGCCATCATCGCGCACCTCAATCACGATCGAACCACCCTGGTGCGAAGCCGACAGGGTGATAGTGCCTGTTTCTGACTTGCCCGCTTTCAGGCGATCAGCTGGCATTTCAATGCCATGGTCACAACTGTTGCGCACCAAGTGCGTCAACGGGTCGGTAATCTTTTCCACCAGCCCCTTGTCCAGTTCAGTAGCTTCGCCCTGGGTCACAAAATCCACCTTCTTGCCCAGCTTGCCCGCCAGATCGCGCAACATACGTGGGAAGCGGCTGAACACAATAGACATCGGGATCATGCGGATCGACATAACCGATTCCTGCAGATCGCGGGTGTTGCGGTCCAGATCAGCCAAGCCCGTCAGCAGTTGTTGATAGACCGCCGGATCCAACGCACGGCTGTTCTGCGCCAGCATCGCTTGGGTAATAACCAGTTCGCCAACCAAATTAATAAGCTGATCAACCTTGCTAATGGCCACGCGGATGGTGGCTGCCTCGGGCTGAGCGGCAGGGGTCGCAGCCGCCTTGGTCGCTGCTTTAACCGCGCCCTGTGAATCCACAGGCGGAGCAACGACGGCACTCACTTCATGTGTAGCAGGTGCCCCCGGTGCTCCATCAAAAAATCCGAATCCGGCACTTGACTCCTCAGCCTTGGGCGCCACAGGGGCCGCAGCTACCACCGAAGCATCAGGACCATTGTCAGGCAGTCCTTGTCCAGCTTCTTCTGTCGTTGCTGCAACCGAAACAATATTGATTTGTTCGCGTGCCACGTGGAAGGTGAACAGATCCAACAAATCGTCGTCGGTAGATGCGGTCTCCACGGCGAACATGCGGAAATCGTTGCGATCAGAACTCAGCACCTTAATGCTTCCAAGACCAGGAATATCCCGGAATAGTTCAGCTATCGCGTCTGCCTGCTCAGGATGCGCCAATGGGCCGACTTTTATTTCCAACTGGCGCACACCGCCTGGAACTGGCACTGCAGGTGCCACCGGTTTTGCTGCTGCAACGGCTGCTGGCTTTGCCGCTGCGGCGGCAGGCGGCGCTTTGCCCGCTGCCAGATCCGCAATGCGCATCACCAAGTCCCCCGTGGGAGCCGCTGGGCTGGTATCGCCAGTCTGGTGCCGGGCCAGCAGGCTGCGAGAGGCATCCGCAGACTCAAGCAGTACATCGACCATGGCTGAATTGGGTTGCAACTCGTGGCGACGTAGACGGTCGAGCAACGACTCCATCTTGTGCGTCAATTCCGCCACATCAGCAAAACCAAATGTGGCCGCTCCGCCTTTGACCGAGTGGGCACATCGAAAAATGCCATTGAGTTCCTCGTCGTCGGCAGTTTCCAGATTCAGGTTCAGGAGCATCGTCTCCATGAGATCGAGGTTCTCGCCAGCTTCTTCAAAGAAGATCTGGTAAAACTGGCTCAGATCAATGTCGCCACCTGAGGCGCCACTGTCTTGATGCGTTTCGGACATGGTTTACTCCTGCAATTTATTGTTTGTTAAGGTTCCGTCGCGCCTCAGCGGATGACCTTCTTGATCACATCCAGCAACTTGGCCGGATCAAAGGGCTTTACCAGCCAGCCTGTGGCACCGGCAGCCCGCCCAGCCTGCTTCATCAGATCACTGGACTCGGTGGTCAGCATCAAAATTGGTGTGGTCTTGAACTGTGGATGGTCACGCAACTTGCGAGTAAGCCCCAAACCATCCATTCGCGGCATATTCTGGTCAGTCAGCACCAGATCAAAAGACTGCGTCTGGGCTTTTTCATAGGCATCCTGCCCATCCACCGCCTCCACAACCTGGTAACCCGCTCCGAGGAGCGTAAAAGACACCATCTTCCGCATGGAAGGTGAATCATCGACCGCGAGAATTACAGCCATCAAGTGCTCCAGCTAATCATTGTTTGGTTTGTGGGGTCAGAAAAGTTCGATGGAACCAGCGTCCATCTCGTCTTGAGTTACCGGATTCGGCCGCTCAGGCACCTCTTCAACAAAAGGGACCGCTTCGCCGTCTTCAGAACCCATAGATTCCGAGGCCAGACGATAGGCGCAACCCTGCAAAATTTTAGACGTATGGGTAATCAATTGAGAGGCCATGTCCTGGAACTGCAACTCGGTAACGGCAGCACGCAAAGTGCTGCGCACGATATCGAGTTCTTTCGAGGAAATCAGCTCTGGATGCGCGAGATTGGCACTGGCTGCGGTAAAGCGCTCCATCAAGTTTTCCATGGTGTGCGCCAACAAGCCGTCAAGGCGGTTTAAGTCATGCACAACCACCAACAAAGAGTCCTGCACCTCGGCGACCAGCATCAAGGGCATTTGCACGGAAGGTGCACTCGGTGTTGTCAGGGACGCTTGCATCGTCACAGGCCCCTAAAGTCGCACAAAAAAGAAAAGTCATTCATATAGTCAACACCCCAATTTTCTAGCTTGAAGGTTAGCAGGAAACACTGTGATTGTGGAAATTTTGACTAAGCTCATGACCTTTCTCAAGCAAAAGAACTTGCCGGTGCCACAAACGCGATCGGATAATCAAAGCAACATCAAGGCCAATGCTCACTACTGCCCCACAACACACCATCCAAAGTCTGAATATATTGCATTTGGAGGACTCGGAACTAGACCATCAACTGGTCTGTCGGGCTCTGCGCAAGGACAAACTGGTGTTTGCCATAACCCGCGTCGATTCGCTTGCGGATTTCGGCCAAGCGATCACACGGCACAACTTTGACATCATCCTGGCTGACTACCGCCTACCCGGTTTTACTGCACTGGATGCATGGGCCCTCCTGAAGGCCAGTGTGGCAAAACTGCCGTTTGTACTGCTTTCCGGCGCCATTGGTGAACCCGCTGCAGTGGCTGCCATCCAGTTGGGCATCAGCGATTACCTGCCCAAAGACGACCTGCACAATCTGGCGCGCGTGATTGGCAGCGCAATCGAAGTGTTCAAGGCAAAAGCGGCTGAAGCCCGTGCGGTATCAGAACTCGCCGCCTCGGAGCGTCGCCTGGCCCATTTTGCCCAGCACCTGCAAAGCGCCATAGAGAATGAGCGCGCTTCCATCGCACGCGAAATTCATGACGACATTGGAGGCTCGCTAGCCGCTGTGCGCCTGGATTTATCCTGGATTGCGCGACATGCAGAGTCCCCGCAAGCGCTGGAACACGTCACCACCGCCAACGAGATGCTTCAGCACGCTATTGGCGCCAGCCAGCGCATCATGATGAACCTGCGCCCCGCCATCCTGGACCAAGGTCTGCACCCGGCCATTCAATGGTTGGCCGAGGGCTTTCAGCG
This sequence comes from uncultured beta proteobacterium, assembly GCA_903876045.1. GTDB lineage: Bacteria > Pseudomonadota > Gammaproteobacteria > Burkholderiales > Burkholderiaceae_C > Allorhodoferax. The sequence goes on along the minus strand of CAIQYP010000368.1, from coordinate 1,749 downwards.
GCGCAGCGGTGTCAAAACTTCCTTATTAGGCAATCAGCCAGGCATGCAATCCAGCAAGGCTATCCAGCTCACCGCCTACCGCACCGCTCAGGAGGCGTTCACCAACATCTCCAAATATGCGCAGTGCAGCGAAGTGAAGATCGACTTGTCAGATGCAGAAGGCGTGCTTACCCTGGAAATCTCGGACAACGGAATCGGAATTTCGGACGAGGCACTCAACAACCCTTCAGCCTTCGGAATCCGCGGCCTGAAAGAGCGGGCCAAAGTGGTAGGCGGCTGGCTGGACATCAGCACACGCCCCGGCCATGGCACAACGGTGATACTTACTGTTCCGCTGGATGGTGATGCCGGCACCCACAACGAGGCTGACTTCCTGTGATTAAAGTAGTTTTGTGCGATGACCACGCCATGGTGCGCCGCGGCATCCGCGACACCCTGAGCGAAGCCGTAGATATTCAGGTCACCGGTGAGTCCGGCAGCTACTCCGAGGTGCGCGAGACTCTGCGCAACGTAGCCTGCGATGTATTGATTCTTGACCTCAATCTGCCGGGTCGAGGCGGTTTGGAGGTGCTGGCGAGCTTGCGTGAAGGAGGCTCCGCGGTGCGCGTGCTCATTGTTTCCATGTTTGCCGAAGACCAATACGCCATTCGTTGCCTGCGCGCCGGCGCGCACGGATATCTAAATAAGGCCGGCGACCCGGCTGAGCTAATTTCCGCGGTACGCACTATTGCCCAGGGCCGCAAGTACGTGACGGCAGCCGTGTCAGACATGCTGGTGAACAACCTGTCAGAACCTACGTCTGAAACATTGCACTCGACGCTGTCGGAGCGCGAACTGCAAACCCTGCTAAAAATTGCTTCGGGCAAAAAACTCTCGGAGATCGCAGAAGAGCTAATGCTCAGCCCCAAGACTGTCAGCGTTTACCGCGCCCGTCTGCTGGAAAAGCTCAAGCTCAGCAACAACGCCGAGCTAACGGTTTACGCCATTCGCAACGAACTGGTTTAGAACGGGCGCTGGTTTAGGCATTTGGGCGGCAGAGCGCTCTGCCGCCCAGACGCCTAGCCGAAGATATCAATCACCCGCCCCATTAGTGCAATAAATGGCTGGTCCAGCATCGGCAGCGTAAAGGCAATGCCCACCAGACCGACCATCAGCGTGATAGGAAAACCAATAGCAAAAATGTTCAGTTGCGGCGCCACGCGGGAAATAATGCCCAGCGCCAGATTGGTAAACATCAACATACCCACCATGGGTAGCGCGATCCACAGGGCGCTGGCAAATAGATCGGTGCCCAGTTTGTAAAGGTTCATCTGCGCCATTGCCTGCAGAAAATTTTGGTCCACCGGAAAGGCCACGAAGCTCCGGTTCACCGCCATTAGCACCATGAGGTGCCCATTCATCACGACAAACAGCAGTGTCGCGATCTGTCCGAAAAAGCGCGCCACCGCGCTAGTCTGCGAACCCATGCTTGGATCGAAGAAAGAGGCAAAATTAAGGCCCATCTGGAAGCCCACCACTTCACCCGCCAACTCCACTGCCGCAAACACCAGGCGCACGGCAAAGCCAATGGACAGCCCCACGCCCACCTGCTGTACCAGCACAACCATGGCATGGGGGTCATTGAAGCCAACGATCGGCGCATCCGGGAAGCTAGCCTGCGAGGCCAGCGCCACCAGAAACGCCAGCGCGACACGGGCCCTTACCGGAAAGACCCGGGAGGAAAACACCGGCGCTGAAGTAAACACCGCC
>CAIQYP010000367.1 GCA_903876045.1 uncultured beta proteobacterium | reverse complement strand
ATATCCACACCGCTGCCGTCCGACTTGACGCGGACCTTGACGTTGTAATCCACCACGCGTTTGACTGCGACCAATGCTTTCATGTAATTCTCCGTGGGGTTGGCTATCAAGAACGGGGTTTGATATTTTCGGGGTCGTACAAGGCGCCATAACCAACCGCCTCGACCTTGACCGGATAGACATCGGTAAAGTACTGAATCTGCAACTCACGCCCGACTTGGCAGTATTCATAGGGCAGGTAGGCCAGCGCAATGTTCTTGCCGATGGTCGGGCCAAACGCAATGCTGGTGGTGTACGAGCGGCGACCTTGCGAGTCGATCAAAGTGGCGCCGGTGGCAGGGTCCATCACTGCCAGGTTACCCAGCGGGTAACGCGCCACACCCGTGCTGTCGATGTTGTGCGTCATGGTGAGCGTGCAGAGCATGGCGGGCTGGTGTTCACGCTCGCGGAACTTGAGGTGCGCTTCCTTGCCGTGGAAGTCGGCAGCCTTCACCTTCGGGCGGGCCAGGTCGCATTCCATCAGGTTGTACTCGGTCAGCAGGTCGCCGTTTTGCAGGCGCAGGCTCTTTTCCATGCGGCGGCTGTTGGCGTAGGTTTCCACGCCCACCGGGGTAATGCCCAGTTCAAAGAGCGCGTCCCACAAGGCCAGGCCGTCTTCGTATTTGAAGTGCAGTTCCCAGCCCTGCTCGCCCACATACGAGATGCGGAAGGCCAGCACCGGTACGCCCTTGATCTTCAAGTTGCGGAATGCGGTGAAGGGGAAGTTTTCATGCGTCCAGGCCTCGGGCTCGTCGGCAATCTTCTGGATGGTGGTGCGGGCGTTGGGGCCCCACACGCCCAGGCAGCCGTAATGCGTGGTGGTGTCGGTCACCTTCACGTTGGCACCCCGGTCCTGCGCCATGCGCTCAATCCACACCAGGTCGCGGTGGCCGGCATCGGCACCGTCAATCACGCGGTAGTGGTCCTGGGCCAGACGCAAGACGGTAAGGTCGGCGCGCACACCGCCTTTGGCGTCCAGGAAGTGGGTGTACACGCCCTTGCCCACGGGGGTGTCGCCGCCCACTTTGGCCACGCAGATGTACTCCAGCAAGTCCGCTGCATCCGGGCCTTCCACATCGATCTCGGCAAAGTGGGAGATGTTGATCATGCCCACGTCTTCCGTCATCTTGAGGTGCTCGGCGTTGGACACGGGCCAGAAGTGGCGGTTGTCCCACTCGTTGGCGCGCACCGGCACCTTGTCGCCGTAGACCTTCAGCAGGTGTTCGTTGCTGGCGTAGCCGTGGGCTCGCTCCCAGCCCGAGAGTTCCATGAAGTAGGCACCCAGCGCTTTTTCGCGCTCGTAGAACGCGCTCTTGAAGATGCCGCGTCCGGCGCTGTAGGGCTCGCGGTTGTGTACCGGCGGGTTGTAGATCTTGAAGGCTGCCTCAAAGCAGCGGTCGTGGATGTATTGCTCTTCCTGCTGGTACGGGTAGATGCGGGCCACGTCGATGCGGGCATGGTCAATGTGGGTGTAACCGTCCGTCATCCAGTCGGCCACGATCTTGCCCACGCCGGGCGCGTCTTTCACCCACACTGCTTCGGCGTACCACAGGCCGCGCACTTTGGAGGACTCACCTATGGAGGGGTTGCCATCGGTGGTCACTTGCAGCAGACCATTGAAGGAATATTTGTCGTCGTAGCCCAGCTCGGCCAGGATGGGGGTGAGTTCCATCGCCCGCTCCAGCGGTTCCATGATCTGCTCCAGTTCCAAATCGCGCTGCGAAGGGGACAGGCGCGCTTGTTCCTTCTCCAAGATGTCCCGCGGGTGGCACATGCGAGGATTTTTCTCTTCGTAATAGCCCCATTCGATCTGGCCGCCTTCGGGCGTTTTCGGGTCCCCGGTGTCGCGCAGATAAGCCGAGTTGCCCTGGTCACGCAGCAGCGGATAGCCGATGTCTTTGCCAGTGCCGGCAAATTCCAGATAGGGTTTGAAGAAGGTGAGCGGGTGGTCCACCGGCATGATCGGCAAGTCTTCACCGGCCATGTTGGCAATCAGGCGGCCCCACAGGCCGGCGCACACCACGACGTAGTCGGCGGCAATGTAGCCCTTGGTGGTTTCCACGCCCTGGATGCGGCCGTTTTCAATGCGCAGTCCGGTGCACGCCGTATTGGCAAAGGAGAGCAATTTGCCAGAGGCCACCGCAGCATCCACCAACTCGCCTGCCACCATTTGCGAACGGGGCTTCACCAGGCCTGCATCGGGATCCCACAAGGCGCCCTGGATCATGCTTTCTTCGATCAGCGGCATCCGGGCCTTGGCCTCGGCGGGAGAGATCATCTCGACCCGGTTACCAAAGGCTTTGCCCGAGGCCACGCGGCGCCTGAGTTCCTGCATGCGCTCGTCATCACCTACCCGTGCGACTTCGATACCGCCAATGCGTTCATAGCGGCCCATCTTGTCAAAAAAGTCGATGCTGTATTTGGTGGTGAAAATCGTCATCTGATCGTGCATCGTGTTGAAGCAAAAATCAGAGGCGTGCGCTGTGGAGCCCACATCGGTAGGCACGGCAGATTTGTCGATCCCGACAATATTGTCCCAGCCGCGTTCGATCAGGTGGTGCACCACCGATGCGCCGACAATGCCGCCCAGGCCAATGATGACCACTTTGGCTCGTTCAGGAAATTTGGCCATTTTTTCGCTTGCTCCTAGGGGAATGGGATAGTGTGAACATGGATCGAAAGTGTATTCACCCTTTGGGGTGCTGGGGCCGTAATTGCGACTACCGTTTTCGCAAAAGCGGCGGGGCCTTTTAAGACCCCATTCTTCGCAGCAGACTGCGCAATTTGGCAGGGCGCACCGGTTTGTGCAACAGGGGTAAATCGGCTGCGACGACGGACTGCAAAAAGTCGTCGTTGGTATCGCCACTAATCACGCATGCAGGAATATGCAGGCCTGTTATTTCGCGCAATGTCTTGATGCACACAATGCCGTCTTCCGTGGCGCCCAAATGGAAGTCACTGAGAATGATGTCTGGTGCTCCGAGGCGGGACACATGGTCCCGGGCTTCAGACAGCGAAGACGCAACATGCACCGTGTAGCCCCAGGACTGCAGCAGGCCTCTGACCGCTTCGCGCGCGTTGTCGTTGTCTTCAATCAACAGCACGTGTGTGTCGCTTGTGAGGTCACCCGGCCTCGATTCCTGAGTATCCACGGCACTAGGTGCTGTGCTCTGTGAGCGAGGTGCCGCTTCCAGCACCAGCGTGAACCGGGTGCCGCAGCCAAGCTCGGAGCGTAAGGCAATGCGGTGCCCGAGTAGTGCGGCACTGCGCTGAACAATATTCAAACCCAGACCCATGCCGAAGTTGCGGTCCCCGGCGCGGTTGGACAGTTGGTAAAACTCTTTGAAGATGTCTTCGTGATGCGCGGCTGGAATGCCGATGCCACTGTCCCACACTTCAATGCGCACCCCGCCGCCTTGCGCATGGGGACGGCAAGCCACCAGCACGGTACCGCTTTCGGTATAGCGAATGGCGTTGATGACCAGATTGGCCACCATGCGTTGCAAGAGAGATGCATCGCTAAATGCCCACAGCTGCGTAGGTCGGATGTGCAGGCGCAGGCCCTTGGCATCCGCTATGCCCGCGAGCGAACTGCGCACAGAGGACATCAGCTCATTCAGATCCACCGAGCCGATCCGTACCTGGATGTTGCCGGAATCCAGGCGCGACAGGTCGAGCAGGCCATCGAGCAAATCCTGCATGGCCTGAACGGAAATTTCCAGGTTATCTACCAGTTCCCGCATTTGCGCATCCATGGGCAGCTGTCCCAGACGCGCGACAAACATGCCCAAGGCGTGTGAGGGTTGACGAAGGTCGTGGCTCGCCGCCGCCAGAAAACGCGACTTGGCCAGCGTGGCGCTCTCGGCCTGTTCCTTCTTGAGTCGCAGGGCCTGGGTCACCGTCTCGACCTGACGCTCCAACTCATCGCGCCCCCAGGAAAGGCGCATGGCCATCTGGTTCAGTGAGACTTGAAGCTCCATCAAAGGGTCGTCTATCTGGACTTCATTCTGAATAGCGAAGTTGCCTTCACCGATACGTTTAACCATCTGGGATATGCGCACAATCGGGCCCACCACCCAGTTGCCCAGCCGATAGGCCAACAAGCCACCCAGCAGCATACCAATGACCCCTATCCAGATGGCAGTCTGCAGCGCATCACGCTTCACTTCTTCCAGATCCTGGCGCGACACCTCGATCAAGGCATTTCCCAGGGACATGACCCTGTTCGGTCCGCCTTGGTAGAAGATGTCTTCGATGGGGACGGCGGATGGCAGGATTTGATCGATTCGTACATCGATCAGGCGTTGACGCTGTTGCGCTACATAGTTCAATGTTTGAATTTCGTCAAACCGGCGAATGATCGACTCGCCGCTGCGGGCCGCGATGTGGCCGTCGGTGTTAAAGACCAGAACCGCCTTGACGCCGGGTTCGCGCTGAATGTCTTCAACCACGCTTTGCAGGCTAAGGGTATTGCCGGAAAACAACCCGTAAGCGCTGAATAGCGCGACTTGGTGCGCCAGCAGGTTGACCCGTTGTTGGTGTGAAGCTTCCAGGTCTTGCACACGACCTTGCCAAAAAATACTGACGATTGCCAGCACCACCAGCAACACCGGCAGGGTAGAAGCCAGCGCCATGCGTGAGCGTATGTTGCGGCCCATCATGGCTTCTTCTCCAGCCGATCCAGTTTGTGCAGCCGCTCGGACAACGCTTTGGCATCAAGGCTCAGACCTAGTGAGCGCGCCACATACTCATTGGTGGTGATGGTGAACTCCGTCGGATACTGGCTGGTTGGAAAGTTGCCGGTCTGTAGAAAATAGCCCACCATGGCGGCGACTTGCGCACCGGCTTGTGTCGCCGTGCTGTGCATTGAGAGCAGGGCACCCGCCTTGACGTAAGACGGCGAGAAGGCAATCACCGGCGTTTTGGCGCGGTAGCTGGTCAGAAGAATATTGGCAACGGTACTGCTGTTATAGACCGTGTTGTCGGCCACGGCCATGAGTACGTCGGCGCCAAGGAGTGCCCCGCGCAACGCGTCTATGAGTGGCATGCCTTCTGCAAACAGGCCCTCGGAAACTGCCAAACCGCGCGCTTGCAGCGCGGAACTCAGCGCGCCCTGCTGTGCAATCGATTCCGGTCCCCATAGCACGCCGACACGCCTGCTACCGGGCAGTGCCAGATGTAGTAAATCGAGTTGTCGCCCGAATGGCTGGTCCAGATAAAGGGCTGCGACATTGGGGCTGGATTTTTTGTTGCTCTCCAGCAGCACGCGCTCGAAGCTGATGCGTGGAATCGATGCCGCAAGCACCGCAGCTTTGGCATTGCTTGCCGTTACCTGCCGGAAGGCCTCGGTACCCAGACTGACGATGAGTTTTGTGTCTGGCAGACCAACTGCTTGCTCCCGGTACTCGGTCAAACTAAGCAGCCCGATATCCTTGCGCGCAAAACCGCTGCGCTGTAGTTCCTGCACCAAACTGTCAAAGGCCTCCTGAAATGCGGCGCCGTTTTCGCTGCTGACCACTGTCAGCGGAAGTGCCAAGGCAGCACTCCACTGGCATACCAACCATGCCGCAACTGCCCAGCGCATCCACCATCGCCATCCTGGTATGCGCATGGAATCAGTCTTCAAACTTCAGTGAAACCATGGCACGGCGATTGAAGCGAAACTTCCAGTCACCATCCTGGTAGGCGTCGCCGAGGTTTTGCACTACAAAAGATAACTCCGCCTTTTTGCCCGCCATGCGATATTCCTGGGCTAGTCGCACATCGGTACGTTGCGTGGAGAACAACCAGGGGCTGTTGGAGATGGACATCAGCGCCACGTCGTCAGCCACCTGGTGCATGAGTGACAGGTGCAGACCTTGGGCAACGTTGTGCATCAGAGTCAGGCTGGCGGCATAGCGGGGTGCGCCATGCTCGGTGCGGAATTTGGTGGAGCCGCCACCTGGTGATGCATCTACTGCCATCGAGGTCCAGGTCTGTGTCAGGAAAAGCCGGGTCGCCGGGTCAAGATTCCATTGGCCTTGCCACTCGACTCCATCGATACGGTAGTTCTGACCATTCAGCGTCGTGATGGGCTGCAGACCGGTGGTGCCCGTAATGCCATCGGTGATGTGCTCGTTAAAGACACGGACATCGGCACTGAGGCCAGAATCCGGCGGCGCGAAGTGGTAGCCCAATTCACGCGAAAACAGCTTCTCCGAAACCAGGGTACCGTTGTTGAAGCTGTAGTAGCCGGTGGGGTTGTTGCCTTGGGCGTCGTAATACTGGATCTGTCCGAATTTTTCGAAAGCACTGGGTGGCCGGAAGGCCGTGGACATGCCCGCGCGCAGGGTATGGCCTGGCAGCAGGTGCCAGTTCAGCATCACGCGTGGGGACAGGGAGTTGCCGGCAATATTACTGTTCTCGGCCAAGGCCCCGGCGTTCAACAGCAGGGCATCACTGAGGCGCCATTCGGCGCTGCCAAAGAGGCGGTAAAAGTCGGTGGAGAAGCCGCCGAGCTGGTCAAATT
>CAIQYP010000366.1 GCA_903876045.1 uncultured beta proteobacterium | reverse complement strand
CACAAACCGACGCCTCCATTGGCCCAGGTCTCGTATAAATGAGCCAACTCAGGCGTGGCAGCCCCATCACGGGTGCCTAGCGCTTCCGACATGGCCGATTTGAGCAAACGGTTCTTTATGACGATGCCATTGGGCAGAGTCAGGGGCTGGCTCAAAACAGCTTGTGAGTTCAAAGGTTCATTCCGTTTTTAGTTTAAGTAACCGGTAGCCCGCCGCTATGCGGGCTTTTCAATTCTCAAGGCGTTCTATGGCGCGGACTCGAAAGTCTGCGCTGCTGCGAAAGCCGCCGTTCAGCCCTGTGTTCCATTTTGATACGATGCCAATCACAGGGCAAATCTCCAATCCAGTTAAGGGTAAGGTTGATATGTATTTTGTATCAAGTGGAACATGAAAATCAATTCCGCCTAAGCTTGGTTAAATCAAACCAAGGACACCGCTCAAGTGACGTATTACTTTGGATACGAAGTTTGGGCAACATCCTCCCCAAGCACGTAATTCAGGAACGCAGTACTACGGGCGCAGTAGAACCCTCAAAACACGAAGAGTGCTCCGTGTTGTTCACCGATTTCTCCGGTTTCACCCAGGCCACGGCCACCATGCCGGCCAAGCGCGTAGTTGCCGAGCTTAATGAAATCTTCGCGGGTTTCGACCAGATCTGTCAGGAAGAAGGCGTCGAGAAAATCAAGACTATTGGCGACGCTTACATGGCAGTTGCGGGTCTGTTTGAGGGCGAGAAGGAGCATGCACAGCGATGCGTGAAGGCCGCCCTGAAGATGCAGGAGTTCGTTGCCAAGCGCAACGAGCATGCAACCTTCAAATGGGGACTAAGGGTGGGCATACCCACTGACCCAGCGGTCTCTGGCGTGGTCGGCAAACACAAGTTCGCCTATGACATCTGGGGCGATGCCGTAAATATCGCCTCTCGCATGGAAAGTTCGGGAACTGTGGGTCGGGTGAATGTTTCAGCCTACACCTATGACCTTATCCGCAAGAACTTCGAGTGTGAGTACCGCGGGAAGGTGGAGGCAAAGGGCAAAGGGGAGGTGGATATGTACTTTGTAAAAGGCATTCTGTCACCGTCCGGGAACGAATCCTGAGAAATCAACCGTTGTACTTCCGCTAGCAGTTCTGACTCATCACACACAGGCGGTCAGATCGTGTGACCGCTACTGGCTATTTTTCTGACGTTCCGCCTCAATAGGTCGGCGTAAACTGCATCACCTAAGTGGGTGCTCATTGCGTGGGTGGCCTTTATCGATAAGAACGGGGAGCATTGTTTTGACGTCCAAAAAATTGGTGCTTGGCGCCTTGGTGGTGTTGGGTGTTGCAGGGGTGGGCGGATGGTTCAGCCTGGACAAGGAGACACGCGGATTGCTGGCAACCGTGCCTACCAATCGCGATATATTGTTCTGGACAGTGCCGCAGCGTGATGCTGCGTTCCGCGCACTGGACCGACTGTCGATACTGGCCAAGGCGAATGTGGTGCCCACCAGTGGTGCGCCCTCGCCCTTACCCACAGGCGCACCATTGAAGCTGACAAGCGATATTGACAGCTACATGGCCGGCCAGCGCAGTGCAGCGTTGCTCGTAGTGCATGACGGCAAGCTGCGCCTGGAGCGATATGGCCTTGGCTTTGAGGCTGCAGGTCGCTGGACGAGTTTTTCCGTAGCCAAGTCATTCACCTCCACGCTGGTGGGTGCCGCAGTAAAAGACGGTTTCATCAAGAGCCTGGACGACAAGGTCAGCCTATACATTCCGGACCTTAAGGGCTCTGCCTATGACGAAGTAAGCGTGCGCCAGTTGCTGACTATGACGTCCGGCGTGAAGTGGAACGAAGACTACGCCGACCCCAACTCCGACGTTGCCAAATTTAACAACCACAAGCCTGAAGCTGGCGTTGAAGCGCTGGTGAGCTATATGCGCAAGCTGCCACGTGATGTGCCCGCTGGCACCCGTTGGCTTTACAGCACTGGTGAGACCAACCTGGTGGGTACGCTAGTCCAGCGGGCCACCCAGAAGCCCTTGGCTACGTATCTGGCAGAAAAAGTATGGGGGCCCGCCGGAATGGAGCAGCAGGCAACCTGGCTACTGAGCAAAACGGGCCAGGAAATTGGCGGCTGTTGCGTACAGGCCTCGCCGCGCGACTACGCCCGCATGGGCCAGTTCATATTGAATGGCGCCATGGTGAACGGCCGGAGCATTGTGCCCGACGGTTGGTGGGCCGAAGCCACTACCAAGCACACCGACATTGGAATGCCCGGGCGTGGTTACGGTTACCAATGGTGGACCTATGACGACGGTAGTTTTACCGCCCGCGGCATTTTTGGCCAGGGGATCTTTATCGACCCAAAACGAAAGCTGGTGATCGTGTCCAATGCCAACTGGGCTGGTGGCGCCCGTGACAAGGTGTCCACTGTGGCGCGCGATGCCTTTTATCGCGAGGTACAAAAGGCTATCGACGATGAGGGTGTAGCGCAGGCGAAATGACCGAGGCACCCATCCTGAACGGTTCCGACCGCGACCGCTGGCAACTTCCAGGAAATGTGAAAAACAACTAGACCGTAAAGATGAATTGTTTTTTCAATAGTTGACAGTGAGACCCGGCGCAGGCCGCGGCAACCCGGGCGCACAACTTTCCCCAGACCGGCAGTTCCGTTTTTACGGTCGGCTTCGGAGAAGAAGCTGACATTCACCCGGCCGTCACCGCCTCAGTGATTGTCGGTATCGCTGATCCACATCAAGGCCCGTTGCGTCTAAAGGTCTACGCTAAAAGTAGTGGTGGAGAGTCGCCATGCTGCGGAATGTTTCATTGCCCGTTTTGCATTGCGACGCGGAACCTGTGCTGCTTGGCGACTTGTCTCGCGGGAGTTCTATGCATCCAATTTCTTTTCGATATGCACCTCGCATCAAGATCGCCGCGCTGCTGCTGACCTGCTCTTGCATGGTAGGAGCATCGTTTGCGGAATATCCAGAGCGGCGGGTCCAACTGGTCTATCCACTCACCACTGGAACACCGACCTATCGTGTAAGCCAACTGATTGCTGATGCGATGAGCACGGAGTTAGGCGTGCAAATCATCGCGTCAGCAAAACCTGGGGCCAGCGGTGCCGATGCGCTGTTAGCGGCGCTCAGGGAGCCAGCTGACGGTTACACCGTGATCGATGCCTATGTGGCACCATTAATCATTTCGCCACTGTTCGGCCGGGTGTCTTACTCCTGCAAAGATTTCATACCGCTGTATTCAGCTACCGCCACCGCACTCGGCATCGCGTCTCGCAAGGATGAAACGCGCTGGACCGATATGAACTCGTTCGTCAAATACCTGAAACAGCACCCTGGCGGCACACGTTACAGCGCCGGTGGCGAACTTTCCATGCCGCATCTGGTTGCGGCTAAATTGCTCAAGACGCTCAACATTGTGAGCCGCCACATCACGTTTGCCGATCTGCATGAAGGAGTTGTGGAGTTGCGTGACGGCAATCTGGATTGGCTCATTGTTAATCCCGGTATGTACCAGAGCGCCAAGGACAACTTTCGCGTGCTCGCGGTGATTGGAGATGCTCAAGAGTCCACCAATGTCTACGATGGCGCCAAACGCACGGCAGATTTCGGCATCCAACTGGGACTTGACGGTCTTGCATCCAAACCATGGGACTGGTGGGTGGTAAAACAAGGCACGCCCAATGCCATAGTTGAAAGGCTTCGCACTGCGATGGCCAGAAGCCTGGAGAAGCCAGCGATCCGGGAACAGCTTGAAGCGCAGGGATATTTGCTGACCAAGTTGGGGCCAACACAGTTTCAATCCATCTGTGAGCGCGTATCACAAGACCTGCGCGGCGCCATCGGTGCGATTGAGTGGGAAAAGACTGAGACATCCAAGCTGAAATAGGTTGGCACATTTCATATGAAGCGCGTATCGTTTGCAGCCCTCCGTACCATGCGACGCAAAGGCAAGGGTGCAATCAATGCCTAAAAGATATGTGCTGTTGCTGTATGCGGCTCTGCTTGCAGCAGCGGGTATAGCTGCCATATTGGCACTTTGGCTATATGGATTTGCCCCAATCGGAATTGAGGGGTTGTACACAAAAGAATTTCGCCAAGCCATGACCGGCATTGAGGGACTTGCTAACCACGAGCAAGAAACCATGGAGCAACAATTTGGAGATCGGCGAAGGGAATTGCGTCTGCTGACGCAGTCGGAGGACGTTGGCGCATGGGTTGCCGCTATTGCCGAAAGGCCAGGCGACAAGACATTTGCGCAACGCGAACGATTGCAGCGGCTACTCATAGCAATCATGGACGCGAGTGGTGCGGCCTACCAGTTCATTTACGTCCTGGCACCCACAGGCGACCAACTACTTGCTTCGACACGACCGGAACGACGATCTTGAGCGTGACCAGCGGGGCCTCGGGGCCGCCGTCGATCGACAGCGACAGGTCGTAGTCGAGCAGGCT
>CAIQYP010000365.1 GCA_903876045.1 uncultured beta proteobacterium | reverse complement strand
GCACCACGTGCATCGTTCCTGATCCAATGCCACCGCCCACAACGCCCTGCCTACACCTTGGTCGCGCAACATTTTCAGCAATGAAGTCCTAGCACTCGTCATAGTCGGAGATGGGGCCAGTGCAGCCGCCCGGCTAGGCGGACGCAACATAGCGCGAAACAACCCACGGCGACCGTTGTCCGGCTCAGACTGTTGGGCCACAGCTTGCTGCCAAGACTGAAACGTGATTTTCTGCAACAGTGGAACAGAGTGACCTGATGCGTGAAGTCCCTCGGCAACGGCCGCAAAGCGAACCTGCCAGGAAAGGCCGCCGCCCCGCGCACACTGCTGGCAATCCCCGCTGGAATAGCGCACGCGACTGCCTGCGTGCTGTCCTGCCCAATGGAAAACCCAATGAGGAGTCAGGGCATGCAGACAAGGAGTGATACCTGCTTTAACCTGTAGTTTCGAATCTTCCATCCGACCGACTCTAGCAACGCCCGGCTTTTGGTTAAGCGATGTTTGTTCAGCGATGCCACTTTGCCGGGAAAGGGGTCGCTCAGTAGAGTCCGCGTACTCGCAGGCAATCAGGACATCTTTGCCCGCGTGTGAATTGCGCAGCATGGGCGTAATTTGGGGTAGCGCCAAGGCTTCGCTGGGGCACGCAGCAACACAGAGGCCACAGCTATCGCATGCAGCATTGTCAAACGACAAGCCGTCGGCGTTTATCTTCCATGCAGACCTAGGGCAGGCGCCCACACACACATCACAGCTTGCATTGGCCACCGCTTGATGAACACAGCGTTCGGCAAGGATTATGAGCGCGTTCATGCTGAAAACACAGTGTTAGCACGAGTTGGCCGGCGGCGGCGTTAACTAACTGCAATGACTGGCCGCCGCCTTGGCTGGCACAACCGGTGGCAGCACTGTCACCTTGGGCAGCCGTGATTGGCAGGCTTCGCAACATGCTCGTGTCACTGCCGCTAGTGCTGCATAGAACGGAGTAGCCGCACGCATGGCCACGCGTTCTGCAAACTCAGGCAACCAAGTCATAAGATGCATTTTCATGAACAAAGCGGCCTCGCGTCGTTCATCCCTTTGCAACAAGAGTGCCACAAAGTCCAACTGGTGGCACAGATGATCGTCGGACATCTTTCGCCAGTTGGAAACCTGCATGCCATGGCGCCGGTAAAAGTCCCTTACAGCAAACGTCGGGGCCTGCAGCATCAAGTGATCTTCGTCTCGCCAGATTGATTCGTAGGGCGAGGCTCGTAGTCCATGCGTCAGATAGATGTTGGCAAAGTCTGCCGCCAACTCATCGGCATGGCCGCCTGCAATCGGCCCTTCGCCTCCTTTCAGGTCTACCAGCGCCTGCGCCATGGCTAACGCTTCAGCCTGATCACTTGGGATTAGGCTCAGCGTATCGGGAAAACCGCTTTCAAATAGTGCCAATAAGACTTGCGGCGAACGGTCTTCAAGGTGCAACCAGGATAGGGCGCGCAAGTCTTCTGCGGCCAGCAGTGTCCAGGCGATTTCCAACGGAGATTGGGACACGGACTCGCCGGAAGTAAGGCGCTCGCCTTGACGAGAATGGGTATTGCTCATGCGTCTACCCTCCCCTTGGGATGGGCAATAAAGACGATGGATGGACGCGTCAGTTCCGGGTTTGCCATGTGTTTGACCTGGCCCACCGGCTTGTCGGTCTTGACCATAGCCTTAGTGATAAAGGTTCCAGCACGCAACTGGTCTATAGGGCCCACGTCCAGCACCCGCATCATGCAGGCCGACACGCAGTAGGGCTTGCGCCCCACCTCCAGTTCATCGATGCACAAATTGCACTTCTTGACCACATTTTCGACCGGGTCGTACTGCGGCGCGCCATAGGGGCAGGCAGCTTCGCAACGCCTGCAGCCTATGCACAGAGATGAGTCGATGTCGACCACCCCATTGTCAACACGCTTCCAGATGGCTCCAGTCGGGCAGGTTGGCAGACAGGCAGG
>CAIQYP010000364.1 GCA_903876045.1 uncultured beta proteobacterium | reverse complement strand
TCTTGGAATCCAAGTAATATGGAGAACAAATCACGAGCGGGGGAAGAGGTATGCAGAACAGAGCCATCCAGCGCGCTATGCGGCACCGCCTCTGATACCCCTGAGCCGTTCCAGACCCTTGATGCCCAGCAAAAGCCCTTCCACCGAAAATTGGAGCCATTCCAAGCCTTTGCCTGAGGAGGAGAACTCATGGAAGCTGGCGCTCGAAGGTACCGGACTGGGAATTTGGGACTGGAACCTGGTCACCGGTGAACAAACCCACTCCGCGCGCTGGGAAGAAATGTTGGGCTATAGCGAAGGAGAACTGACAAAGGGTTATCAAGAATTTGAAAGCCGCATCCATCCGGACGACCTTGCGCAGCTAAACACTGCGGTTGGTAGCTATCTGGCTGGCAAATCCAGCTCCTATGCAGCAGACATACGTATGCGATGCAAGGATGGCAGTTGGCGCTGGGTGGTCTCGCGCGGCATCGTGGTACAGCGCGATGCAGAGGGTAAGCCGATGCGGATGATCGGTACCCACACTGATATTCAAGAACGCAAAGTCGCTGAGGACGAACTGCGCAATTACTCGCACTTGTTGCGCGACACCTTGGGCAGCATAAGCCAGGGAATCTTTGTTCTGGATGCCCAGCATCACCTCATCTCCTACAACGCCCGTGCCTGCGAACTGCTCAACCTGAGCGCCGAATTCCTGGACAGCCGCCCCACCCTGCGGGAAGTGCACATGCTTCAATTCCAGCGTGGCGACTTCGGCGCGGACTTGAGTCGGGTGGAGGAGCACGCCCGCAGTTATTTCCACAGTCATGGCCTGGACCCGGCACCGTCACACTACCTGCGTGTGACGCCAGAAGGTCGCACACTGGAGATCAAATCGCAAACGCTGCCCGAGGGCGGCATGGTGCGCACGTTTACCGATGTGTCTGACTATGTGAAGGTGCAAAGCGACCGTGCCCGCCTGGACAAACTGCTGCAGTCCATGCAGTCGCTGGCCCAAGTGGGCGGCTGGGAAGTTGACATGCTGGCCCAGCAGGTGTTCTGGACTGAGGGTGTGTACCGAATCTTCGAGACCTCGCCTGAAGAGTATTCGCCTGGCACGCCGATGGAAACGGCCGAGCGCTTTTTTACGCCAGAGTCCATCAAACTAATTCGAAACTCGTACTTCGATAACCTGAAGCAAAGTCCCACGCACGATCTGGAGATGGAAGCCATTACCGCCAAGGGGCGTCGCATATGGGTTCACTCGGTCGGCACATCAGACTGGCAAGACGGTGTGCTGCTATCCAGAACATCGGTGCTACAAAACATCACCGATAGAAAATTGGCGAAGAAAGCACTGCAGGATTCGGAAAACCGCTGGAAGCTGGCGATGGAGAGTACGGGTGACGGTGTCTGGGACTGGCATGTGCCCAGCGGCGTGGAGTATTACTCCAAACGACTGATCGAGATGTACGGGTTTGAAGAAGGCGAACTTGCCAGCAAATCCATGGAAATGGATCAGCGCACGCATCCTGACGACCGCGCTCAAATGGAGAAGGCCCGTGATGCCCATTTCAGCGGGCTGACCCCAACGTATTTCAACGAGCACCGCATCCGCTGCAAGGACGGCAGTTGGAAGTGGGTTTTGAGCCGCGGCATGTTGATCAGCCGTGACGCAGATGGACGACCGCTGCGCATGATTGGCACGCACACGGACATTACAGAGCGAAAAAGTGCAGAAGCTCTGATCCGCCAGCAAGCGTTTTTTGACACGCTGACCGGTCTGCCCAATCGGCGCATGTTGCGTGAACGGCTGGAGCAAGAGATCCGGCGCTCCCGCCGTGATAGCCAGCAGCTGGCGATCTTGTTTATCGACCTGGATCACTTCAAGGAAGTGAACGACACACTTGGCCACAACAGTGGCGACCAGTTGCTGATTGAGGCCTCCCACCGCATCAAGCAGTGTGTGCGCGATTCGGACACCGTCGCACGAATGGGGGGTGACGAGTTCACGGTCATCCTCACGGACATCTCCAACTCTGACCATCTAGAGCCTCTGCTGCAAAAAATTCTGCGCTCCATGGACGCGCTGTTCCAAATAGGCGAGGAGCAAGTGTTTGTCTCAGCCAGCATCGGCATCACTTTGTACCCGCTGGACGGCACCGAGATTGAGGAACTTTTTAAGAACGCAGACCAGGCCCTCTACGTGGCCAAGGGCGAGGGCCGCAATCGCTTCAGCTTCTTCACTCCCGCCCTGCAAGAAGCGGTGCAAACCCGGGTCCGACTGGCCAGTGATTTGCGTACCGCACTCAACGACAACCAGTTCCGGGTGCTTTACCAACCGATCGTCGAACTTGCCACGGGCGCCATCTTCAAGGCGGAAGCACTGATCCGCTGGCAGCATCCCAAACGCGGTTTGGTCAGCCCGGCCGCCTTTATCCCGATTGCCGAGTCGAGCGGAATGATTGTGGACATTGGTGAGTGGGTGTTTATGCAAGCCGCGGCACAAGTGCAAAAGTGGCGGCAGAACCTTCACCCGGATTTTCAGATCAGCGTAAACCGGTCTCCGGTGCAGTTCCGACATGACGACGTTGGCCGCGCCTCCTGGGGCATGCAAATACACGCCATGGGATTGCCGGGCGAGGCTTTGGTGGTGGAAATTACCGAAGGCCTGCTGTTGGACACCAGCGAGGTGGTCAGCGAGCAGCTGTTAGCGCTTGGCGACGCGGGCATCAAAGTGTCGCTGGACGACTTTGGCACCGGCTACTCGTCACTGGCCTACTTGCAAAAATTCGATATCGATTTCATCAAGATCGACCAATCATTCGTACGCCACCTGATCCCAGGCTCGACCGACTTGGCACTGTGCAAGGCCATCATCGTGATGGCCCACGCCTTGGGCATGCAAGTGATTGCCGAAGGGGTCGAGACGGCTCAACAGCGCGACCTCTTGATCGAAGCGGGCT
>CAIQYP010000363.1 GCA_903876045.1 uncultured beta proteobacterium | reverse complement strand
CAGCATGACGTTGGGCAGGTCGTTGTTGCCGAACACCATGGGCCGTTCGTGGGCGCCAGTTGCCAGCACCACCTGATGGGCGCGCACGCGCCACAGACGCTCGCGGAAACCCTTGCGCTCGCCCAAGGGCAAATGATCGGTCAGCGATTCGCGAATGGTCAGGAAGTTGTGGTCGTGGTAGCCAAACACCACGCCGCGCCTGAGGATCTTCACGGTCGGGAGAGTCGCCAACTCGGCCTCGGCCTTCTTTACCCATTCCATCGCGGGCATTCCGTCGATAGTGCCGAGCAACCGGTGTGCCGCGCCACCCAGCGTGCTTTGCAGTTCGGACAGGATGACGCGGGCACCGCTGCGGCCTGCCGCAAGTGCTGCAGCCAGACCCGCCACTCCGCCACCCACCACCAACACATCGCAATGGATGTTCTGGTGGATGTAGCGTGCGGTGTCTTCCACTTCAGGAGAAGCCCCCAGGCCGCCGGACTTGCGGATGATGCGCTCGTAAAACATCCACGCCTTGGCCGGCCACATAAAGGTTTTGTAATAGAACCCGGCCGGGAACAGGAAGGAGAAATTGCGGTTCAGGCTGAGGGCGCGGCTCAGCGCATTGGGCCAGGGGTTGACGGCCTCGCTCTTCAGGCCTTCATAGATTTCCACCTCGGGCATCTTGGCATTGGGGATGGTGTCCTTGCCAGACTCCAACTGCGCCAGGGCCGAGGGCTCTTCGATGCCGCTGGTGACAACGCCGCGCGGGCGGTGGTACTTCCAGGAATGCGAGAGCACGCTTTCACCGGCTGCTAGCAGGGCCGAGGCCAGGGTGTCGCCGGCAAAGCCGCTGTAGGCGCGGCCATTGAACTGGAACGAGACTTTTTTGGTGCGGTCAAGGCGCGCACCCAAAGTGTTGATACGGCCGGCGGTCACGCTTGACCTCCTTGCTCAGTTGCAGGTGCGTTCTGGGGCGGATGCGCTGCAGGCGCATCGGGGTTCTCGCCGACCTTGTAAAACTTGCTGAAGACGTAGCTCACGGTGTGGCGCTCGGCATTGAACCAGCGGCGGCAGCCGGCTGCGTGCATCCATTGTTCGCGGTGCAGACCTTTGGTGTTCTTGCGCATGAACAGGTACTCGCCCCACTGTTCGTCGGTCAGGGCATCGGTGTCCAGCGGGCGCGCAATGTGCGCTTCGCCACCACAAGAAAATTCGCTTTCGGCACGCGGGCCGCAATAGGGACAGGTGATTAACAACATAAAACTAACCTCGGAATGAGAGGGGATTTGGCGAGGGATGCCGTGGAACTGGCTTTGCCAGGCCACAGGCATCGCCCCCTGCAAGGGGGGAAGGCGCTACACGCAGTGAGCGTCCGACGGGGGTGTTCATATTCATTAGTGCGCGACGCCTGCAGCGCCGTGTTCGTCGATGAGGTGGCCGGTGTTGAAGCGGTTCAGTGTGAAGGCCGCATTCAAGGGGTGCGGATTGTCTTGCGCAATGGTGTGCGCCATCACCCAACCCGAGCCCGGTGTGGATTTGAAGCCGCCGGTACCCCAGCCGCAATTGAAGTACAAGCCCTTGATATGCGTCTTGCTGATGATGGGGCAGGCGTCAGGTGCCACGTCCACAATGCCGCCCCATTGGCGGTTCATGCGCACGCGCCGGAAGATCGGGAACATCTCGCAAATGGCTTGCAGCGTGTGTTCAATCACGGGGAAGCTGCCGCGCTGGCCGTAACCCACGTAGGAGTCGATACCGGCGCCAATCACCAGGTCGCCCTTGTCACTCTGGCTGACATAGGCATGGATGGCGTTGCTCATGACCACGGTGTGGATGATGGGCTTGAGTGGCTCGGACACCAGGGCTTGCAGCGGGTGGCTTTCCAGCGGCAGCCGGATACCGGCCATGTCGGCCAGCACGCTGCTGTGGCCTGCGGCAACAATGCCAACCTTCTTGCTCTTGATGGTGCCGCGTGTGGTCTCGATGCCGGTGATCTGGTCACCATCGCGTTGAATGCCCACCACTTCGCAGTTCTGCAGGATGTCCACGCCCAGACGGTCGGCGGCGCGGGCGAAGCCCCAGGCAATCGCGTCGTGGCGTGCCACACCGCCACGCGGCTGGAACGATGCGCCCATCACCGGATAGCGCAGCGAGGTCTTGTTCATGATGGGCACCATGTCATGCACCTGCGCGGCGGACAGCACCACACCGTCCACGCCGTTGAGGCGGTTGGCGTTCACGCGGCGCTGGATGTCGCGCATGTCCTGCAGCGAGTGGCCCACGTTCATGACACCGCGCTGGCTGAACATCATGTTGTAGTTCAGGTCTTGCGACAGGCCTTCCCACAACTCCAAAGCCTTTTCGTACAGGTGGGTGGATTCGTCCCACAGGTAGTTGGAACGCACGATGGTGGTGTTGCGTGCCGTGTTGCCGCCGCCCAGCCAGCCACGTTCCACCACGGCAATATTGCGCATGCCGTGTTCCTTCGCCAGGTAGTAAGCGGTGGCCAGGCCGTGGCCGCCCCCACCAACGATGATGGCGTCATATTCGCGTTTAGGGGCCGGGCTGCGCCACTGCTTTTGCCAGTCCTCGTGGTAGGACATGGCGTTGCGGGCCAGAGAGAAGATGGAAAAGTTGCTCACGTTTATTCTTTCAACATTCAATCACGTTCACGGCCAGTCCACCCCGACTGGTCTCTTTGTATTTTGTCATCATGTCACGCCCGGTATCGCGCATCGTCTTGATGACTTGGTCCAGCGACACAAAGTGCGTGCCATCGCCGCGCAGCGCCATACGCGCCGCGTTCAGGGCCTTGATGGAGCCCATGGCGTTGCGCTCGATGCAGGGGATTTGCACGCGCCCACCCACCGGGTCGCAGGTCAAACCCAGGTTGTGTTCCATGCCGATTTCGGCGGCGTTTTCGACCTGTGCGGGCGTGCCGCCCATCACGGCTGCCAGACCGGCGGCGGCCATCGAGCAGGCCACGCCAACCTCGCCCTGGCAGCCGACTTCGGCACCGCTGATGGAGGCGTTTTCTTTGTAGAGCTGCCCTATGGCACCGGCGGTGAGCAGGAAGTCGCGCAGGCCCTTCTGGTTGGCGCCCGAAATGAAGTTCAGGTAGTAATGCATCACCGCCGGAACAATACCGGCGGCCCCATTG
>CAIQYP010000362.1 GCA_903876045.1 uncultured beta proteobacterium | reverse complement strand
CTCCACAAATTCGCTGGAGCGTAGGCCCGTGGCATATGCGAAGTCCAAAACAAAGCGCAGACGTTGGGCTGCAGGTAGCTTCCAGCCGTATGACCATTCCAACCCGTTAGCCACGGCTCGGATGATGGCCCACTCTCCCTCAGAGAACACGCGTCCTTCGTCCATGGGCGAGCTGCGGGCGCCCCCGCGCACCTTGATTCCAGCAAACGGGTTGGCCACCACATAGCGCTGCTCAATCAGCCAACGAAACATGGCCCCGATGACAGTCAAGGCATACGCCATGGAACGGGGTGACAAACCCGCGGCGAATGGTCGCCACTCCGCAGAAAACCGTGTCTGCGGTGGTCCAACCCATCGGTTGCGTGGCGTGGGGTTGCGCAAGAACCCCCTGTAGGCCGTGGCGTCCTCAGTGGTTAGCGACGACAACGCACGACCACGTTCCACAACGGCCCACAGAATCAGGCGTTCGGCTTCCTTGCGATAGGCCCGGTTTGTCGCGCTGGACTCGTGCAGTGCCAACCAGGCCTGCACGGCCTCATAGTCATTGTCAGCACTGAGCGTGCAACTTGATGGAGGCCCGCGGAATGTGCCTTGCGTGCCGTTGAGTTTTTCCGGCACTTTCAAGCGCTCCCAGGGAACAACGGTCTGTACCGTTTCGCTGACCATCAATTCCCGCGCGCGTTCGGTCAATTGCGGGTGGGCAGCAAAGAAGGCTTCGATCTGGCGCGCCCCTTTGGCACCCAGACCAGGAACCACCGTCCACCAGCGCCGCCGGCGCGGTACGCGCACCGTCAGTTGTGCAAGTGTCTTGATGTCTTGGGCGTATAGAGAATTGGTCGCACGCGTAGAAAGCCACAGACTCACGTCGTCGGTGATCTTGGGAGTCGGCTCTGGAGCAAGGCGCAATGCGTCAATAGCATGGGCAACGGTCCTCGCATGTTTAGCGCGCTCACTCTCCGTGTGGTCCAGCAGTATCACTAGATCAGCCCGGTGGCGCCGCCGCGCAATGCTGATTAGTTGACGGCGGATGCTTCCGATCATTCCCCGTGATGACTGCCCCGAGGTCTTCTGTGTTCCCAGGTAACGGGCTACGGATTCGTGCGATGAAAGGCCAGCGTACCAGCCACGCAAGGCCGCCAACTCGGATTCACCGGGGAAGGAATCCGGGCTTTCATCGTTTTCCAATTCCGGCGAGAGAGACATTGGCAGATTTTTCATGAATGCCAGTTAGGAGAATTGAGAGTACGACTGTGATAATAAGGCTTATCGTGTGAGTTATTAGAATCTGCCACTTATTGGCGCTCAAAGCAAGCGCAATTTTCCTCAATTTGAGTGTTGCTGATCCACGCGCAAGGTCACTGGGCCGCTCGCACACTTGCGCACTCGCTTATCTAACGTCCACGCATGTCAGCACCCGATTCGCACCGCCTGAGCATCCTCTCCAAATCCGAAATCCAAGAGCTTTATGGAATACCGGTATTCAACGAGGCCGACCGGTGGCGCTACTTTGACATGAGCCCGGTAGAAATGGCATCCGCTCAGGCCAGAACACATGCATTAGGAATGTTCCAAACCCTCGAGCTGGGGTACTTCAAAGCAAAGCGGCAATTCTTCACCTTCCAAGTCATGGACGTGCAGGCCGATTTGCGCCATATCGCTGATCGGCACTTCTGGGGCATTGACACAAAAGAGTTGCAGCTACCCGTCGCAAAAACGCGCGCCAGAATTCAGCAAAACATTCTTGCACTGTGTGCCTATCAAACCTTTGACGGTGCAGCCGCCACAGAATTGACCAGCAAACTGCTGCGTACGGCAGCCATATCGACCAAGCCCATCTACCTTCTGCGAGAAGCACTTCACCATCTTGAAACCCTGCGCATTGTCGCTCCCAGCTACAGCACGTTGCAAGACCTTATTGGTGCGGTGTTGGAGCGCGAGAACGCGCGGGTCACGAAGATTATGGATGAGCACATGCCGGCGGATGTCAGAAAGACTTTGGACGATTTGCTTCAGGGCGATGATGACAACCTGCTCACCCTGAGCGCCATCAAGCGTGAACCCAAGAGCTTTGGCAACAAGGAGCTGCGGCAGGAGGTGGAGCGACGCCAATTCTTTTCTGCGACTCACCAATTTGCGCTCACCTTTGTGCCGCTCGCAGGCATGTCGAATGAAAGCGTCAAGTACTACGCATCATTGGTCCAGTTCTATACCCGCTACAAACTCAGGCGTATGGCGTCGGCCAGCGCAAGACTCTTCTTGCTGTGCTTTTGCTTCCACCGGTTCCGCCAGATCAATGACAATTTGCTAGAGGCATTCATCTATCTGGTTGGCCAATTCGACAAGCACGCCAAGATTGCTGCGAATGACGCAATGCATCTGGCAACCTCCGAGGCGACAACAAATTTACTCGCAGCCGGTGAAGTGCTGGGCCTCTTTGTGGATGAGTCCATCGCCGGCAATTGTCCGTTTTCCACCGTCAAGGCGCGGGCTTTTGAATTGCTGGACCCCAAGGCTTTCCCGTTTGTCGCCGACTACCTGCGAAACGTTAACTTTGACAGGGTTGCCTTCGAGTGGTCTTACTTTTCCAAGCTCTCCAGGGCCATCAAGCGCAACTTGCGTCATCTGTTTAAGGAACTCGATTTTTCAGGGCGCGTGGACGCGGCACCATTGATTAGCGCCATCACTGTCATGCAGGACATGTTTCGTCAGGACAAGTCACTGCGCCAGGCAGACGTCTCAAATTTCCCTGAGGCCATCATTGTGTCGGGGCTAAAAAAACACCTGTATATCGAGACCATCGAGGACGGAGAAAAGCGCAAGACACTCGACATGGATCGGTACGAATTTCTGGTCTACAGGCTTCTGCGCAATGCGCTGGAATCCGGCGACTTGTATGTCAATCACAGCAACGAGTTCCGCCAGTTTGAAGATGACCTAATCAGCAATGCCCGATGGGAGCACAAAGACGCTGTGCTGGCTGAGATCGGGCAGCCAGTTTTAACCACGCCCATCGAAGAGACGCTGGCGACTTTGCGCACCAAACTTGAAGACCGATTGGCAACCGTCAATCAGCGTGTGGCCGCCTGCCTCAACACCAACATCAAAGTCATGGGCCAAGGCGACAAGAAGCGTTGGTCCCTGATTTACCCCACTGCACCAGAGACCAGCAATGCCCCGTTTTACAGCCAGTTGCCCGGAATCGCTGTTGCTGACCTGCTGCGCTTCGTGAACAAAGAGTCAAATTTTTTGGATGCCTTCGAGCATGTTGTGAATCGCGCCGTCAAGCACGCGCCGGATTTGCGCCAAATCTTGGCTTGCGTGGTGGCCTACGGCACCAACATGGGCTTGGGCAAAATGGCCGAGGTCTCGGGCTTGAGCCACGCATCCCTGATCACCACCGCACGCAGTTATCTGAGCCCGCACACCGTGCACGCTGCCAATGACGCCATAAGTAATGCCACGGCCGAGTTGCCGGCCTTCAAGCTCTTCAACATCCGCAATGAGCTGCATTCCAGCAGCGACGGCCAGCGCTTCGAGACCCAGATCAACACTTTCAATTCCCGTTATTCGCCCAAGTACTTCGGCTTGGACAAGGGGGTGAGCGCCTGCACCCTGGTTGCCAACCACGTGCCTATCAACGCCAAGATCATCGGCACCCACGAACATGAGAGCCATTTCGTATTCGATCTGCTCTACAACAACACGTCGGACATCAAGCCCACACGCCACTCGACCGATACGCATGGGGCCAACCAGGTCAATTTTCTGTGCTTATATGCCAGCGGGTACAGCTTTGCCCCGCGCTATAAGACCGTGCAGAAGAAAACCGCCTCCCTCGTCGGATTCAACCTGCCAAGTCAGTATCCGCCAGACATGCTGATTCGACCAAGCAATAAGGTCGACGAAGATTTGATCATCAGCGAATGGCCCAATGTCCAGCGCATCTTGGCGTCGCTCGCGCAAAAGGAAGCAACTCAGGCAACCGTCGTACGCAAACTAAGCAGCTACGCCAGGCAAAACAACACCAAAAAGGCCTTGTGGGAGTTGGACAACATCCTTCGCACCATCTACATACTGGATTTCATTGACGATGTCGAGTTGCGTCAGAGCGTACAAAAGGCGCTCAACCGGGGCGAGGCCTATCACCGGTTCCGCCGGGCGGTGTCTTTCATTAATGGCGGCAAGTTCAAGGTTCAGACGGAAACCGAGCAGCAAGTCTGGAACGATTGCGCCAGGCTGATTGCCAATGCGGTCATCTACTACAACACGGCCTTGCTGTCCAAAGTGTACGAACAGAAGGTGGCGGCGGGAGACCTGGACGCCATCGCTTTCATTCAGGGCATGTCGCCGGTGGCGTGGCAGCACGTGAACATGTTTGGGTCGTTCGAATTCAGCGATGAAGATCCCGACATTGACATGGATGCTTTGGCAGCCCAGTATGCGGACTCAGTGTTTTGGAGCAATGCGACGCATACCGGCCAGCGGGACCTTTTCGACTGAGCCTTTGTACGACCATCAAAATGGTGGCCATACTCCGATAATTTAGCGTGCCTGCAGGGTGTGAATATTGCATTCGGTATCACCTGGTGCTACACTATGCCATGTCATCCAATGCGTCAAACCGCGCCTTCAAGACCGCCAGATTCTCCAAGGATTCAAAAAAGGCCAAGATTAAAGACGTTGAGCTTTGTTTGGCCATACAGCAGGTTCTGTTGGGGCAGGTAGATGACTTGGGTGGCGGTGTTTTCAAGAAGAGGCTCAATAACAACCTGCACCGGTCAATCATTTTGGCCAAAGGTGGCAAGTATTGGGTCTACGAGTACCTGTTCGCCAAGAAGGACCGCGCAAACATTGAGAACGATGAATTACTTGCCTTTCGCCTGCTGGCCAACAGCTATGCGGGGTTGACAGAACAGCAGGTTAGCCAGTTACTTGTTAACGGAGACTTTGTGGAGATTTGCCATGACGACAAAACAGAAATTCAAAAGTGATGCCTTTGCTGCAATCCATGCCTCTGCTGCTGCGTTGCAAAAGGTCGGTGCCATTGACCAAACCACGATGCGCCAGTTTGATGAGACCTGCCTGGCTGTGCCTGCAACTTTGGCCCCAACCCAGATCAAAAATATTCGTGAACAGGCACATGTCAGCCAACCCGTTTTTGCACGCTACCTCAATACCAGCGAATCCACTGTGCAAAAGTGGGAATCCGGCAGCAAACAACCCAGTGGCATGGCGCTCAAGTTATTGGCGGTAGTTCAGAAACACGGACTGGGTGTACTTGCCTGAATTTTGTATGGCAGCAGTGCCGCGTTAGCTGCCGGTCGCAGTAAAGACGAAAACTGAGTTGTTTTCTCGATAGCGGACTTTGCGCATAAGGGTCCAATTTAGTATTTTTTGAATCGATAAATCGCGG
>CAIQYP010000361.1 GCA_903876045.1 uncultured beta proteobacterium | reverse complement strand
TGTGGCCCGTTCTTTAGCAACGCCTGGCGCGATTTGCGGCATGGCAGTGTCAGCATGGACTTGCCTGTGGCCATTGGTATTGCAATTACGTTTGGAGTAAGTAGTGTCGGCACCTTTGAGCCGGGCGGTACCTTTGGCCGAGAGGTGTATTTTGACTCGCTCACGATGTTTGTATTTTTTTTACTGACAGGGCGTTGGCTTGAACTGAGACTGCGGGACCGCACTGCAGGTTCACTGGAAGCGCTGATGAACCGCCTGCCAGAAAGCTTGGAGCGGCTGAATGCACAAGGCATTTTTCAACGTGTTGCGACTCGCAGGCTGCAAGTTGGGGATCTGGTGCGCGTACATCCAGGTGAGGCATTCGCAGCAGATGGCGTTGTGGAGCAGGGCGAAACACTGGTGGATGAAGCCCTGCTGACGGGTGAGTCTCATGCGCTGTTTCGCGGGCACGGTGACAGCGTGATTGCCGGTAGCCATAACCTGGGTTCTAGTGTCCAGGTTCGTTTACAGGCGGTCGGTGAGCAAACACGCTTTGCCCAGATCGTGGCGCTGATGCAGAGTGCCTCGACCACCAAGCCAGCGACTGCAGCTTTGGCAGACCGTCTGGCCAGACCCTTTTTAATAGGTGTGCTATTTGCGGCGGCACTGTCTTGCTTGTGGTGGTGGCAAACAGACCCCGAGCATGCTCTGATGGTCGCGGTTGCTGTGTTGGTCGTGACCTGCCCTTGCGCACTTTCATTGGCCACTCCGGCTGCCATGCTCGCGGCTGCGGGTAATTTGGCGCGAAGCGGTGTGCTGGTGCGTAACTTGCGCGCGCTGGAGGCCCTTTCCGAGGTCGATACAGTCGTTTTCGACAAGACAGGGACACTGACCGAGGACGGCATGGCCATTGGTCGGGTCGAGGTTCGCGAGGGCACATCGGTCGCGCAGGCCGTCCAAATGGCAGCAGCACTGGCCGCACACTCCTTGCATCCTGTCTCCAAGGCACTATTGACGGCGTCGCGGTTGCCACTCTATCAAACTGCCTCTTGGGAGTGTGATTCCGTGCGCGAGCAGGTCGGCCAGGGGCTCGAGGCCAAGGCGACCCAGGGTGGCCGCAACGAGCAGTTGCGGCTGGGTTCTAGCGCCTTTTGTGGCCTGGACTCAACGCCGGACAGTGACTTGCGGGTGCATCTGTGTGACGTCCAAGGGTGGTTGGCGAGTTTTGAAATGCGTGAGCAACTGCGACCTGAAGCTTCCCAAGCCGTGATTGCGTTGGCAAAAGCAGGTATACAAGTGCACTTGCTGTCGGGTGATGGCGTGGAGTCTGTGCAGCGTATCGCACAAGCCGCTGGAATTCAAAATGCCCAAGGCGCTTGCACTCCCACGGGAAAACTAGCAACTCTGCGCGATATGCAGGCACGGGGCCACAAGGTGCTCATGGTGGGGGATGGTTTGAACGATGGTCCGGTGTTGGCTGGCGCCCACGTATCGATTGCGTTTGGACAGGCCGTGCCCCTGGCGCAAGCGCAGTCAGATTTCGTGGTTTTGGGTGAACGCCTGTTGTCTGTTGTGAATGCGGTACAGCTTGCACGCAAGACAATGTCTGTGGTGCGTCAAAACCTCTGGTGGGCACTGCTGTATAACGCCGCCTGTGTGCCCTTGGCAGTAGCTGGTCTGCTTCCAGCGTGGCTGGCCGGCCTGGGTATGGCCTGTAGTTCTTTGGTGGTGATTGTCAACGCGCTGCGTCTGAATCGATAGATGGATATGCGCAAAGGAAATGAATGGACATCCTGTATTTGTTGATTCCACTTTCAGTGGTTCTGGTATTTTTTATCCTGGGTGGTCTGTGGTGGGCCATCCATCGGGGGCAATTTGAGGACATCGAGAGAGAAGGCGAGCGAATTTTGAAAGATTCGTGAAAGGCTCGCACGCGGTTCGGGGGTATTCTTAACAATTCTTCACTTTTCTTGTCGAGGGTTTGATTTTCATCAAACTGATCACGTGTCAGTCACAAGAAACTTGAATCAGGTTAAACAATGAAGAGGTAACTATGGCATTTGCAAATCAGAAAGCCGAGCTTTACAACGATACTGTTGTACGGCAATTCGCCGTGATGACGGTAGTTTGGGGGGTCGTGGGCATGCTTGTCGGCGTGATCATTGCCGCACAGCTGGCGTGGCCCGAACTCAGTTTTGGTATTCCCTGGCTCACCTATGGTCGACTGCGTCCACTACACACCAACGCAGTGATCTTCGCGTTTGGCGGTTGTGCGCTGTTTTCAACCGTCTACTACGTGGTTCAACGCACCTGTCAGGTGCGACTGTTCAGTGACAAGCTTGCATCGTTCACATTCTGGGGATGGCAGCTTGTGATCGTATTGGCGGCCGTGTCCCTGCCCTTGGGTATTACTTCTGGCAAGGAATATGCTGAGTTGGAATGGCCCATTGACATCTTGATCACCTTGATCTGGGTGGCCTATGCAGTGGTCTTCTTTGGCACAGTGGGAACGCGTAAGGTACGCCACATCTACGTGGCCAATTGGTTCTTTGGCGCCTTCATTCTTGCTGTTGCGATTCTGCATATCGTCAATAGTGCTGAGGTGCCAGCAGGTTTCCTGAAGTCCTACTCGGCCTATGCGGGTGTGCAGGATGCCATGGTGCAGTGGTGGTATGGCCACAACGCAGTGGGCTTCTTCCTGACAGCTGCGTTCCTGGGCATGATGTATTACTTCATCCCCAAGCAGGCAGGCCGTCCGGTGTATAGCTATCGCCTGTCTATTGTTCACTTCTGGGCGCTGATCTTCACTTACATGTGGGCCGGCCCTCACCACCTGCATTACACCGCTTTGCCGGACTGGACCCAGTCTGTTGGTATGGTTTTCTCCCTCATACTGCTGGCTCCTAGCTGGGGCGGCATGATCAACGGCATCATGACTCTGTCGGGCGCTTGGCACAAACTGCGTGATGACCCGATTCTGCGTTTCCTGATCGTGTCTCTGTCCTTTTATGGCATGTCGACATTTGAAGGTCCGATGATGTCCATCAAGACGGTTAACGCACTGAGCCATTACACAGACTGGACCGTGGGTCACGTGCACTCCGGTGCCCTGGGATGGGTGGGCCTGGTATCCATGGGTTCCATGTACTACCTGATTCCCAAGTTGTTTGGTCAGAAGCAGATGTACAGCGTCAAAGCCATTGAAGTCCACTTCTGGACTGCCACCATTGGCATCGTGATCTATATCGCTGCGATGTGGATTGCCGGTGTTATGCAGGGCCTTATGTGGCGTGCCATTAACGCAGATGGCACTTTGACATACACCTTTGTCGAAAGCGTCAAGGCAACCTATCCCTTCTATGTTCTGCGTCTGCTCGGCGGCTTGCTGTACTTGACCGGTATGGTGATCATGTTGTGGAACACACTCAAGACTGCTACTAGTGGTCGCGCTGTGAATGTTGCAATTCCAACCGCAGTCGCTCACGCTTGAAGGAAACACTGAAAATGTCAAATAACAATTCCGGCCTGTCTCACGCAGCGATTGAGACCAATAACTTCCTGATGATCGTGCTGATTTTGATCGCACTGCTGTTTGGCGGCTTGGTTGAAATCGTTCCACTATTCTTCCAGAAGTCCACTACAGAACCGATCAAGGGTGTACTGCCTTACACCGCTCTACAGCAAGCGGGTCGCGACGTTTACACACGTGAAGGTTGCTACAACTGCCACTCGCAGATGATTCGTCCGTTCCGGGCAGAAACGCTGCGTTATGGCCATTACTCTGTTGCTGGCGAGTCAGTTTATGACCATCCGTTTCAATGGGGTAGCAAGCGCACTGGACCAGATCTGGCTCGTGTGGGAGCCAAGTACAGTGATGAATGGCACCGTATTCACCTGACGAATC
This sequence comes from uncultured beta proteobacterium, assembly GCA_903876045.1. Classification (GTDB taxonomy): domain Bacteria; phylum Pseudomonadota; class Gammaproteobacteria; order Burkholderiales; family Burkholderiaceae_C; genus Allorhodoferax. The sequence continues at coordinate 4,791 of CAIQYP010000361.1, read as the reverse complement.
CACGCGATGTGGTGCCCGAGTCCAATATGCCTTCTTACCCCTGGTTGGCTAAGAACATGGTGGATGCGGATTCGCTGCCAGCACATCTCAGAGCATTGCGCACCGTTGGCGTTCCGTACACCGATGAGCAAATTGCCAAGGCCTCAGAAGAGGTCAAGGGTAAGACTGAACTGGACGCGGTGATTGCATATCTGCAAGCGCTGGGCTTAGCACTGAAATAACGATTCGGAGACCGAGATGGAATTCGATATCAACACCTTGCGCGCCATAGCGACTGTAGTCAGCTTTGCCGCATTCATTGGAATTGTGTGGTGGGCTTGGTCCAAGCGGCGTTCTGATGACTTTGCGGAAGCCGCCAATCTGCCCTTTCAGCAAGACTGATCTACCCAATAGGATTCAACATGAGTGACTTTACAAGCAATTTTTGGTCGGTATATGTGGCGGGCATAACTGTCATTTCCATTGCAGCCTGTTTGCTGCTGCTATGGTTCAGCGGCAAAGCCAGGGCCATGACCGCTAGTGACAACACCACTGGCCATGTGTGGGATGGCGACTTGCGTGAAATGAACAACCCCTTGCCACGCTGGTGGGTTGGCCTGTTCCTGATCACCATCGCATTTGCAGCGGTATACCTTTACCTGTATCCAGGCTTGGGTGCTTCCGCTGGCAGCTATGGCTGGTCTTCACATGGCCAGTACGAAGCCGAAGTAGCTAAGGGTGATGCAGAGGTTGCCCCTTTGTATGCCAGGTTTTTAGCCATGAAGGTTGAAGACGTTTCGAAGGACCCGCAGGCCCATGCCATCGGTGAACGTTTGTTCATGAACAACTGCTCACAGTGCCACGGTTCGGATGCCCATGGCGGCAAGGGCTTCCCTAACCTGACGGACAACGATTGGCTGCACGGTGGCACGCCCGAGAAGATTGTGGAATCGATCACCAAGGGTCGCGTGGGTAATATGCCCCCTATGGCCGCTGCGGTTGGTACTGCGGACGACGTCAAAAACGTTGCAAATTATGTGCTTAGCTTGTCTGGCAGTCCGAATGATTCTGTGCGCGCCAATCTGGGCAAAGAAAAGTTCGTGGTTTGTGCCGCCTGCCACGGGCCAGATGGCAAGGGCATGCAAGCAGTTGGCTCGGCCAACCTTACTGACAATATTTGGCTTCATGGCTTTGGTGAAAATGCCATCATCGCTATGGTGAACAATGGCAAAGTAAATGTCATGCCAGCCCAGGAAAGTAAGCTCAGTGCCGCACAAATTCATGTGCTGGCGTCTTATGTTTGGGGTCTGTCAAACAATGCTGCTGCCAAGTAAATAGACACAGGGCTGCTACGTTTTCGGCCCCTGTGTCCTATCGGAAGAAATTCTGATGGGATGCAGGGGTTTGGTTTTGTGTGCACATGTACAGTAAAGGATGATCATGAGTCAAATATCCCAGTCCGTAGACGCGGAACTGCCGCAAAAGTGGTGGAAGTTCGGGCATGTCTGGATGGTGGTTGGCGGTCCAGCCATCGTGGTAGTTGCGAGTTTCTTTACGCTATATCTGGCGATCAGTCGCCCCGATCCGGTAATGGACGATAACTATTATCAGAAGGGTATTGAAATCAATAAAACGCTGGGTGGTACACCCTCCAGCACGGCTCCAGCGATGTTGGCCAGGAACCATGCCGCAACGGGTGTGCCTAAGCCAGCGGACGCTCCTTAAGTGTAAAAAGGCCTGCGTGAGCAGGCCTTTTTACTATGGAGCACTTTATAAATCGGAACCTGGCTAAGCACTGGTTCCGCCTGGATCAGGCTCTAGTTGCAGACCTTAGGATTCACAATGTCCTTAAGGGCATCCGTATTCAAGATACGCACATGCCGCTGTTTCACTTCCACGATGCCGTCATCCACAAATTTTGAAAATGTGCGGCTTACAGTCTCCAATTTCAGACCTAGGTAGCTTCCGATTTCTTCGCGGGTCATGCGCAGAATAAGTTCGGACTGTGAAAAACCACGAGCGTGCAATCGTTGTACCAGATTGAGCAAAAAGGCTGCCAGTCGTTCTTCGGCTCGCATGCTGCCAAGCAGCAACATTACACCGTTTTCGCGAACAATCTCTCGGCTCATAATTTTGTGCACGTGACGCTGCAATGCATTCACTTCACGGGACAACTCTTCAATGCGATCGAAAGGCATGACGCAAACTTCTGCATCCTCAAGTGCGACCGCGTCGCAGGTATGGTGCTCGTTGACGATGCCGTCTAAGCCCACAATTTCCCCAGCCATTTGAAAACCAGTCACTTGATCGCGGCCGTCTTCTGAGGCTACACAGGTCTTGAAAAAACCGGTGCGAATGGCATACAAACTGGTGAATTTTTCGCCGTTCCGAAACAAGGTGGCGCCACGCTTTATTTTCCGGCGATTGGCTACAACATCATCGATTCGCTCAAGCTCTGTCGGGCTCAAGCCTAAAGGCATACACAACTCACGCAAATTGCAGTTCGAGCAGGCAACCTTGATGCTGTGCGAATTCATTTCTATCACATTGGATGCCACCTTAACGGCAATCAATGGATGTGACTCTTCTGAGTGGGTTGCCTTCATATTGTTTTCCAGCAATGTAGTTGCGTGATACATGTCAATTATGAACCTAAATGTACTTGAGGGGTCGCCTTCGGTTAGCTTGATTCACATCAAACTCGACAAAAAGGTCTTGGGGCATATTAAAACAGACTGCTTTGGAGTAACTATGAATACTGTGGTGTGCCCTGTTTCCGATGATTTGCTTAGTCAGTACGATGTGTCTGGTCCACGTTACACCTCTTATCCCACTGCTGACAGGTTTGTTGAGGCTTTTGTCGATGTCGATTACGCACAGGCACTCACACAGCGGCGGAGTGGTCCAGCGGCCATGGCCCTACCGTTGTCACTGTATGTTCATATTCCATTTTGCAAGTCACTTTGCTACTACTGTGCATGCAACAAGATCATCACAAAGCACCCTGAAAAGGCATCCGAGTATTTGCGCTACCTGACACGTGAGGTGGAACTGCACACCGCGTTGATTGGCACGGACCAAACGGTAAGCCAGTTGCACCTGGGCGGTGGTAGCCCTACGTTTTTGACGGACGATGAATTGCGCAGCTTAATGACCATGCTCAAGCGCAACTTCTCGTTTGCGCCCGGCGGTGAATACTCTATTGAGATCGATCCCCGCACGGTCGATGAAAGACGTTTGGATACCTTGGCTGAATTGGGTTTCAATCGTTTGAGTTTTGGCGTGCAGGATTTTGACCTGGCCGTACAAAAGGCCGTGCACCGCGTACAGCCTGCAGAGCAGGTTTTTTACTTGGTGGCCGCAGCGCGTGCCCGCAGATTCGAGTCAATAAATTTGGATCTTATTTATGGCCTGCCGCAGCAAAGCCCCGAATCATTTGATCGCACTTTGAAGCAAGTGGTGGAGCTTAAACCCGATCGCATTGCCCTCTATGCGTATGCGCACTTACCTGAGCGGTTCAAACCCCAGCGCCGGATCCACTCGGCTGATTTACCAAGTGGCGGTGCCAAGATTTCCATGCTGTCTCATTCTTTGGCCGCTTTCTTGGGCGCTGGTTATGTCTATGTTGGCATGGATCACTTTGCGTTACCGGATGACGCACTCGCCGTTGCCAAGCGGCAAGGGCGTCTGCATCGCAATTTCCAGGGGTACAGCACCCATCCTGATTGCGATCTCATTGCGTTGGGCGTGTCCAGCATCGGTCGTATCGGCGCTACTTATAGCCAAAACGCCAAAACGCTTGAAGACTATTACGACGCGCTGGACCACGGCATTTTTCCAGTGGTGAGGGGCCTGGCGCTAACCCGTGACGATCTAGTTCGGCGCGCAGTGATCATGGCGATCATGTGCCAGGGCAACGTGGTGTTTGAATCCATTGAGCTAGCCTTCTTAATCGAGTTCCGTAACTATTTCGCCAATGAGTTGGACGCCATCGGAGTCTTGATTGACCAAGGTTTGGTGAACATCGACGACACGGGAATTCAGGTGACTGATAGAGGGTGGTTCTTTGTCCGCGCCGTAGCCATGGTCTTTGATCGCAATTTGCAGACAGACCGGACCCGAGCTAGGTTTTCAAAGATCATTTAGCATCGAAGGATGCAATTTTCTTTGGGCGCCACAGCGCTTTTGATGGGGCTTGTCGGAGGCCCTCACTGTGTGGCCATGTGTGGAGCTGCTTGCGCGGGCATTGGTCAGGCCGCAGGTGAGCGCAAAACATCGGCTATTTTGAGCTTTCAGTTGGGCCGCATCATCGGCTATTCGGCATTGGGCGCGTTAGCCGCCGCTTCAATGCAGGGGCTAGGTTGGTTAACTATCCAGTCGGCCGCGCTGCGCCCGGTTTGGACAATGTTCCATGTGGCCGCGCTGCTCCTTGGGTTGGTGTTGTTGTTGAGAGCACAGCAACCGGTTTGGCTTGAGCTGGCCGGGCGTCGCATTTGGGCCCGTGCCAAGGCCTTCGGTGTTGGATCGGGTGGAGCTCCAGTGGTCTTGGGGTTCTTGTGGGCGCTTCTACCCTGCGGGTTGCTGTATTCAGCACTACTGGTTGCCGCCATTGCAGGTGCTCCATGGGAGGGTGCTGCGGTCATGGCATTGTTTGCACTGGGTACGGGTGTCACCATGAGCGCGGCACCGTGGCTCTGGCTCAAACTACGAGGCAATGGAGTGGCAGTGGGAGGCAGCGGTGCATGGGGCGTAAGGCTGGCTGGGCTGGCTTTGGCAGGTAGTTCCGGCTGGGCTTTGTGGATGGGCTTGGTG
>CAIQYP010000360.1 GCA_903876045.1 uncultured beta proteobacterium | reverse complement strand
GGTTTCCACATGGGACGTCATGTGTTGCAGCACGCTCCATTCCCAGCAGAAGTTTTCCATGAACTGGCTGGGCAACTCGACGGCGTCCCACTCCACGCCGCTGATGCCCGAGACATCGTGCTCGTTCACCTGGGTCAGCATGTGGTGCAGGCCATGACCAAATTCGTGGAACAGGGTGGTGACGTCGTCATGCGTCAGCAAGGCAGGTTTGCCATCCACGCTGTCAGCGAAATTGCAGACCAGATGCGCCACCGGGGTTTGCAGAACGCCGGTGTCGGGGCGCAACCAGCGGCCACGTACATCGTCCATCCAGGCACCGCCGCGCTTGCCGGTGCGGGCACTCGGGTCCAGATAAAACTGGCCGACCAATTGGCCCTGGCGCTCGATGCGGTAGAAATGAACACCGTTGTTCCAGACCGGCGCCTTGTCGGTTTGGATGGCGACGTCAAACAAGGTCTCAACGATTTTGAATAGACCAGCCAGCACCTTCGGTGCAGTGAAATACTGCTTGACCTCTTGCTCGCTGAAGGCATAACGCGCTTCTTTGAGCTTCTCGCTCACAAAGGGCAGGTCCCAGGGTTGTGGGTCGTTCAGGCCCAACTCAATGCGGGCAAAGGTGCGCAGGTCGGTCAGGTCTTTTTCGGCAAAAGGTTTTGCTTTGGCTGCCAGATCGCGCAGAAAGGTGGTGACCGCATAGGGCGACTGGGCCATCTTGGGCACCAGCGAAACCTCAGCAAAGTTGTCATAGCCCAGTAGCCTGGCCTCTTCCTGGCGCAGGGCCAATATCTGGCCAATGATGGCGCTGTTGTCAAACTTGCTGCCATCGCCTGCCGCCTGGTCCGAGCTTCGGGTGACATAGGCGCGGTACATGATCTCGCGCAGGGCGCTGCTGCTTGCGAACTGCATGACCGGCAGGTAGCAGGGCATCTTTAGTGTCAGTTTGAAGCCGGGCTTGCCATCGGTTTGGGCTGCCATCATGGCGGTGTGTTTGACATCGTCAGGGATGCCATCGACTTCGGCATCCGACGCATAGTAGGCAAAAGCGTCGGTGGCATCCAGCGTGTTCTCGCTGAATTTCTGGCTTAGTTCAGCCTGCTTTTCTTGAATTTCGGCAAACCGCTTGCGCGCGTCGCCGGTGAGATCGGCGCCGCCCAGCACGAAGTTGCGCATAGCGTTTTTGTGTGCCTGGCGTTGCTCGCTGCTGAGCGCGTTGATATCCATGCTCTTGTACTTGGCGTACAGACGCTCGTCGGCACCCAGGCGAGTCCAGAACTCGGTGACGCGGGGCAGGGCGGCGTTGTAGGCCGCGCGTAGTTCAGGCGAGTCGGCCACGCTGTTGAGGTGGTTGACTGCTCCCCATGCCATGCCCAGTTTTTCGGTGGCTACGTCCAGGGTGCGAGACATGGCGACCCACTCAGCCGGAAAGCTCTCAGCGGTCACCGTTGCCAATGCCTTTTCGGCCTCAACCAACAGCGTGTCTATAGCCTCGGGCACATGCTCGGGGTGGATCTGGTCAAACAGGGGAAGCGAGTCAAAACGAAGCAGAGGATTCATGGGACCTAAAGAAAGCAGGGGGCAGGGAAAAAGGGCGGCTTTGGCCGCCTCTTGGAGTAAGTAGTTAAGGCCGTACGGCGCTTATGCAAGGCCTTTGGATGCGGCGACGTGCTCGGCAGCTTCCATCGTGTTCACCAGCAGCATGGCAATGGTCATGGGTCCCACACCACCGGGCACCGGGGTGATGTAACCGGCCACCTGGCTGACACCGGCGTAGTCCACGTCACCGCAAAGTTTGCCTTCGTCATTGCGGTTCATGCCCACGTCCAGCACCACGGCACCGGGTTTAACCATGTCGGCGGTCAGCACGTTGCGCTTGCCCACGGCGGCGACGATCACATCAGCCTGCAGCGTCATGGCCTTGAGGTCAGCTGTTGCGCTATGGCAGATGGTGACAGTTGCGCTTTGCGCCAACAACATCATGGCCATGGGTTTGCCCACGATGTTGCTGCGCCCAATAACAACCGCGTGCTTGCCGCGCAGTTTGTAGCCGATGCTCTCCAGCATCTTCATGCAGCCATAGGGCGTGCAGGGCCAGAAACCGGGCTGCCCGACCATCAGCGCGCCTGCGCTGGAGACATGGAAGCCGTCGACATCCTTGGCTGGGGAAATGGCTTCAATCACCTTGTTCGCATCAATGTGCGCGGGCACCGGCAACTGCACCAAAATGCCGTGGATGCTGTCGTCGTGGTTAAGTGCGTCAATGCGGGCCAGCAGTTCGGCTTCAGTCATGGTGGCGGGATGTCGCTCCAAAACCGAGTGCAGTCCGGCATCGGCGCAGGCCTTGACCTTGTTGCGTACATAAACCTGGGATGCCGGGTTTTCACCCACCAGCAGAACGGCCAGACCGGGCGTAATGCCCTTTGCCTTGAGTGCGTTGCAACGCAGCGCTACATCGGCACGAGTAAGCGCCGCCAGGGCGTTTCCATCAATGATTTTTGCTGTGGTGGTCATGGTTGTGTCCGTAATAAAAAAGCCCGCAACACCGGTTGCGGGCAAGTGGTGATGTTTTACCGCAGGGCCGCCCCAAGGTAAAAAGCGGCCCCCTCGGGGGGCAAGGAGCCACGCGCAGTGGGCGACTGTGGGGGCTTATCCGGGTCAAACTTTGGGGGCGTTTTGGCCCAGCGCGATTTTGAGCAGATCAGCCACTGTATTGGCGCTGAGCTTTTCCATGATGTTGGCGCGGTGCGCCTCCACCGTTTTGATGCTGATACCCAAGTCGTCGGCAATCTGCTTGTTCAGGCGCCCGGCAACGATGCGCTCCAGCACCTGAGATTCGCGCAGGGTCAGCTTGGACAGCAGGGCGTCGCGGTTCACAGCGAGTTGGAAGTCGGCAAAAGAGTCCTTGGCGTGGTCCAGCATCCGCTCGACCAGACTGACCAATTGGTCTTCTTTGAAGGGCTTCTGGATAAAGTCCATAGCGCCTTTTTTCATCGTATCTACCGCCATGGGCACATCGCCGTGCCCGGTGATAAACACGATGGGCAGAGGAGAGCGCCCTTCGATCAGGCGGTTTTGAAGTTCCAGGCCCGTCATGCCGCCCATGCGGATATCTGCAATCAGGCAGGCTACCTCGCGGGCGTCGTAACGGCTGAGAAAGGATTCGGCAGAGTCGAAGCATCGCACTCTGTAACCCTTGCCTTCGAGCAACCATTGGAGGGAATCACGTACAGCTTCGTCATCATCAACAACGTAGACAGTACCTTTTTTTGGAATCAGGCTCATTCAAATTTCCAGACCGTTATGTGCTTGAGATGGGCGTGTTAATGGCTTGGCTACCGACATCCGCCACGGGGATCCAGAAAGAAAAACGGCAGCCCGCCACCTCGGTGCCATTGTAGATGTTCTCGGCGGTCATTCTTCCAAGATGCGATTCAACGATAGATCGGCAAAGGCTCAGGCCAATGCCCATGCCGTCGGCCTTGGTTGAGAAAAAGGCTTCATACAACCGGGCCATCACTTCCGGCGCCAGACCTTTGCCGGTGTCGCGCACTGAAAAGTCGATCGCCGTTTGACCCTCAACCTGGGTCGGAACCACGCGCAACTCCACCAAACGCTGAGCGGTCGGGCGTTGCGCCATGTCAATTGATTCCGCAGCATTGCGCAGCAGGTTGACCAGCACTTGCTCGATCAGGATCGGGTCCACCAGCATGGGCGGCAGGCGTGAGGCGACATAGTGGTTAAGCCGCACATTGCGCCTGCGCAGTTCAATCTCGGCGAGTTCAATCGCTTCGCCCACCATGACGCTGACTTCTGAGCGCGTGCGGTTGGGTTCACTGCGTTTAACGAACGAGCGAATGCGTTGAATGATCTGCCCCGCACGCTGGGCCTGCCGCGCCGTTTTGTCCAGCGCACCCAGCAGGTCTTCTTCGGTGATTTGCTTGGACTTGATGCGCGAGACCATGCCGTTGCAATAGTTGTTGATGGCCGTGAGAGGCTGGTTCAATTCGTGGGCTACGCTGGATGCCATTTCGCCCATGGTGATCAGGCGGCTGGAGTTTGCGGCCCGTTCGGATTGGGTGGCGGCTTGTTGCTCGGCCAGACGACGGCTGGTGATGTCGGTGGCAATCACCATTTGTGCCAAACGCCCGTCGACCCAACTCAGGTAGCGGGTGCGTACCTCAAGCCATTTGCCCAAGGCCTGATCGAATATTTCGCCACTTTCGGTTTCGGTATCCGCAATGGCGTTGGTCGGCAGGCCAGCCAGCATATCGACGGCATCGTCTTGCTCGTCGGTGGTCGGGCTGCTGGGTACACCGGCTTCTGCCACCAATTGCAGGTGGCCATTGGCCTGGGTGCCAAACCATTGGCGGTATAACTTGTTGGCAAACAGAAGTTCATCACTGCCTAGCGGCGCAACGGAGATCGATGCATCCAGTGCCTCCAGCACCGTGGTAAATCGTTGGTGGGAAGCAGACAGTTGTTCCCGAACGCGATTGGGCTCGGTGATGTCCGTCATCGAAGTAACCCAGCCGGTTTGCGTTCCCATGGCGTCAATCAGCGGCGCCACATAAAGGCGAGCATCAAAAGTGGTGCCATCGCGGCGCTTCACACGCACCTGAAAGCCACCCGGCGTAAATTTGCCAGAAAGCTCCTCCTCCAATTTGGAGGTCAGCAGTTCCCGGTCGGATTCCGGCCAATACGGAAAGGGTGCAGCGCGTCCGACCAAATCGGCTTCGCCCCAGCCGGTCATTTGGCAAAACGCGGCATTCACATAGGTAATACGGCCCTGCAGGTCCATAGCGCGCATGCCGGTGAGCATGGAGTTTTCCATAGCGCGACGGAAATTGGTTTCCGATACCAGGGCTTGCTGCGCCTGCAGGCGGCGCCGGGTGTGGCGCCAGTTGGCAATGAGCATCCAGGCAGTCATGACGCTCAACGTGCCCACCAGCCAGAACAAACCGCTGCCGATGACGCCCAGAGACGCGCGGTAGGCCTGGCCCCGTACGAGAAGGCCCGCGCCCACCGGTGAGACGGGCATGGAGTAGGTGTTGGTTCGTGGTGTCCAGGGCAGGGAGTAGCTAGACGCCTTGCGTGCTGGAATAACAGTGCCGGCAAGCAGTGCTCCCTTGGCATCTAGCAACGAGATGGCATATCGCGCCGAAACCTCATCCGGCACACCATAGCGGTACAAGCCGTCAACCGACAACTCTGCCAGCAAAACACCTGAGAAGCGATTGCGTTCGTTCAGCGGGATGTAAATCTGCATCAGCGGAGCGAACTCAGCCGAGCGCAGGCGTTGGAGGTAAACAGGTTGGTTGGTTTGCTTGCTGCTGACAAAGGCGGCGTCGCTTTCCAGACGAGGCGACTGGTCTGCCGCCGCGCGCGAAACGGGCACCGGGTGAATGGCTGTGCCCGTGCCAATGCGGACGCGATGACGCTCATCGATCCAGGCCAGGCCCTGAAATTCCGGGTACTGGTTGAGCATGGAGGCCGAGCGGGCGCGGAAGTCTTCTACATCCAATTCGCGATTTGAGACCTCGCGTGCAATGCGGGTGAGTTGTTCCTGGCGCTCCAGCAGGCGCAAGCGCAGGCGCTGCTGGGTGTACTCGACATCGCGTTGGACGGCCTCTTGCTCACGGTCAAATTCTTCTGCACGCAGATAGGTAAATGCGGCGACGATGGCAGCAAAAAACATCGCCACAGCCACCAAAGGCGCGAGCATGGCAAGCCGGTCCTGACGGTGTGGATTCTGCCGCGACCACCAGTGTTTTGCCTGCTGTACCGGTGGCAGGGTCAGCGCACTTGGAATGGAAATCAGGTTGGTCAAAGGCATGCCTTAAGTGTAGGCGAATGTATTTGGCACGTTCGTTCTAAATTTCACATTATGAATTCAATAAGCACGACTTGAAATGTCAAATAAAATATGAGAAACTTCGGCGGTCGGACTAAATTACGACGGCGAACACATACAAGTAACTACAGGAGACATCGATGTCAGCAGTTCCCCATAACCCGGCTAGCAGCATTGACGCGGATAGCCAGGAAACCCGTGAATGGATGGATGCCTTATCGGCGGTCATCGAAAAGGAAGGTCCCGAGCGCGCGCAGTTCCTGCTTGAGCAACTGCTCTCGCATGCGCGTCAGAACAGCATGGACATGCCGTTCTCTGCTAATACGGCCTACGTCAACACCATTGACAAAGACCAGGAAGAAATTTGCCCCGGTAATATTGAAATTGAAGAACGCCTGCGCGCCTACATGCGCTGGAACGCCATGGCGATGGTGGTCAAGGCCAACCGGCACTACCCGGCAGACGGCGGTGATCTGGGTGGCCACATCGGCTCCTTCGCTTCACTGGCCCATATGTTTGGAGCCGGCTTTAACCACTTTTGGCATGCCGAAACCGAAAATCACGGTGGCGACTGCCTCTACATCCAGGGTCACGTGTCGCCCGGCGTCTATGCACGCGCCTACCTTGAAGGCCGCCTGACGGAAGAGCAACTGCTCAACTTCCGCCAGGAAACCGGCGGCAAGGGCCTGTCCAGCTACCCGCATCCCAAGCTGATGCCCAACTTCTGGCAGTTCCCCACCGTATCCATGGGTCTTGGCCCATTGATGGCGATTTATCAGGCTCGTTTCCTTAAATACCTGCACGCCCGTGGCATTGCCAACACCGAAAACCGCAAGGTCTGGGTGTTCTGCGGCGACGGCGAAATGGACGAGGTCGAATCCCTGGGCGCCATCGGCCTAGCCGCGCGTGAAAAACTGGACAACCTGGTGTTTGTCATCAACTGCAATTTGCAGCGTCTGGACG